>DAINBB010000005.1:70139-74733 GCA_036733165.1 Halobacteria archaeon | reverse complement strand
AATGGCACGATGGCCGCCCTCATTACATCGCATATTATCATTACATGCTTCTTGTTGTACCTGTCCACGAATACACCGGATATGGGGCCAAAGGCCAATGCGGGAAGGGACATCGCGATGAAGATGCCCCCGGTGTCCATGGCGCTGCCGCCCCAATTGAAAACTATCAAGGCGATGTTGGCCATGTATGTGAATCTGTCACCGAAGTTGGATATTATCTGGCCTATCCACAAAAAGCTGAAGTTCCTGTTTCTAAGAACATCAACATACCGTACCCTATCTTCCACCATTGCAGTAAGACAAGGGATTGGGATTATATAAAACTAACTTAGATACAAAATGCCTTTTGGTGATCAGAGCTTATATGCCACATATATGTCCGCCTCTATCATTTCCCCGTCCTCATAGAAATGATGTACAAAATAAAGGTTGCCTTCATCGTCAAGCGTGGGTTCCCCTGCAAACTGGGAAACTATAAGCTCAGGTTCCTGCCAGACGCCATCGATCTTTGTGGAACGGAATATTGCCGGCGTTCCCAGGTAGGTCCTGGTGAACCAAAGCTCGGTACCATCCTGCGATACAAACGGGTATCCATCCATGTCGGATGTGTTCACGGCACCGATGTTTATTGGATCGGACCAGGAATCGCCCTCCTTGGTGGTGACCCAGATATCGAAACCACCCCTGCCGCCGGGACGATCGGAATGGAAGTAGAGCTCATTTCCATGAAGATGTACCTCCCCTATCATGATCTCCTTCATCAACCTATCTCCGACATAGTTCCAGTTTGTCCATTCGGAATCTGCCAACTCTGCCGAGAAGATGTTGACCCCGCTGTAACCTTCCCTCGCGGAGGCAAAGAGCATCATGTCCCCATCTACGCAGACCGCGCCGTCAAGCGAGAGCTTTCCCGGGTCCTGCAACCATACTCTCTCAGGTTCGGTCCATGCCGACCCAACGATCTCAGAGACCCAGACGCCCGTGACCCCGTCAAGCAACTGTTCCTCGGGAGGCACCCTCACATCGGGAGTGAAGAAAAAATAAATCGTTTTTCCATCGGGCATTATGAAAGGCGAGTCCTCCGCACCTGCCGTGTTCACCGGATATGAAAGTGGAACTGGTTGGCTGTACTCATCAGAATGCATTATGGGGGGATAATCGTCCGTTTCAGGCCCCATCTTCTGGATATCGGAGGGCAAGGCATCCTCACGATCCATGAGTGTATATTCCTCAACATCCCCTCCGTTGATACATGCTGATGAAAACAAGACTATGAAAACAATGGCCAATGAGAACAATCCAGTAACATGCCCACGCCCCAAAATGACACCCTATAAAAGTAGGTATTTAAAGTATATTATATTATCCCATGAGATATAATCTATAATATATGCACCATATTCAATATTTTTTTAAAATAATAAAATTATTTTCATAATATTAAGAAAAATAATAAATTATTTTCATTACATATAGATATATATGGATTATCCATCCATACGGACGTATCTATTTATTGACAAATGTCATAATAAACAGCGGCAATTCGATTGCCACAGGAGGTGGATATTTTTTGAACAACGATGCAGTCTTAGAAGGACTAAAGAAGGCCGTTGTAGACGGCGATGAAGAAACATGCAAGGACCTAGCTAACAAAGCCATTGAATCCGGTATGGACGCATACGAAGCCATCATGGACGGATGCGGGGCCGGTATGGCCGTTTGTAGCGAACTCTATGACAAAGGCGATATCTTCGTTCCAGAGATACTAATGTCAGCAGAGGCCATGTATGCAGCAATGGACATATTGAAGCCGCATATCAAGGTTGAAGATGTGGGCAAATCGAAAGGAAAGATAGTTATCGGTGTCATCGAAGGGGACCTGCATGATATCGGAAAGAATCTGGTCAAGATAATGCTTGATGCCGCCGGGTTCGAGATAATAGACTTGGGTAGGGATGTCCCGGCCGATGATTTTGTCAATACCGCCAAAAACGACAAGGTTGACATCGTCGCGATGTCGACTCTCATGACCACGACCATGCCAGGAATGCTTGATGTGGTAAGAGGGCTCAGGGACAAGGACATAAGGGAAAATGTCAAGGTGTTGATAGGTGGCGCCCCGGTCAATGAGGACTTTGTCTCACGCATAGAGGCCGATGCCCAGGCCGAAGACGCCTCCAAGGCCGTGAAGGTGGCCTCACGATTGATTGAGGAACTGAGGGGGTAATTGAAGTGTTCGCACATATATTCCAAGAAAAGCTGGAAGAAAGAATCAAGAGAAGCAACGCATTCTTTATGGGAGAGGTGCCAGACAGGACACCCGCATCCCCCATGTGCATGGGGCAGGCCGCCATCATGCATGGATACACCCTCTACGACTATTACACGAAACCCGACCTGGGGATAGATTGCATCATCCATGCCAGTCAGATGCTTGACGCCGAGATCCTGCCCATGTGGTTATATGCAACGTACTGGGTCGAGGACTATGGCGGGAAGCTGAAGATGCCAGTAGGGAGGATGGCCGCGCCTGCAATGATCGAACCCGCATGCAAGACGTTTGAGGAAGCTGACAGTCTTGAGGTTCTGGATCTCAAGGAGCTTTCAAATGGGCCAACAATGCAGAGGCACTGGAAAGCTCTGGAGAGGGCCGAAAAGATCATGGGAAAGTATTTCGCGCCTTGGAGCTTCCCATATGAGGTATTTATACAGGTGGCGTATTGGATAGGGCCAGAGAAGGCAGTGTTGCTTGTAAAGAAGGATCCCAAGCTTTTGCATAGGCTCCTCAAGAAGGCTGTGGAACACTGTGTCAATGTCAACACATTGGTGGCAGAGAGATATGGATCATCGTTCATAGCCTGTTCCTCACTTCTGACCAGCAATACCCTGAGCAGGGAGCAATGCATCGAGTTCAATATAAATTATATGAGCGAGATGATTAGCAAGTCCCTGAAGAACGGTGCCGGCCCAGGGATAATGTACCACCTATGCGGCGACCACAGGGTGGACTGGGATCTGCACACGAAGGTGCCGATAACGCCCGCGACATTGATGCATGTGGCATACGATGGCAAGGAACCTATGGACATAAAGAAGGTGATGAGCGTCTTCGGGGACAAATGTGCCATTCTTGGAAACATCGACACGGCATTGATGCAGTTGGGAACGCCCGCGGAAGTGTACGACAAGGTGAAGGAACAGGTTCTGGCCGCAAAGGAGAGCCCCAAGGGATACCTGGCATGTAACGCATGCGAGATACCTCCCTTCGCACCAGTGGCCAACACGTATGCATTTGTACAGGCAGTAAAGGACTACGGCCAATTACCAAAGGCCTAAATCCTTTATTTTTTTCTTTATTGAAAGTGTTTTTATGAATGACATAGACATCAAGAAAAATCTCTTCGACGCATTGGATGGGAAGAGGGTCACGAAAGTGCCTGTGGCCTCGTTCACCCAGACCGGCATAGTCGACCTGATGGAGCTGTCAAACGCATCCTGGCCCCTCGCGCACGAGGACCCCCACCTAATGGCGGAGCTCGCGATGGCGGCACATGATTTGATAGGCTTCGAATCGGTAAGGGTGCCATACTGCGTCACTGTCCTGGCGGAGGCTTTGGGGTGCGACCTGATGATGGGAAAGGCTGACAAGCAGCCCTCGGTCCTGAGCCATCCATTATCAGGGCTCGAGAAGGACCTCGAGGTCCCAGAGAGGCTGCTGGAGATCGGACGTATACCTGTCGTGTTGGATGCCATCGGAAAGGTCAGGGAAAGGATGGGGGAGGACGTGCCAATAATCGCGGGATTCGAGGGGCCCTGCACCTTGGCCTCGGACCTGATAGGGGCAGAGAAGTTCTTAATATCCTTCATCAAAAAACCAGAATATGTGGCATCGGTCATCCGATCGTCTACCGAGGCCTGCATAGAATATTCCAACTCACTTCTGGAAGCGGGAGCGGACATTATCTGTGTTGCAGACCCTGTGGCATCCCCTGAGCTGATAAGCCCTAAGATCTTCGAGAGCCATGTTATGGAAAATCTAAAGAATATCGCCAAATGTTCAAAGGGCAGAAGCGTCCTGCATATATGCGGAAACGTCTACAAAATCTTGGACTCCATGTCGAGATGCGGCTATGACGCCCTAAGCGTCGAAGAAAAGATATCCGACATAGGGAAGGCCAAGGAACTGATATCTGGCAGGTCAAGGCTTGTTGGGAATGTCGCCTGTGCCACCACACTGTTCAACGGAACGCCAGAGGATGTCAAGGAAGAGGCTATGAACGCTATGAAAAACGGCATAGACGTCTTGGCACCGGGGTGCGGTCTCGCTCCAAAGACACCGATAGAGAATGCCAGGGCACTGATAGAGGCAAGAAACGACTACTACCAATAGATTCTATTTTCTTATTTTTTTGATTATGATCCTATTTTAGAATGTGGTAATTATAATATAAGTTGACATATATTAACCCATACACATTAAAAATAGGCCAACACCCCTTTCAATAAGGTAAAGGTGCACGTTCAGTACGAACACCCCTTTTTCAGGTGCTGGCCCTTACAGCAGTTTCCTGTGTTTCTCCTTTCGGATCTG
>DAINBB010000005.1:0-70039 GCA_036733165.1 Halobacteria archaeon | reverse complement strand
TGCTGACATAATTACATACCACTCGATGCTATAAATAGTTTTCTTGACATAAAATTTGAATAAAAATACAAATCTGTGTGTTTGTATACAACGTCGTGTTGATATGAGTTTTGCTATAAAAACGAGAGGAATAAAAATGGAATTTCCATTGATAAAGGGTCTTTCGACCGAAAGATCATGGCATGGGTAAAAATATGATAAACCGACACCGATGACCATAGACGATAACACTGAATTTCCACATAAGATTTAGAAATATATCGAAAAATCCATGTTCGATGTATATGATGACAATCCCAAAAGATGTTGACGTTATGATAATTTACAAATATATTATAATATTAAAGCATATCTTAAATAAGAACTAATAAAAATAGGCCAACACCCCCAACCTTTGGGATAAGGTGCAAGTTCAGTACGTTACACCTTCTTTTTCAGGTGCTGGCCCTTACAGCAGTTTCCTGTGTTTCTCCTTTCGGATCTGACAGTTTAGGTTGCGTAGCAATCTTGAAACCCACAAGTTCTGTGTTCCGGAATGGTAGACTGAATCCATTCCTTCGCTCCCTTGTGTTGCTGACATAATTACATACCACTCGATGCTATAAATAGTTTTCTTGACATAAAATATGTATAGAAAAGGATATATTTTATGAGTTTAACACTTTTATGTTCATAAAATAGTTGTGTCTATGTTATATATATTCTGATAAATCTAAATTAATTAAATTAATTTTATTAAATAGAAAAATATGTAAATATAATTCATTATTATTATATATTTAAGGACAATATTTATAACAAAAATCACTTTTCCAATATGGAATGCAGCTCTTATTGTGGGGTTTTGGTGCGGACAGCCAGCATAGTGGAAAGGTAACGGAGATTAGATTTAATTAGTATAAACGACATAACATAAATGATGGAAGAGAAAATCAAGCTATTGGCTGAGAGGTTGAAGATATACAAGACCAACATGGAACTATATGAGAAGACGATGAACGAATATCTCGTTGAAATACGAAAAATGAACTCTGAGATCAACAAGATGATGGGAGAGCTTCAACAGATAATGAACGAATATTATGAAGAGATAAAGTAAGATGTCAAAGCCTCGCCGTTCACGCCAATAGAGTTCCAACTAAATCTTTCCAAGATAATATTCCGATTTTTCTATTTGGTATGGTTGCTCCCTGCCGGGGCACCCCTCCATCGAACAGAATATACAGGAACTGAAAGGTATTCTCGTTTGGAATATGATCCCTGATATGGATTTTGATGGATGCATGATACAGTTCTTGTCCAACTCAACATCAATCTGTTTTATTCCCTCTGAAAGCAGATTAAAAAGAGGCAGCTGTTGCTGTAGGGGCCAATAGTCAAGCGACCCCGGGCTCAGTTTTGAGATGTGGGCGTATGAATATTCATTGCCTATCTGCGACCTCAACCCCCTTTCCATCTTGACCAGGACAAGATTGTAGAGAACGTCAAGTATGTATTGTGACAGGACATCTGATTGCCCATAAAGTGCCTCATCGGTCTTTTTTCCCAGGGTCATTACAAAGGGATGGACCTTCTCCTTTTGTCCTAGGCACCTTCTGAGGAAATTGCTAGTGAACTCCTCACCGCCTATCAGGAGCCTGTCGTCATCAAGAACTTTGATGTCGGACGTTTCATATGCTGCGATGGGATGCGCAGTTTCCATGCATGTCTCCAGCACGTTGTCGATCGTATCGTCAAGACCTTTTCCACTACTGGTCGTAAGGATCCTCTTGACACTGGCCTTGTCCAGTTCTATATCGAATTCCCTTGTTGCCATTCCATCACTTTCCCTGATAACTATGGATGGTCCTGATGGCAATGAGGAGGGCTATTATTATCAGCACTATCGGGCCAAGGGAAAGGTCAAGACCTGCATAATCTGTTAGACCTGCTATGGACAGGACCAGTCCGCCCCCCAAGGTCAGGGTGCTTATTGGCACTCCAAGGATATATTTCCCGATGTTCATGCAGACGAGTATCAATCCGATGAAAAGATACCATGTGCCCTCGGGTGTGTCCCCGGGCACCAACAGGATAATGCCGATCAAAAGCACGAAGGCGGCCCATGCCAGATTCTCGATGAGTTTTTTCTTCTTCACATCATAATCCCTTTCTCTCATGGCATATATCTCAATTAGAAAAAATATAAATATAATGTTCACAAAGGTGTATATAGTACCTATAGAGAGATAATGTAGTTCTGGTGAAACGATGAAAAAAGGAGAAAGTTGCGATATCGGCAAAAAGGTCAAATGTCCCAGATGCAGCCATGAATTCACGCCCGATACTGACCTTTTGGATGAATATGATCAAAAAAAGGATAAGAACGAGGAACTTAACGTGCTGGCATCCTGTCCCATCTGCGGCAATAAGACGAGACTTGAGTTCTGATTACCACTTGTACTTGTCCTTGGACCATATTTCATCGATAGGCTTTTTGCTGGTCATCTGGGAAGGATTCGTTTCTGGATAACCAATTGACAATAGTGCATATACCCTCATGTTCTCAGGTGCGCCTATTATCCTTTTTATCTTCCCTTCATCAAAGGCGCCGATCCAACAGGTCCCAAGACCCAGTTCAACAGCCTCCAGGACTACCTGTTCAAAGGCGATGGCCATGTCGGTCTCGGCCCATTTGTTGACAGTAGGGTCTATCAAGCCCATCATCATCAAGGGGGCTGTGGATACCCATGATTGGCCATTGCATGCATCCGCCACCTCATCATCTATATTGTCTAAAACGACATATTTCCTGTTCTGTATGTTTCTGGCAGAAGGTGCAAGTCTCGCGGCCTCGAGTAAAACGCCTACCGTCTCATCATCCACCCTTCTATTTGAATACTTCCTAACACTTCTTCTTTTCCTTATGGCTTCCATTACATCCATGGTCTTTCACCTTATTTATGCAAATATGTATCTATAATGCAGGCTTTAACATATTTGTGATGGAAAAAGGAACTTGTCTTTGGAAAAGTGAGATATATGAACCCAATGATCTAAAAAGAAAGTTCAATATTGAAGAACACGTCGAAAAAAATAGAAAAAATGTATGAAAAAAACAATATATCTAGATAAATATAAGAATATCAATAAGACATATAATGTAACACATGACAACAAAAGATGATGAAAAGACCTTCAAAGGTTTAAAGAACTTCAATCTTTTCATGGGTTGTCTGCACCTTGTACAGTCCTTATTGATATTATACTTGAGCAACGGTTATTCACTGCCCATAAAGAGTTTCTATGTCAAATTCTTTGTCGAAACGCAATCTCTGGAAACCGTCATGGAAGATATGGTTTCAGTTCCCCTCGGGCCGTTGATTGCATTATTTCTACTGATATCCGCAGTATGTCACTTCTACCTCTCAACTATCGGATTTGAATGGTATGTGAAAAATCTAAAGAGACATATAAACTATCTCCGTTGGTACGAGTATGCCCTTAGTTCCTCCATAATGATAGTCGTTATTGCAATGTTGACCGGCATCTACGACATTGCAGCACTCATACCCATCTTCATGATAAACGGCACGATGAACCTCTTTGGACTGATGATGGAACTATACAATCAAGACAGGGAAAAGGTAAGCTGGACCGCTTACATATTCGGATGCATCGCCGGATCAGCGCCTTGGATAGTGATAGCGATGTACCTGGCCGGTGCGGGCGGAGACGGCGGTGGCGTGCCAGACTTCGTATACTATATATTTGTCTCCCTCTTCACATTCTTCATGAGCTTCGCGGTCAATATGGCACTGCAATACAAGGGTGTCGGACGCTGGAAAGACTACTACTATGGGGAAAAGATGTATATTGTGCTCAGTCTTGTCTCCAAATCACTTTTGGCCTGGCAGGTCTTCTTTGGAACACTGAGGGGGATATAATTCCCCTTTTTCTTCTTTCCACATCAAAGCCCTTATAAAGAAAAAAAGTTATTAGTGGTCAGTTGGAATTATAGTAGAAGTGGTAATATGAAATTGCAGCATGCCGAATATTTTAACGAAGTGTCTCCAAACGATATTATAGATACCATGGAACTTGATCTTAACTCTGAGGAGAAAAGGATCTTCTCAGATGCAATCCTGCTTGCACAGCAATATGACAAGTACATCAAGGACTACAAGAGCGGAAATAAAACGATCATGACGAACAGGGACAACATCACCTGGTACAGGAGATTCATCTACGATGCGCTGCTAAGGAAAGAACTTGTGGACAAATTGGAGAATCCACTACTCAAAAAGGTGCAACAGGTCGTTTTGAACATGAAGGATATTGAGCTCAAGTTTATCGAGGAATGCCTGCAGATAGATAAGCTCTATGAGAAAACGATACAAGACATATCCAATCATCCCATCAAGGAATTCAAGGACCTTGGGTTATTCATTGGCGAATGTTCAGAAGCCAAAAAGAAACATATCCAAGAAAAAATAGACAATATACCTGAAAAATTATCAAAACTGATTATGTTCCATTGATTAGATATGATAATATTTTTTATTATTTTATAATATATCTTATTTTTTACATTTTAATGGTTAGAACTGATACATAATGTATCAATATCAATTTCTTTTTGTCAAAATAAATTTATATAGGAATGATGTGTATATTATATTGCAACAAACATGTGGGAGCAAAGGAACAGGAATTCAGTGTACTGTTCTGGAACGTCGATCACATGGGTCTCTCAAATCACTTCGGTGGTTTGGAACTGCATACACCGAAAGGCCCTATGTAGGAGATCGTTGCACGGACCAGCACCTGAAAAAAGAGGTGTTCGTACTGAACGTAGCACCTTAACCCAATTGTCGGGGGTGCTGGTCCACCTTTTAATTTCCTTATATATTATCATATGTGCTATTATGATAATACAAGCTCAAACTTATATACCAAGGACATCATGTTTTTTCATGAAGAGGGTGGGCATCATTGCCTGTCAGGTGTTCGAGAAGGAGCTTGCGTTCCTGTTGGAGAAAAACGGATCGATAGACAGGGTATACGCAAGGCCAACGAAAGAGAACATGGAATTCTCGTCCATGCTCAAGAAAAGGAAGCTCAATTTCATCGATGATATAGGGGGCCTGCCCAAGGGTGAGGGAACGGACGTCCTATTGGAGATACTGCCCATAGGACTGCATGTAGACATCGACGACCTCATAGAGAAAAGGTCAAGGTCCATAGACGCTCTAAAGGAACATTGTGACAAGGTAATGATGCTCTACGGCCTCTGCGGGGACGCCTCGAAAAGGGTGTTCAACAGGGAGGACATAGAACTGATAGCGCCAAGGGACGAAGGAGAGATAGTCGACGACTGCATCTGTTCTGTCCTAGGCAGGAAGGAATACCTAAAACAGCTGAAGAATCTTGGAAGCTTGTTCTTCATTCCGGGATTCGCCCTTCATTGGAAGGACATGGCGGGCCTGATGGGGAACCGGGATGGCGACATGGAGGGGATGAAGATGATGTTGGAGTATGCGGGATATCGCAGAACGATGGTCATAGACCATGGCCTTTGGGAAGATGTCGATATGGATCTCGCCCGAAAGGCCTCGACCGATGTGGAGCTCCCAATGGAACGGACAGATGGAAACATGAACATCCTAATGAAATGTTTCGAAGAGACGATCGGTCCATAGCGTGGCAGGTGCGAGCATGGAGAAGTATTACCACAGCAGGGATAAGTTGCTATCAGACCCGAAAAAGGCAATACTGAATATCTCCATACCGATGATAATCGCCATGGTCGCCAACACCGTCTACAATCTCGTCGATGCCATATGGGTATCGGGGCTTGGGGCGGACGCACTCTCCGCGGTTGGTTTGTTCTATCCATTTTACTACCTTACATTGGCAATCTCCTCCGCAATCAGTGTTGGGGGCGGTGTTGCCCTGGCGAGACGCATAGGTGCTGAGGACAGAAAGGGCGCAGGCAACATACTGAGCCATTCCTACATCTTCGCGATAGTAGTATCCCTGGCATATTCGGCGCCGTTGTTGGTCTTTTCAGACAATATGTTCCAGTATCTCGGGGCTGACGATATCCTTCCCCAGACCCTTTCGTATGCACGTGTCATGTTTGCCGGGACCTTGATAATATTTCTCTCTGACCTCTCTAACGCCGTGCTAAGAAATCAAGGCGATGCAAAGAGGTCCATGTTCGCAATGCTGCTGGGGACATGTCTGAACATGGTCCTGGACCCCATATTCATCTATCAGTTGGACATGGGGATAGCCGGCGCCGCCTGGGCCACGGTGATATCCTATCTTTCAAGCTGCATCATGGCTCATTATTGGTTGGTTGCAAAAAGGCAATCGTACGCCGATATAGACCTGCGGCAACGTTCAATATCCAAAGACGTGTCCTTGGACATCTTCAAGGTGGGCATTCCCGCATCGTTCCAGACCGTTTCCTTCTCCGTGTACATGTTCCTTCTCAACGGCATAGTCCTGAGCGTTGGCGGAACCGACGGCGTGGCGATCCTCAGCACGGGATGGCGTGTCACCAACATGGCAACACTGCCGTTGATCGGGATGGCCATGGGGGTCTCGACGGTGACCGGGGCAACCTTTGGGGCAAAACAATACGGAAAACTGAAGGAGACGTATCTATATTCACTGCGCTTGGGTATTGTCTTTGAGTCCCTGATAGCCCTGGCAGTATATCTCCTGGCGCCGTACATAGCAATGCTTTTCACCCAGGGGGACGGGGCGGCCAGGATATACGAAGGCCTCGTGACATTTCTTAGGGTGGTGTGCATATATCTCCCTGTCGCCTCCCTGAGCATGTTCTCATCATCCTTCTTCAATGGGATAGGGAAAGGCATCAACGGCCTGAGCGTGACCCTTCTGAGAACAGTGATATTCACCGTTCCGGCGGCATACATGTTGGGAATAGTCATGGATTATGGCCTTTTGGGGATATGGTCGAGCATAGTCGTGGCCAATCTGTTGAGCGGGATGCTATCCTTCCTTTGGGCAAGGTCCATAATAGGAAAGATGGAAAGCCAATGGCTAGGAATTGCTTAGCGGGAAAAGTATCTCAAAGGATGCGCCCGTGCCATTCGACGGCAGGAGCCTTATGCTGCCGCCATGTGATTCTATGATCTTTTTCACTATGGCAAGTCCGAAACCGGTGCCGTCTGTGGAAAATCCCAGATTGAAGATATCATCAACGTATTGATCGGGAATGCCCACACCATTGTCCTCAAAGACTATCCTGTTCCATTCGCCATCAATTTGAGAATATATCGAGACCTTGTCAGCCTTCCCGTGTTTGAAGGAATTTGAGACAAGATTGATAAATACCTCCTCTATGTTCTTGGGGTCCCCCATTATCGTCGGGAGATCATTTCCCTTTATCTCTATCAGGAAGTTCTTGCCTATCCTGTTGACCAGCTGATTGAGGTCCACTTCCCTGAGATCCCCTATGTTCCTTCCAGCCTCCGCAAGCTTCAACTGTCCAGATATGTACTCGTTGACCTTCTTCACCGTCTTCATCAGGCTCTTGGCAAAGATGGGACTGTCCTCGTCCCCCTCCAGTATGAGCTGGGCATAGGCGTTGATGGTTATCAGTTGGTTCTTTAGGTTGTGGGATACGATATGGGCATAGTCGGAAAGTTCCTTTCTTTGATCGATAAGCTCCTTTTCGGTCCTTTTTCTCTCCGTGATGTCATATATCATGGCCATGGCCAGTTCGACATGGCCCCCATAGTTCTTTATCGGCAGGGTGTAGACATCGAAGTTTCTGGACTCATGGACTATCTCAAAAGATTGCTTGACATCATGCAAGGCACGTGTGAATCCGGATTCCAGCGCCATCAGGGTATCCTCTTCGAAGAGTTCCCAAAAGACGGAGGCCGGGTCCTTCACGTCCTTGAACATGTTATTGGAGGAATCACCCCCTGCAAAAACTACCTCCAGGGCGTTGTTGTACAGCACAAGACAACAGTTTGGTATGTTTTCCGTAAGTGTGCGATACAATAGTTCACTTTTCCTAAGGGATTCCTCCACCATCTTTCTTTTAGTGATATTCCTGCCAATGCCCATCAATCTGACCTTATTGTCATGGCCATTTGTAATGGGGACCATAAGGATCTCGTAATAATTCCGGCCGCCACCCAGCGATATGTTGTTTTCGAATGTCATGGGCTCCATGGATTCCATCACCATCTTTCCTTCATCGCCAAGGATCTTGGCATCCTTTTTGGAAAATATATCCTCGTCCCTTCTGCCAATGATGTCCATCTTCTTAAGTCCGACAGCCTCTTCGAACGCCTTGTTGACGATCTCATATCGCCCCTCGGGGTCCTTGTAGTAGAGGAAATCGGATATTGACTCGAAAAGATTGATCAATAGCTCCTCGTTCTGGTAAAGCTTCCTGTTAACCTCAGATTCCCTTCTCCTTGAATTGTACAGGTCCACTTGGGACCTCATGGCATTGAATATCTTCTCATAACTTGCCAATCCCACCTGCTTTGAAAAATAATCGTTCGCCCCGTGTATGAAAGCATCCCTCGCAATCTGTTCATCACCCTGCGAGGTAAGGAAAATGAAGGGGATAGAAAGGTCCCTCTCCCTTACGTTCTTTAGAAAGTCTATGCCATTTCCCTTCAATACCTGATAATCACTGATGATAAGGTCAAAAGATCCATTCTCAAACAGTTCCAAGGCATCGTCCAGGGACGCGACATTGACAAACTCCAGACTACCCCACCCTTCTTTGCCATTGATCCTCTGCATCTGGGTCTTGAAGAGCTCGAAGTATTCATTGTCGTCCTCCACATGGAGTATCCTGTATGACTGGGGCATTATGAATTAATGTCAAGGTGCATATTAAAATTTAATCCATCGAGGAAAGCGCATTATCGATGGTATCTTCCAAAAGGGAGAGGTCGCCGGCAGTCCTCTCAATCGCAAGCCCAAAATTATTCGCCAAGAGGTGGGCCCTTCTGAGGTAGTCGTCCGTCTCTATGCCCTCCTCGACTATGAGCGCCCTCTCATACTCATTGACCTGGAGCAGCAACTTGGTGTCCTCGTCTGAGTATGCCCTTGACACCCTTTCCTCTATACGCCCCACCATGCCATCGCGATGATTCACCATTCCGGGTATCATGAAGAAGCTGCCATTTCGCTTAAGTTCCTCGAAATACCGCTCCCTGCCCAAGATGGAGCATATGCAGTCGTCGACAAGCCCTTCGCTGTCACGGGGATAAAGGAGATCGACATCCTCTCTGTGGATGATGTTCTTCAGGGCATTGCCACAGAGACCATAGAGAAGAAGGACCCTTGAGGCACATTCCTTGAAGGTGTTGATGTTTTCGTTGCATTCGTACTCAAGCTCGTCGATGTCTATATGAAGACCTATGGGCAGTATGTTGACCAATACATCCAAGGTCCTCGAGAGCCTTGGCAGAAAGTAGGGGTCCCTGATGAGCTTTGCCTTGTGATTGTTCAGGCATTGGGCAAACCCCTTGTTCTCAGGCGTGTTTAAGATATATATGTTGTCTATGTCGCGCCTCTTGTCGAGAATGTGGGCCAGTTCCCATTCGAACACCTGGCAAGAGATTATTCCCAATCGTCTCATAGGTAAAAAAGATAGATATGAATATAAAAAGATAAAGGAAGATCAGCGTCTTCCATATTCCTCTGCTGCCTTGACCATGCCGAACACATTTGACGGAGGGGACGGCGGCGGAAGCTCGCAACCCATGCCAAGCGCATGGCCTTTCCGCCCCAAATTTCAGTTAGGTAGCCAGGGTCCATGACAAATGGAGGTTGGTCCCATTTGTACATTTCACGGGCCATCATGTGCGCTTTTATGCAGTAGTCTGGTTTTGAATAAAAATCATCGAGATTGGGCGCGCCCATGACCTTGACTTTATATGCATCTTGATGTCAAAAAATAAGGAAAAATACATATTAAGAATCATGGAAATCTCTAGACGAACATCAAATATGTGGAAGGTCTGTACAAAGCATGTATCAGATCAGATCCATCTTTGTAAATCTTCTCCTGGCGATGAACAATATGCATGCAATGACGATAAACAATGCCATTATTGAATAATTGGCAGAGATCATGCTCAGGGATTCCTGAATGCTGCTTGTATCGATTATGCTGAAACCGATTGACCTGATGTAGAACATGATGGTCATATATGGTATCTTCCCCTGCATATTTGTCAGGAGCACCTCCCAGAGGAATGCGAACAAGAGGCCAATCATCAGGGGGTGTCTCACCAGTATGCCCAGCATGTAGAAAAAGGCGCCATAGACCATGACGCCGATAAGTATCATCAGGATGTACCCTGCCAGGATGTCCAGGTTTGCAGACATCCCTCCCCTCATTGCACCTATATAGATGTAAGACAGTGTCACTGGAAGGGCCACAAGTATGAAGTTCACAGGGATGTGAGCGATATAGCGTGAAAGCACAATATTACCCCTTGAAATAGACCTGGTAACAAGAAAACTGATTGTCCTGTTGGATATCTCATCCCTGATAAGCGAGGTCGCATTGACCAACGTTACTACGACCATTACGATCTGTATGTAAAGGATATATGTGAAATCGCTTAGGAAGAGGTACGGTTGCGACATGTCGGGCTGCATGAGGGCATAGACCACAAGAAGCATCGGCAGACATGTGAGGACGAGCAGGACGATGAACTTCCTTGAATATAACATTTGCCTTAGCGTGAGTTGCATCATTCCAAGATTTGCGCCCATCCCTCCCTTCATCTTCTCATCACCCTGTCAAATATTGATTGGAGATCGTTGTCGACGGGGGTCAGCGCCTCGATGCCTATGCCTTCTTCCAGGACAGCCTTTGGCAGGAAGTCGTAGAGCTCATTGGGATTGCTGGTCCTTACCAACAGTTCCTCATGAGACCTTATGTCGACATTGTCCACCAGGCCGTTGTCAAAAAGCAGTGAACCCAGCCTTCTACACTCATTGGATTTGATCACCATGGAATGCGTGTTCTCATCCACTATGTCGACGATGTCCCCTATCCTGCCCGACAGGAGCATCTTGCCGTCGTTCATGAGAAGCACCTCGCTGGCAAGTCGTTCTATGTCATAAAGGATATGGCTGCTGATGATAACATCGATGCCGGTCTTGGCAAGATTGGAGATTATCTCGAAAAGATTGGCCCTGACAACGGGGTCCACACCAGTGAACGGTTCATCAAGTATAAGGAGCTCAGGTTCGTTAAGAAGCGCCTGTGCGATCTTTATCCTCTGTTTCATGCCCTTGCTGAAGGTACCTATAGGTCTGTCGACACCAGCAAGCCCAACCATCGAAAGGCATTTCTCAGACCTCTCCCCGCATTCCTTCTTTCCAAGACCGTTGAGGCGGGCCATGTAATGGAGAAACGTTGAGGGTCGCATCTTGAAGTAAAGATTTTCATGGTCTGGACAGTAACCCATCCTGGACGAGAGCCGTGGATTGTTGAAGGGTGTTTCCCCAAGCACCTTTAGCTCGCCCTTTCCCTGCATTATGATGCCTGTGAGGAGCCTGATCAATGTTGTCTTACCCGCACCGTTCGGGCCCACGAGCCCGGTTATCCCATTTCCGATGGTGGCGGTGAAGTTATTGAGTCCATTGACCTCCCCATACCATTTCGAAAGTGACTCAGCCTCTACGACCTTCATGTGGACAGCTCCTTCCTGTATATGTAATGATACACGATATAGGCCATCACCAATGAGATGGCAACGATTATCATGAACGGATACGCCCTGTTGAATCCATAGATGCCATCCAATCTGAACAAGTAAGTGCCTATGACGGATATGTCCTCCCCCAAGGACACCATCCACATCATCTCGTTCCCGTTGATCGAGAAGAGGATGTCGGAAACGATGCCCGAGAGGATCATGACGGCAAATAGCGCCGCACCGGTATAGCGCCTATCACCAAGCAGCGCTGAGAGCCCGGCGGTCAGGGCACATAGGAAGAGCGTGAGAACAGTGCCCATCGCAAGGCCGGCACCCAACAACCATAGGTTGTCCTTCAGGACGGCGAATGAAAGGTCAGAGGATATCAGGGCGACTATGTATATGATCAGGAACGGCAGTATTGTGATTAGGGAGAATGCCAGGAACAGTATGGCGAACTTGCCTACAATGTAACCGAACCTCGAATATCCCTTGGTCAGGTACAGGACGATGCTCTTGTTCTTGAAATCGCTCGCTATTATCCCGGAACCGACAACAGCGGCATACAAAAAGATGAAAAGGTGCATCTCGCTGAACATGCTGTAGTATGACTCGGGACTGAAACCGATGATCGGGTTCATGGCTGCAAAAATGCGCGGCATTACCAACAGGGCATAGATGATTATGAGCACAAGAAGTGACCATTTTGATCTGAGTATGGAAGATAGTTCATGTGTTATGAACGTGGACATCCTCTTTCTGAAGGTGGTGCTTTGGCCCTTCCAGGGCCCGTACTTGGCAGAGAATCTGTTCATCCTCCACCACCTACAAGCTTAAGGAATATGTCCTCCAGGGTGCGGGAATGGTACGAGATGTATCGGATCTGGACATCGGATGCCCTTGCAGAGACAAAGACGTCGCTTGAGGACGCCCCCCCTTCTATGATGATGTTGGGTCCTGAAGTGGTGACGCCGAATCCCATGTTCCGCATATGGTCTATGAAACGTTCCTGGTCCCCTCTCACCCTTACTGCAAGATTCCTGCTCCCAAGGGTATTTGCAAGTGAATCGTAGAGTATCAGTTCGCCGTTGTTCATGATCATGACGTCATCGCATACGTATTCCACATCGGGCAGGAGATGCGTGCTCAATACTATGGTCTTTCCGGTCTTTGCAATATCCCTGATCAGGTCCAGCATCTCTCTCCTCCCTTCAGGGTCGAGGCCATTGGTAGGTTCGTCGAAAAACACCAGATCCGGGTCGTGAACCATCGACTGGCAGAGCTTTACCTTCTGTTTCATGCCTGTTGAGAAGCCCTTTATCTTCCTATAGCGGGATTCGTCCATCCCTACGAAGTCGAGTATCTCATGAGTCCGCTCCATTGAGACCTCGGAAGGGAGTCCGGAAAGTTTTCCCATGTAGGAGACCAGGCCCACAGCTGTCATGTCGTTCGGGAGGCAGTCGTGCTCGGGCATGTAACCGACCTTGTCCAGGTAAGTGCCCGACCCGGGCATCGCAGACATCTTGAAAGAGCCGCCTGTGGGGCGTACGAGTCCCATGAGCATCTTTATGAAGGTGCTCTTTCCAGCACCGTTTGGACCAAGGAGCCCTATCGATCCCCGTCTAACAGATACCGTCAGGTCGTTGACCGCGTTGACCATCCCGTATGACCTTGAAAGTCCATGTGTAGCGAATACGATATCACTGTCTTTACCTGCGGGCATCATATTATCCATAGTCGGAAATGCGTTAATAAAAGGTTAACTATGTCTTGGACCATTTGGCACAACCTGCGGGTCACATGAGGATTATCGGGAATCAATTAATAAATGACACAGTCCTAAACAGTCTAAGGCCCAAAAATAAGGAGAGGTTGTTAACATAACACTTATCGAAACGGAGGATATGGGATTCAAGGAGTTCGAGGATGAGCGCGAGGACATAATCAGGGTCAGGGACAGATTCGTGCTCGAGTGCCAGCTCAGGGACGAGCAAAGGGCACTTATAAGCGATGTCATATTCTACGACGAGCTTCTCAAGCTCTACAAGAAGTATTACGGCATCTTCTTCGTGAACTACACGAGCATACTCGAAGGGCAGAACTATGATATAGATGAACATAGATTGCTCAGATTAAAGAGGATGCTTGAGAGAAAGCACAAGGAGGTGCTGCAGAATCTCGGTGACAAGATGTCCCCCAAGGAAAAGGACATAAACGGCCACATATACCGTAGGGCGATGCTGGGTCTGCACATACTTCACTTTGGGATGGACATCCTATCATGCTATGAGTTCGTGGAAAGATCATGACCTTAGGATCCAGTGCTTTTTCTGTTGTTTTTTTATAGATGATTCAAGCGCCGGCGAGTCGAGGGCGTCCCTCACGAAAACATCCGGGTCCGTTATCTCATAGGCCCGTGTGAAATCGAGTCCCATGCCAAAAAGCGCGTCTGGCAATATCGAACCGCTGGGGCCGTATATCCCGCACAGCCTTGTATTTCCACAATAGCCCAAAAGCTCATCAAATGTGCCGTTGACAAGCGTTGATGCCGTGATGAAGACGACATCGCTGGAACCGAGCACATCCTCGTTCTCAAGATGCGAGTGGAAGTGAACGTCGTCTGGATAATAATGTGTGTCCCCGTCTATCACGATACTGTCTATGAAGTGCCTCGGCCTCATCTCCGTTACGTGGACCTCTCTGCATACCTTCTTGAGCACGTTGACCATGAGCCCGTAACCAACGACCGCCACCCTGTCATCAGGCCTCACGAGGGATACTATGTCCTCCACGGCCCCCAGGCCCCGCTCCCTTGAAGAATCGTCGTTGAGGAACGGCTGCGATAGGCACGAGAGGGAACATACGGCCAATGACCGGAGATTGGGGTCGGTTGCATCGATGTAACGGTCCACCACATCGGTCAGGCCAAGACCTATCGCCGATCGGAACTCGTCCACCTGGGGGGACTTGTCCGGTTCGATAGAGTACTTGCCATAGAAGTTTATCACCATTCCGCAAAGGCCGTCCTCGGCGACCAGCACGTTCCACTCGGGCCTGACGATTATCTTCTTCAATCTTGATGACAACGTTCTCTCGTCGCACATGTCCAGCAACATGTCATATGTTCTATGAAGGGCTTCTGACCTCTTCATCATTCAACCTCCGAATCTTCCATCGTTGCAAGTGTTCTCCATCATGTGGATCTTGTGCTCCAGCCATCCTATCCTCGCATTTTCCCTGTTGTCCATTTGTGGAACATACGGTTTTATGTCCAGGAGAGGGGTGCCGTCAAGCATGTCTGTCCCGCTGATGCTGATTATATTGCCCCTTATCCCTTCAAGCTTGACAACGGAGAGTCCTATGTTGTTCGGCCTGTTTGGGGCCCTTGTGGCGAAAAGGCCCCTCTTCTCATCGTCCAGGAAAGGCTTGACCTTGAGCCTATATCCCTCAGAAAGGTGAAAGACGTACAGAAGTATGATATGTGAGAAGCCCTCAAGGTCGGAGATGCCGTCGACGTATCGGTCCAGCAGCTCTATCCTGCCCTTTCCATCTGGGCTTGTCTTGGCCTGTATTGGCATTCCCTTCTTGCTCTTGAAGTCCGTGTGTATGATGCCGATCGGCGTCATTTCGTATCGTTCAGACGAAACAGTTGAACTCAATCACATCACCTTTGTTAAGACCTTCTGTCAGCTCATCGACAAGGACGAATCCATCGGCGTTTGCGACAGAGGATAGCATGCTGGAGCCAGACTTCCTGATCGGCTCCACCATTCCTTCCTTGATCCTGCAACGGACGAACTCCGTCCTTCCCAACTGGGAGGGGAGGTCTGTGGACATTACCATCTTCACCTTCCTTAAATATCGCGTCCCCATCGTCTTTTCAAGGAAAGGGATGACAAACATATAGAACTGGACGAATGCGGCAACAGGATATCCGGACATGACATAGACCGGTTTTCCTTCCCAGATTACGAAGCCGAGGGGACGTCCTGGTTTTGTCGTCACACCGTGGAATACAAAGTCTTCGAATATTATGCTTGACATGTCCTTTTTGCCGAACGAACTGCCTCCGGTGACCATGATGAAATCCGAATCGGCTGCCCTTGCCAGCGCGGAAATTATGGAATCCTTGTCATCATTGACGACAGACACATGCCCTATGTCGCAATTTGCCGATTCCAGAAGCTTCGAGAGCATCAGGGAATTGGATTCGAATATCTTCCCATCCGCCACCTCTTTGGCGAACTCGTTGCCTGTCACGATTACCGAGACCTTTGGCCGCCTCATGACGCCGACGGAGCGCACGCCCAAAGAACGGAGGACCGCCAACTGTTCCGGAGAAAGCCTGGTCCCCATCTCAAACACGAGGTCTCCTGCCTTTACGTCCTCCCCCCTTAGGGAAACGTTCTTGAGCGGCGGCACCTTGGTGTATACCTCGAGGGATGACCCATCTCTCTTGACGAGCTCCTGAATGACGACGGCATTGGCCCCCTTTGGCATCTTCGCGCCGGTCATTATGCCGACCGCCTTGCCGGACGTCACCTCCATCTCAGACACCTCGCCTGCAGTGATGTCATCGATCACCTCCAACTTCGCACAGGCGCCTTCCCTGACAGCGAAGGTGTCCTCTGCGATGACAGCGTAACCGTCCATTGCCGCCCTGTCGAACGGGGGGGAATCTATGGGCGAGGTCTGGTCCTCCGCCAACACCCTGTCCAACGATGCTTCAAGTGGGAGGTCTTCCCTGACCAGGGTTGGAGCGTAGGGGTATGTCATCTCAAGGGCCTCGGCATATGGTACAAGATTCTTGAACTCCCTCATCTAATCCCTCAGGTGTTTTATGATATGGTGGGCCTCGGACATTATTATGCCCATTCCCAATCGCACTGCCGGCAGGCTTCCCGGAAGACAGAACACGACGCTGCCACCCATGACGCCCCCCATCGCGCCGCTCATGATCGATGCCGTTCCGACCTCGTCATGGCTCAGTCTTCTGAAAAGCTCGCCAAAACCCACGATCTCCTTGTCCAACAGAGGTCTAACGGACTCGATGGTAACATCCCTTCGTGCGACACCTGTGCCGCCCGTGAGAACGACGCAGTCCGATTCCCCCGCAGCCTTTTTCACAGCGGACGAGATATCGGTCATCTCATCAGGGACGACATATCTTCCCAAAAGGGTGTTTGCCCTCGACAGTTCCTCGACTATGTAGTTGCCTGAGAGGTCCTCGGACTCACCCCGGGAACATCTGTCAGACACGGTTATCACGGAGAACGTTATCTTTTTAGGTGCCCCGCTCTTATGCTCATGGACCGACATTTTCATTTCTCCTTACTGATGACGCGGATATCATCGATCCTCGTTGAGGGGTACTGCCCGTCCTCGTCCTTTTCGACGGCCTTTACCATGTCCCATATGGTGAGAAGTGCCTGTGACACACCCATCAGGGCCTCCATCTCCACCCCCGTGCCATATGTGGTAACAACCCTGCAGGTCGCCAATATGCCATCTTTTTGTATCTTGAGATCCAGGTCTATGCTGTCGAGAGGGATCTGGTGGCAAAGGGGGATCAGCTCCGATGTTCTCTTCGCGGACATTATGCCTGCCAACTGTGCCGTTGCTAATACGTTTCCCTTCCTGATACCATCGCTCTCTATCAACGAAAGGGTCTTGGGACCAAGGCGTATGGACCCTTCGGCCACGGCCGCCCTCTTGGTCCTTTCCTTGTTTGATATGTCGACCATCCCGACCCCCTTGCCGGACACGTGTGTGAACATTTTATCCATGCCAATATTCTCCCTTGTCAGTGTGTTCCTTTTTGAACAGGGGAACACATTCCTTTATTTTTTCCAATACAAATCTCGATGCGTCGAAGGCGGCGTCCCTTCCCTCGGAGGAGACGCATATGTGGACTATCCTGTCCCCCACCTCGAGCCTGCCTATCCTATGGATGACCAACAGGTCCCTTATCGCGAACCGCTGCCTCGCCTCAACCTCTATCTTCTCCAGTTCCCTGACCGCCATCTCGCCATAGGCCTCAAGTTCCAACGCAGTTACGTTCCCTCCCTTCACGGGGGATTTTACGGTCCCGATGAACGACACCACTGCCCCGCAGGAACTGTCACTGATCGAATCGATGTTCGCTTCGATATCGAAGTCTTCCCTCTGGACCTTGATCATTCAACCACCGCTGGGAGGATAGAGGATCGCTATCTCGTCTCCCTCCTTCAATCGCCTGTCCAATCCACTATACTCATGATTCACTGAAAAGAATAGTGGATAATCATCCAATGCCAATGAATACTTCTGTTCTATCATTAATAAAAGTGAACGTAGGTCGGCACCCTCCTGAATGGCGAATATCTCAGAATCGTTCAAAAAAAGTTCTTTCATCCTGGCAAAGTATCGCACTAAGACCTTCATGAGATCACCAATACGGCCTCTTTTCCATTATGGTTGACTCCATCACGCGCCTTATCGAATCCTTGTCACTGAAATCGTCTATTATCTTAAGATCATTGTTAAACAGGCATTTCTTGACCTTTCCTTCGCTCGTGACCCTTATGCTGTTGCAATGCTGGCAGAACGTTGAGTTGTGCATGGACCTGACGATCTCGACGACCTGTGGGAGGCAGTATCTCTTCCTCTTGTGCTTCTGTCTGACCTCGATCCTTTCGGCATGTTCTTCCAAGTATTTTTCGATCGGGCCAAAATCAACATGATTCTCCAGATAGAACGAATCGGCCTCCCCGTCCTTTGAAGCTATCAGTTCGATGAGCTGGAGTATCATCCCTGGCCTCAGATAGGATATCATGTCCGGTATCTCGCCGCAGTTCCTCTTTACCACGACCATGTTTATTTTGATAGGATTTATGCCTGCCTCATACGCCTTCTCCACCCCGTCAACGGCATCGGAGAGGGCGTCTGCCCCCACCATCGAACTGAATATATCAGGTTTTAGTGAATTTAGGGTAACGTTTATCCTGTCAAGGCCCGCATCCTTGAGGTCCTTGGCTATGGGTGCCAGTAGCGTGCCGTTGGTCGAGAGGGAGACGTCATCCATGTGCCTTGAGGCGGCTTCCACCACCTCAATTATGTCCTTCCTGACCAAGGGTTCTCCCCCGGTGAACCTCACCTTGTCGATCCCAAGTTCCCTTGACACCTCCAAAAGGTTCTCTATCTCTTCAACTGTGATCTCCCTGGGCACGCCCTTCGGGATGAGCTCCCCTTCCCTGTGGCAATAGAAGCACTTTAGATTGCACCTCTTCGTCAACGATATTCTTATGTTCCTTATGGGGATTCCGTTAGGGGCGTTCATGTCAATCATCCAGCAAGACAACTTCCAACAGTTCTCCAGGGTCTAGATACTCCGTGTTCTCATCTATTATCGCTATGCCGTCGGCGTTGAGAAAGCTCGTTATGGCCCCACTGCCCCTGAAAACGGGGACAACGCCATCATCGCTGACCCTGATGGGAAGAAATTGCATTCTGCCCTTCGTGGCGACCACGCGCTTCAACAACTTCATCTTTCTTTTCTTAAAATGGTGTTCAGAGCCGCACATCTTGTGGACCAAGGGTTCCACCAACATCTTGAATATCATGACACATGAGGTTGGATGTCCCGGAAGGCCTATCATGAGCGTCCCGCCGCATCTTGATGCAAGGGTCGGTTTTCCAGGTTTGATGTTTATGCCATGGAGGATTATTTCACCAAACTCCGAGACCGTCTTCTCCATAAGGTCCTTCACGCCCTTGGAGACGCCAGCGGAAACGAGAACCAGATCGTATAGCTTGGCCAGGTCCAGCTTCTCAATGAGGGCCTTCCTGTTATCCGCAGCTATGCCCAGAAAGTCCACATCGCACCCGAGCCTTCTGCATTCGCTCGTAAGATATCGGCCGTTCACATCGTATGTGTTCACAGGCCCGTAGCGCTCTCCAGGAAGCACTATCTCGCTGCCTGTCGATATCACTGCTATCCGTGGCATCCTACGTACCTCCAGCTCTGTGATGCCCATGCCAGAGAGCGCAGCGGCCTTTCTCGATGTTACCCGCTCCCCCTTCCTCATTATCATGGCCCCCCTCTGGACATCGAATCCCGTTTGCATCACGTTCTCGCCGGGGGCCGTGGACCTTGAAAACAGTATCTTCTCGCCATCACGGATCACGTCCTCTATCATCACCACAGAATCCGCACCCTCTGGAACCGCCGCGCCGGTGGCAACATAAGAGCACATTCCCGAACTGACAATCTTGGAAGGTATGTCGCCCGCATCGATCTCCTCGATGACCTCCAACTGAACAGGAGAGTCCTCACTTGCCTTGAATGAATCGGAGGAGACGATCGCGTATCCGTCCATCTGAGACTTTCGGTAAGAGGGGACATCGATGGGCGATGCGATGTCAGCAATGGCCACCCTACCCAGGGCATTGTCCAACATTGCCCCTTCGCTCCCTTCGACGGTTTCAGTTTCTTCAAGAAGGGTCTTCAGTGCATCCTCATAGGATATTAGCTTCAAATATGCCATACCTATCACAGAAAATAATCAAGATGTTGCTTAAGACTCCGAACATGGAGAAATATAAAAAGGTTACTCCTTATTAATTTTATAAAATAACGAATAATGAAAAGATGTTGAATCATGAGGGAGAATAGACCATGGAACAGAAGTTTTCAAGACCGATGGTATTCCTGATAGTATTGCTCTCGCTGATATCGGGCTGCATAGGTGGCGAGAGACAAGTTGACCTTGAGGATATGGCAAAGGAACATGCCGGATATCTCTCATCCGGACAATACGAGAAGTTCTTCAATTCGTTCGATGAGGACATGAAGGGGGAGATATCACTGGAGGAGCTAGAGTCATTGTGGTCAGAGGTCGTTGAGACCTACGGAGAGCCAGGGGATATTGAAGACATCTCCATAGAGAATGACGGCGAATACACCATCGTGGACATGACCTATGCCTTTTCAAAGGGCGAGAGCGGGGTCCTGAGGATAGTGTACGACAGCGATTGCATGATATCCGGATTCTGGATCTCAGAAGCCTCAGGTTACGAGCTTCCGCCATATGCAGATCAAAGCGCCTACACGGAAGTGGAGGTGGAGGTGGTATCCGGAGATTACGTGCTGTCGGGCATATTAACCATGCCTTTGGGGGACGGTCCGTTCCCGGGGGTCGTCCTTGTGCATGGGTCTGGGGCAAATGACATGGACGAGACCATTGGGCCCAACAAGCCGTTCAAGGACATCGCGACCGGCCTCGCAAGCCAGGGCGTTGCAGTGTTGAGGTATGACAAGAGGACGTATGCTTACTCCATAGGGATCAACGAGATATTGGGATTCACTGTCATGGAGGAGACGGTATACGACGCCCTTGCCGCAATAGAGACCCTCAAGGCAGTGGAAGGTGTTGATCCGGAGAGCATATACGTCATAGGGCACAGTCTTGGGGGCATGATGGCACCGCGGATAGCCTCCATGACCGACGAGTTGGCGGGCATAGTGGTCATGTCCGGAAATGCCAGGGCGCTTGAGGAGCTAATTGTCGAGCAGATATGGTATATCAGCAACTACGATGGCGTGATAGATGATGGGGAGATGGCGACCATAGAACAAGTGACGGAGATGGCATTGAGGATATCTGAGCTTGACATCGGCGAAGGAGAGATAGTGCTGGGCGCCGCGAGGGCCTATTGGGAGGACCTCTCGACCTATGATCAGGTGGAAGTCGCAAGGGGGCTTGATACACCCATATTGGTGGTTCAGGGAGAGAGGGACTATCAGGTGACGATGGAGGACTTCCAACTGTGGGAGTATGGCCTCAGTGGCAAGGAGAACGCCACGTTCATCTCATATCCCGGCCTAAACCATCTTATGATGTACGGGGAGGATAGGTCTATCGGGACGGAATATTACATCGAAGGGCATGTTGATGAGGGATTGATAAACGACATACACGAGTGGATAGGCGGTATTGCATGAGAAACGATATAGAGATAGAGATAGACGGTCAGACATTCGAGGGGTACATCTATGACGACAAGAGCCCGGATACTGCCAAGATGCTACTTGAATCCCTTCCAATAAAAGGGAGTCCTGTGAGCTGGGGAGGGGAGTTCTACTTCAAGGTCCCCTTCCACATAGGGGACGAGAATCCGACAGAGGATCTCGAGGCCGGCGACATCGGTTTCTGGCCGCCGGGCGATGTGCTGTGCATCTTCTTCGGGCGCACCCCGATATCTGTCGACGAGAGGCCCAGGCCCGCATCGGCGGTCAATGTGATCGGGAAGATGGTCGACCACACACCCCTGCTCGGGATCACCAATCCAAAGAAGATAATCATCAGGGCCAAGGACTGATATAAAAAGGATCAATCACACCTTGAACAGTCCTTGTTTGGGCATTCTATCAGTTCGCCTGTGGCGCAGTATACCTTGAATCTCTCCAGCCAGGGGGGATTCTCGATGGAATCGATGAAATCCACAAAACATGTGAGGCGTTCTATGGTCTCTTTCTCCATGACGTGTTCCAGTGTGCACGCCTCCTTGTCCGCAAGGTCCTCGGGAAGGCCCAACAGCTTAAGGAAGCTCTTTATGGTGCCATGCCTCCTCTCCAGAAGCTTTGCCAGCTTCTCGCCTTTTTCGGTGAGGGTGACGCCGCTGTACTTCTCATAATTGATATAGTCCTCATTACTGAGCTTCTGGAACATTTCAGAGACTGTTGAAAGGCCGACATCAAGCATCAGGGCGACATCCTTCACCCTAGCATAACCCTTCTTTTCCACAATTTCGTATATGACCTCTATATACTCCTCTGTTTTTATGGTAGGCATTCGCAACACCAAACACTATTCGCATGAACGAATTATTTTATTATACCTTCTATTATTATAGTTTTCTCAATATTTCATCATGCCCCCGCTCTGCTCAGCCTGTTTAACGAGAACTCATCCTTCCACAGCATCAGCCCGGCAAGTGAGAGCACGCCGAGGTATATTATCGGGGTGATGCTCCCGAGCAGTTCCAAAGATCCGCCCTCAAGGGCCGCGCTTAAAAGATCGGCGCCAAGTATCAACAGATTGATCCCGGCAAAGAGCAACGACAGGAATATGCCCGAGAACTGGAACGCGGTGCCCTCAACATCGTCCCTCCTCATCCTCTCAAGGGCGAAGATGAATACCACCCCTATGAGCGCCATTATGAATCCTCCGAAGATGTTGTCATCGATGTTGAGGTATCGCAGTGAAGATGTCCCGACCCCCAGTGAGAAGACGAACTGGACAAGACCGAATGATAGGTACACGCCGCCAACGCCGGCAGAGTATATTGACTTTCTCCTTATTTCAGTATTCATGACATCACCTAATAACCCAAAAGCAGACCTACGCGATATACTACAAACGTTATGACCCATGCCAAAGACATGCTGTAAAGGATGGAGAACAATGTCCACTTCCAGGAATTCGTCTCCTTCCTGATTATCGCCACCGTGGCCAGGCACGGTACGTATATGAGCGTGAATATCATGACGCCCAACGAGGTCAGGGGTGTCATGCTGGGGTCGTTCCTCAACTGGTCCCTGAGCAGGTCGTCGTTCTCGCCCGTGCCATATAACGTTCCAAGGGAGCCAACCACTATCTCCTTTGCGACGAAACCCAGTGTCAGGGCCACGGCTATCTTCCAGTCAAAGCCCAACGGACTTATGAGGGGTTCGAGTACCTTGCCTATCATCCCCACAAAGCTGTCGCCGCTGCCGTATTCCACACCTGGCGGGAATGACGCCAGGACCCATATTATTATGGCGCCAAGGAATATTATCGTCCCCGCCTTCTTGAGGTACATCTTGCCCCTGTCCCACATGTGGAGCAATGCCGACCTCATGGTCGGCATCCTGTATGGCGGGATCTCCAGTATGAAAGGCGATTTCTCGCCCTTGAATATGAACCTCCTCAGGAGTATCACGGAGACTATGGCCATCAATATGCTCAAGAGGTACATGGAGAAGACCACAGTGCCCTCCGAATCGGCAAAGAAGGCACCGGCGAACAGCACATATACCGGGAAGCGTGCGCCACACGTGATGAAAGGCGTTGAGAGGATCGTTATTATGCGGTCCTTGTTGTCCTCGATGGAGCGGCATGCCATGATGGCCGGCACACTGCAACCGAAGCCGATGAGTAGCGGTATGAAGGACTTGCCGTGAAGACCTATCCTGGACATGACCTTGTCCATGACAAAGGCGGCCCTGGCGAGGTAACCGCTGTCCTCGAGCAGCGATATTATCAGGAAAAGGAGGAATATGTTTGGCACGAACACGAGCACGGAACCTACGCCGCCTATGATGCCGTCCCCAAGAAGCGACGCTATCGTCCCATTGCCCACGTTCTCCGTTATCAGCACCATGAGCCAGCTGAAGAATTTGTCTATCATTATCGTGAAGGGTTCGGCCACCTTGAACGTCATCTCGAAGGCGGCCCACATCATGGCGAGGAATATGGGTATTCCAAGGTACTTGTTGGTGACCACCTTGTCAAGCATGTCTGAGGGGTCCATGCCCCCGTCGGAAAGCTTGCATGATCCAGACATGACGCATCGGACGTTCTCGTACCTCCTGTTCACAAGCTCCAGTTCCGTGTTCTGTCCAACGCCGTCCATGTAACGCTTCAGCTTCGGTTCGACCTCGCTTCCCTCCAGAAGCTTGAGGACCTCCTTGTCCTCCTCGAGCACCTTTATGGCAAGCCAGCGCCTAGGGAAGCGGGGCGTTACCTTGTCGTCCCCACCAAGCACGTCCATGACCTTCGATATCCTTTCCTCAAGGTCTTCCCCGTAGAACGGCCTGTACCTCTCGATGCCTTCCTTGGGAAGGCGCAATGCCGCGTCTATCAGTTCCTCGATGCCCTCGCCGGTGCTTGCGACCGTTTCGACAACGGGAACGCCAAGATTCTTCGAAAGCATTTCCACATCGATGGTGTCGCCCCTGTTCTTGACGATGTCGTACATGTTGAGGGCAAGAACGACGTTGACGTCCAGTTCAAGCAACTGTATGGTGAGATAAAGATTCCTTTCCAGATTGGATGCATCCAGGATGTGTATCACGGCGTCAGGACGGCCCTTGATTATATAGTCTCGCGTGACAAGCTCGTCCAGCGAGTAAGCACTGAGGCTGTATGTCCCCGGAAGGTCCACTATCGTGATGTCCCTGCCCTTGTGTCTCGCAGTGCCGACCTTCTTCTCCACGGTCACACCAGGCCAGTTACCAACATGCTGCCTGGTCCCCGTGAGGGAGTTGAAAAGCGTGGTCTTGCCAACGTTCGGATTACCAGCCAAGGCTATCGTGATGTTGTCATTCTCCATAAGTTCCAACCTAGAATCATTTGATGCTTATCTTGCTCGCTATGCCACGGCTCAGCGCGAATCTCTGTCCGTTGACGCATACTATCATGCTGCCGCCCTCAGACCTGTTGACGGTAAGTCTTGTCCCCGCCAGGAATCCGAGCTCCGCCAGTCTCCTGGCCAATCCCCTGCCGGCAGATATATGGTCCACCTCACATATCTCGCCTTCTGGAATATTGCTCAATGGGATATCGTGAATCATCTTGGTGCAACGCATCTTGCCTAGCTCCTTGTTCTGTTTACCTTATTATATTCGGTATACCGAATGATATATATAGTTTTCGGTCGGACGAAATAATTCCAGAATACCAAAACTACTGACATCTCACAGATATCTTCATTGCTATGCCACGGCTCAGCGCGAATCTCTGCCCGTTGATGAACACGATCATGGCCCCTGCTTCAGAGCGTGTGACCGTGACCGTTGATCCTTTGACGAATCCGAGCTCTGCCAGCCTCCTGGAAAGGCCCCTGCCGGCGTTGACCTCTAGGATCTCGCACTTTTTTCCCTCTTTGGTCATGCTAAGCGGCATTGATTCGTTCATGTATGGTCCCTGAGATTAGGTCTTTATAAATAAAAGGCGTATTCGGTATTCCGAATAAATTAAGACACTTATATATTTTTCTGTTTTGATGCAATGAATCCGGGCCGTTGAATCGGCACCCATAGAAAAAAATATAAGAAGAAAGCATCTTGAGGTGTCCATGGAGTTCTTGGCATTTATGGCCAGCGTATTCTTGATATCACTAAGCGGGGTCCTGGCGCCAGGACCACTGCTTGCAGTGACCATGGCCGAGGGAAAGAACAACAAGTTTGCCGGATTCTTCATATCCCTGGGACACGCAAGCGTTGAAATCCCAATAATACTCGCCCTGTTCCTGTTCGGAAATGTTGTGATCACCAACGACATCAAGGCGGCCATCGGACTTGTCGGGGGCATCGTGCTGCTCTACTTCGCCTACTCCGAATACTCATCAGAGGAGCGTACAAGGCCTACGAAGGGAATAATCTCAGGACTGCTGATGAGCTCCCTCAATCCCTACTTCATCATCTGGTGGCTGACAATCGGTTTCCATCTTATCCTGCAATCGATCGCCTTCGGGATCATCGGTCTCGTGATGTTCATCATCATACATGAGATGTGTGACATGGTGTGGCTCGAATTCGTCTCGCTGATGTCAAATAAATCGTCCAGAACGCTCGGCAGGAAAGCGGAGAGGGCCCTCACCCTTGTATCGGTCGCGATACTTGTGGTCTTTGGCATATATTTTGCCTATGATGGGCTCGTCCACTTCTTTTAGGTCAGGTAGAGCAATGGGACATAGAGCTCTTCGCTGTCGAGACCCCCATGATACCCCTTGAGCACATGTTCCCTTTCACCAAGAAGCCTATCCCTGATCACGTAGTTATCCTTCATCATGAGAACATAGTCGCCGACCCTGTCAAAAAGCCTTGGATTAGGTTCTCCAGACCCAAAGAAGCCTTCTTCGATCATCTCATGGCCCTTGAGAAGCGCACAGTACTCACCGAGCTCATCTTCAACATATCTCTCAAAGCTATTGGCAAGACGGGGTCTGACGTAACAGAATGCCGCCCTGGCCTCCCCGCATATGGGCAGCGTCATGCAATTAAGTATACTGGGATGGTCCGACAGCTGGACCGTCGTCTCATCCGTCACGTCAAGCTGCCCATGGTCGGCAGTGACAATTATGCACGTGTCGCTGCCCGAAAGGTCTTCGTAGAGTGACCTGAGGCCATCATCTATCTCCCTGAAGTGCGCATGGGTCGCTTCATTGTCGACACCATAGAGGTGACAGAGCGTGTCAAAATGGGACCAATACGCATATATGAATCTCTTGGGATGCTCGCCGGCACAAGCCTCCCTTATCCTTTTGAAAAATCCTTCTAGACCTACATATGCCACCCTCTCCGACATGCCGGCCATAAAGCTAGAGAAGGCGGAGGCTATGATGTCGTCCTTTATGATGCACGTGCAATCCACTGGCAGCCTATCGAATATCAGGCCACGGTCTATGAACATGGAAGGGGTGAGGCCTATGTCGCTGAACATCATCCCCCCGATCCGTGGGTTGAACGGTAATATCTGTGAAACAACGCCAACCTCCTTGAGGTGCATGAACCAGCCAGTAACCGCATGTTGCTGGGGCGCGACTCCTGTGGCCAATGACGTGATGGAGGCGGATGTGGTCGTTGGGAAGACCGAAGTGATCCTCGTCAGGACCTTATCATGGATGAAACTGTCCCTCTGATGCGTCCCAAGGTATTGATATCCAAGACCATCGATGAGAATGAAGACCACGTTCCTGAATTCCCCGATCTCTCCAGGATCAAGGCCCTTTAACGTGCCATAAGCGTGTTCCAGGCCATATGCCTCCTCCATTGTCGACATGATGTTGACTATGCTGCCATCCTGATAATTCGGCATTAACATAGAACATACTTGCATGCATGTTTTATTAATTATACCAATGAATTCTGTGTAAGGAAAGAAACACTGGGCGGGAGAATGGGGTCACGGGGCACGACCCGCTCGCGGCCATGCATGGCAGCTGCCATGGCAAGTCGTTTTATCAGACGTTCCAGTAGGCAATCTCTATCGAATGCGTGCCATCGTCATTGGTTATCGTGACCAACTCCATCCCTATGTTGTCGATACTATTGGGAAGGTCTATCATCCCCAGGTCCTTGACCATGACTATTTCACCATCTATGCACAGAATGGCACTTGTGTCAAAGATGCTTATGTCCCGGCATGTGACCTCATGACCGCCTATGGTGACGGTCTCCCCGATCATAAGCTCTATGACCTCGGGGCCCTCCCCCACCGGCGTGCGTATCGAAACAACGCATCCGCTGGAGGACACTATCAATAGCATCAGCAGCAAACCAAAAAAACTGAGGGGCCTCATACTCAAAAATTGTCGGGCCATGTTATAAATCTATCTAAAGGACCTCTGGACCGCCTTCCTTATCTCTTCCACTATGATGACGGATGATGCGGCAGCCAGTATCATGGCCCAGTCCCCAAGGTCAAGGGCGACGGTGTAGAACACCTTCGACAGGGGGGATATATAGATGACGCAGAGCTGGGCTGCAAAGGAAAACAACACCGCACCGAACAAGATGAGATTCCTGCCCCCGGATATTACAGAATCCTTGAAGGACCTGCAGTTGAAGACATTGAACAGCTGGAACATCACCAGGGTGGTGAACGCATACGTCATTGCCTTGTCGGCCTCCGCGACAGAATAAAGATAAAGCGTGCCAACGGCCATGAGGGTGCCTATATAGAGGATGTTCGCTATCATCGGCCTGTCGACTATGTTTGCCTTCCTTTTGTGAGGAGGCATGCTCATTATGCTCCTTTCCTTCGATTCGAACGCCAATGAAAGGGCGGGCAGGCCGTCCGTCAGGAGATTTATCCATAATATCTGGACCGCCACAAGAGGGAGGGGAAAACCTACGATGCTGGCAAGGAATATTGTGAAGACCTCGCCGAAGTTCGTGGCCAAGAGATACCTCACAAACTTACTGATGTTGTCGAAGATATGCCTGCCCTCCTCTACCGCAGTGACGATGGTCGTGAAGTTGTCATCAAGCAGTATCATATCAGAGGACTCCTTCGACACGTCCGTGCCGCTGTTCATTGCCACGCCGATGTCTGCGGTCTTCAGCGCGGGCGCGTCATTGACGCCGTCCCCTGTCATGGATATGACATGGCCCCTGGCGCGAAGGGCCTCCACTATCTTGAGCTTGTGCTCTGGATTCACCCTGGCATAGACAGAGACCTTCTCGACCATGGCCTCAAGCTCCCCCAGAGCCATGGCCTCAAGCTCCCTTCCTGTGAGCACGATGTCGCCCTCGCGATATATCCCAACTTCAGATGCTATGGCCTTCGCGGTCATGGCATGGTCGCCGGTTATCATTATCACCTTGATGCCCGCCTTGCGGCACTGTTCGATGGATTCCCTGACGCCTTCCCTGGGCGGGTCTATCATGGCCTGCATCCCGACGAATATCATGTCGCGCTCCTCGGCGTTCGTATCGGGGACGTCCCTGTATGCGAAACCCAGTACCCTGAGTGCATTGGACGAGTACTCGTCGTTCTTTGAGAGGATCGCTGACCTGTCATCGTCCGTCAGTTCCCTGACCTCCCCGTTGTCCAATATCCTGTCACATGCGGAGAGGGTCTCTTCGGTCGCTCCCTTTGTGAACATCCTTATGCCCTGTTCCCTGGCGCAGAACACGGACATCCTCTTCCTCTCGGAGTCGAACGGAAGGACCTTGAGGTGCATGCACCCCCCTTCGATCCCCTTGGTCCTTGCCGACTCCAGCAACGCTATCTCGGTGGGGTCCCCTATCGACTTCTCCAACGAGGCCGTATTGCATTGGGCGCCCACCTCGAGTATTGAACGTACGTTCGGATGCCTGCCATCAACATCCTCGATGGATGCCCCACCCCCTATGTGGTATATCTTCCTCACAGTCATCCTGTTCATCGTTATCGTGCCGGTCTTGTCGGAGCAGATGACATCGCAGGAGCCCAGGGTCTCCGCGGCGGGGAGCCTTTTCACTATCGCATTCAGCTGGGCCATCTTCCTGACACCCAGGGACAATGTTATCGTGACCACGGCGGGCAGTCCCTCAGGTATCGCGGCCACCGCAAGGCTGAGGGATATCAGTACCATATCAACGAGCGGTTCATCGTCAAGGACCCCAAGCGCGAATACGATGATCGCTATGATGATCACGCTCTTGCCGAGGAACTTGGCAAGATTGTCCAACTTCTTTTGGAAGTAGGTCTCCTCCCTCCTGTCAATGAGCCTTGCTATGGAACCCATCTGTGTGGACATGCCGGTGTCGACCACCAAGACGTTCGCCCAACCCCTCACGATGTTGGTCCCCATGAACACCACGTCCCTTCTGTCGGCGAGCATGCTGTCCCCGGGCACGGATTCCACTGTCTTCTCGACAGGCATCGATTCCCCCGTGAGCATGGACTCGTCCGCCATGAGGTCCTCACAGTTCAATATCCTTGAATCGGCGGGGACACGGTCTCCGGACTCCAGCACCACGATGTCTCCCGGGACCAGATCCTTCGCATCTATCTCCGCCTTCTCTCCATCGCGCAACACTATGGTCTTTGGCGAAAGGAAGTCCTTGAGGGACTCTATCGACCTCTCGGCCTTGTACTCCTGGACGAAACCGAGAAGGGCGTTCCCTATGATGATCACAACGATCAATACCGAGTCTGAGATGTCACCGACAGCAAAGGAGATCGCGGCCGCAATGACCAGTATGAGGATCAAGAAGTCCTTGAACTGCGAGATGAAGAGGGACAACCTCGAAACGCCGCCCTTCTGCTCCAGGATATTGGGCCCATAGGACAGTAATCTTTTAGAGGCTTCCTCCGGGCCAAGCCCGTTGATGGATGTGTCAAGTGCCTTGAGGGCACTATCGGGAGAGAAGGCATGATATTTGACTGATTTGCTTGCATCTTCCATGATTCAACACGCGAAAGGGTTTAATTGAGTCGGAATATCCGATTATAATACATATAGTTTTTCCTTTTCGGCCATGTCCTTTTGCGCCTTAATTTTTTTAAAATATGATTAGATTATAATGAAAGAAAGCAAAAGACTGATAAATGAATCGTATTTTAGGTATGATTGGAGTGTTAAAATGGAAGTAGTTGAAAACGGAGACACTGTGATGGTACACTATACTGGTACCCTGGACAATGGGCATGTGTTCGATACCACCTTGAATGAAGAACCGCTTGTTTTCAAGGTAGGTGCGGGAAACATAATCCCTGCCTTTGAAGATGAGATCAAGGGGATGAAGACCTTTGAGAAGAAGAAGTTCAGATTGGAGGCAAAGGATGCCTATGGCGAGTACCATGATGACCTTGTGCAGGAGATATTGAGATCAAATCTTCCCCCAGATCTGAAGATCGAGGTCGGGGAGGTTCTGTTGATCGGCGAGAACGAGGACGATGCGATAGAGTTCGTTATCATCGAAGTTACTGATGACAAGATCAAGTTGGACCCAAATCTTCCCCTAGCGGGCAAGGACCTCAACTTCGAGGTAGAGGTAATCGCGATAAAGAAAGAGGAGAATTAGCCAAATACGGGGAAAAAGGTACCGGGGAAATCACGAATACTTTCCCCATATTTGGCCTTTAAGCGATATTTTTACACATTTATATTGCTCGGGAAGAGTTTTATATTTTATAATAAATACTTGACGCCTGAACCACAGCCTTGACGTGTAAAATGGAAAAAGGCAATATATTTATACGTCACGGCAGTATTATCTTTATGGTCGAGGACAATAAGAATTATGACTATGTCGACCGCGCCATGGACGAAAAATCACTTTTCGAAAAGGTGTCCAACTATATTCCCGGATACAGGGGATACGCAGACCAGGAGAAGGTCAGGAACACAGACATATTGGTCAGGCAGAATGTTGCTAAAGTTTTAAGGGAAAGCTACAACAACATCTCTGAGGTGTTCGATCTCATGGCAACGGGCGACAAGAACATCGTGACAGTCGACAAGATAAATCTCAAGCTTGACGCGCTGGAACAGAAGATATCTCATGCAGAGAGCGGATACAGTCCCATGTTCGACCCTATCAAGGTAGGCGATAAGGCGTTGGAGAGGCTTGTCGAGTTCGACGCAGAGTTACTTGATATAACCAAGGCCATCTTGGAGAAGACGAACGACCTCAAGACCCAGGTTCTCAACAATGAAAGCGAGGAGGAACTTTCCAGAGAACTGTATGTGCTCATCGGCGAGCTTGAGTCTACGTTCTCCAACAGGAGCAATTACATGTTAGAGCTGCCGGAGTGATCAAATGGCACAGGATAAGACCAATGTTATAGAATGGGAGAGCCCCGATTCCGACGATCTCGTATGGGTATATCCTCACAAGGATGTGAGATGGGGCTCGCAACTGGTTGTGAGGGAATACGAGACATGTGTCTTCATGAGGGATGGAAAGATATACGACATCTTCGTTCCCGGAAGGCATGTTGTCACCACAATGAACGTGCCGCTGCTGACCAAGGCCTTCAGGATGCTGGCCGGTTATGGCGAATCGCCCTTCAAGGTGGACATCGTGTTCATCTCGACCAAGCAGCAGCAGGGCAAGTTCGGCCTGAACTTCAGATTGCCGATAAGCAGGACGAAGCTTGCCTGGATGACCGAGGCTCAGACCTACGGGGACTACTGGTACAGGATAGACGACCCTACGCTCTTCCTCACCCAGGTGGTGGGGGGCGTAGCAGAACTCGATACCACATTCATCAACAACTTTGTCAGGAACTTCTTCGTTCAGGCCGCCATAGAGGAGCTGTCCAAGCTTGACCTGGTGACCGTGCAGTCAAAGCTCTTCGATGTCACCACGGCCCTGAGGGCGGGCATAGGAAAGCAGTTCCAGAACAGGGGGATGAGGCTTCTTGAGACCAAGTTCGGCAGTTTCACGTTCCCATACCTCGAGAAGCTCGAGGAGGAGGACCCGACATACGGCGTGCCGCTCATGGCTGCCATGCAGGCTGGGGAGATGGACAAGGCCCTTGACATGATCAAGGTCGTTGAGAGCATGAGAGGGCTCGGACAGTCATCGGGCGCGGGCGTGGGCGCGGGCATCGTGGCAGTGCCGCAGATCTTCGGCAATCAGCCCTATTACGGAGCACCTCAACAAGGGGCGGCACCCGTCGCGGGCGTTGCCGGTACGGTGCAGCAGGCGGCGCCCAGGGAGAAGAGCCTCGAGGAGAAGCTGGTTGAGCTCAAGGACCTGCTGGACAAACAGCTCATCAACGAGGAGGAATACGCCTCGATGAGAAAGGAAGTGCTGAACGAGTACATGAAGAAGAAGTAATCTTCTTCCATCTTGCATCCGATTCTTCAGGCCGCAGTCCTGAAGAACTCTTTTCCATTTATTTTCATGTAACGTGTCTGAAGGGCAGAATCTCATCATGGGACATCCCACAACTGCCGCCGTGGCACGGATGTTATTCCAGATATGATTCCCCTGTTCTTCGTTTTCTGATTTTTATTATTCTGATTCAGTATATGTGTTACCTTCTAAAATAATATGTTACATAAAGCTTTTATAAAAAGAAAAAACAGGGAAAATAGTAACACAAAATATAGTAAAATAACACAAATGGCATATAAAAGGGTATAAAGTGACATAGAACAAAGTGTCCGACTCATTGGAACTTCATTTTCCCTCCAAAAATATCAAGCTGGACCCGAATGTCAGAATGGCATCAATACGACCCAAATTGGTGCCATAATACCCACATGCCGCATAAGGTGGAATTGATATGGAGATGAGAGCAATAATTCTGGTGGGCCATGGAAGCTCCATGCCACATAACAAGGAAGTAGTATCTGCGCTTGCAGACAAGTTAAAGAAAGGTTCCAAATGGGATGCTGTGTCATATTCCTTCATGAACATGAACACGCCCTCCATAAAGGACGCCATAGAGAACGTCTGCCAGGACCCGAGGGTGACGTCCATCGTGATGGCGCCGGTGTTTGTCGCGCCCGGAGTCCACATCAAGGAGGACGTGCCAGCGATCCTGGGACTAGAGAATGGAGAAAAGGTAAAGGATATGGAGATAAACGGCAAGATAAGGAGATTCTACTACTCCGATCCTTTCGGTGCGGACGACAGGCTTGTGGACATCATCAACGACAGGGCTTGTGAAACAGTGAAAAGATGTACATCGAAAGGATAAGGGGCAAAAACGTTGTCGTTGTCGACATGACCCATGGCGGAATGGAGCTATGCGATTCGTACTCAAGATACGGAGCCAATGTTACAGCCGTCGATGTCCATGGTACCCTCAAAAAAGAGGAACTGGCATGCCTTTCAGCCAGTTCGATACCTGTGTTCAAGACCTTCAACGACGCACTGGTGACCGCAGACCCGCACCTCGTCACCATGCAGTACTCCCCGAACAGAGAGGACATAACCCAGTTTTGCGGGGAGGAGGGGATACCGCTCCTTACCCATGCAAGGGCCACCGGGCTCATCCTATCCGATATGTTGGGAAAATGCAGGATAGTGGAGATCACAGGCGCCTACGGAAAGACCACGACGGTCACGCATCTTGAATCCATCCTGGTCCGTGACGGGGAGGAAAGCATGGTCATGTCCAGCAAGGGCGTGAAGGTGGTCGAGGGGGACAATGTCCGCATTTTGGATGGAAACGGCAGCATCACCCCCGCCTACGCCTTGAAGGCTGTCAGGATAACAAGGGAATCTGGGTACAATCCAAAGAACTATGTCTTTGAGATATCTCTCGGCGGACTTGGAATAGGATCGGTATGCGCGGTGCTGGGCGTTCCGCTGCACCTAAGGGTGGGCGTGAACAGGAGCTCGTTCTTCTCAAAGGCCCAGATGGCACAGTACATCCGTCCGACATCCGTCCTCTGCCTCAACGGCGATGACGACCCGACAAGAAGGATGGAGATGATGGCGCCGTCCAAGACGAATATGTTCTCTGTCGAGGGGGATGGAAATGTCGTGGCGGACAAAAAGGCGCTCAATCCGGATACCGGAAGATTGACTATCGACGTGAGCAATCTAAGTACGGTCAAGGGCAATCAAATCGACACGACGATGGAGTTCTCACCCAACAGGTCCTATTTTGGGAGGAGCGCCGTCTCTAACTTCCTTGCGGCAGCATCAATAGCACTGTCAATGAATATGGATGAACTATCGATTGTAGAAGGGTTGGAGAAGAGCGTGCCGCCAGACAACAGACTTGTCGCATCGAACAGATGCGGATGCACTATCATCTCATCGACCGCCACATCGAAGGAGACGATCGACAATGCCATCGTCGAGGCCAAGGACTATGCAGAGCTCACAAGGAGACGGCTGTCCCTGCTGATAGGGGGGCTCTCCAAGACAACATGCGGAAAGGTGGACTTCGATGGTCTTTCATCGATGCTCAAATGCCATATTTTAGATGGGAGGAATGTGGCGCTGTACGGGGAGCTTGGCTCCGAAATGGCCAAAAGAGGTTGCAACGCCCCGATGTTCTCAACAAAGGACGAGGCCACTGATTCGATCACCGAGGAGGAAGGGGTGATCATCTCATGTACAAACTGAACGAGGAATCAGAAAGGATACTGCATCCCAGACCAAGCCCCATCGCAGCCGCCATGTACACGCTTAGGGACCTTGGCGTGGAGGTCATCGTGCTCCACGGCCCCGCGGGGTGCAACTTCAGGGCATCAAGGCTGCTTGAGCGGGACAATGTCAGGGTGGTGACTTCCTCCCTGGACCAGAAATCGGTCATATTCGGGGGGGAACCAAAACTAATAAACACGCTGAGGGAGGTCGAGAGGCGGTTCAACCCAAGATTGGTGGGAGTGGTCGGCACCTGCTGCGCAGCCATAATAGGCGAGGACATAGAAAAGGCGGTCCATCATGCCGGCCTGTCGTGCAAGACGATAGTGGTCAACTGCGACCCGTACAATCCGGACAATGTCGACGGTGCGATAAGGGCGTTGGAATCTGCCGCGGCCGAAGGCATCATCACACCGGAGGAGGCGAAGAGGCAAAAAGACATGTTGGTGGCGGCAAACGTCAACGAGAGGACATACGGCACTGCCAGGGAGACGTATCTGGACACCTTTGCGGGCGATGACCATAAGGCGGCCGCAAGGTTTTTGATAGGAAGGCTCGAGTCCGGTGACCCGTTGGCACTGGTGCTCAACGCAAAGAAGGAGACCTCCCTCCTGTACGCAGACGTGCTTTGTGCAGTAAAGGAGGCCCATGATGCGCTCGGCTCGGCATCGCGCCTCTTCTATGTCGCGAACGCCTCTGGATCGGTAGGGCTTCCGAAGATAAGGCACTATTCCTCCATAATGCTCAATGCATTCGAAAGGGTAGGCATCACATTGGACCATGTCACCGGTGGACCGGACGAATACTCCGTGACGGGAAGACGCGCAGCGGAAATGGTGTTGTCCGAAGGTGCGGAATGGGGTGCCATAGTGGTCTGCGGACTGCCGCATGCCGTCCCGTTATGGGAAAAGGAGAACACTATGGCCGTGGCAACCGGTTCCCGTGCCCTCTTCGCCCTCAAGAAACTGGGATACGGCATCGTGCTGGATGAGGGAATGGCCCATCACAACGTCCTCGGCGCAAGTGACATCGTGGAATCGCGTTTCGGCAGCACGATCAGGTCAATGGTGATGGGGTGAGGTGCCCAAGGCTTGTGATCTCGGGGACCTCGAGCAACTCCGGGAAGACCTTCGTGACGATGGGTCTCGCCAGGGCGCTCCAGCGAAGGGGGTTCAAGGTCAAATGCTTCAAGTCCGGGCCCGATTATATAGATGCCGAGTACCTCTCGCGCGCCTCAGGGAGACCATCGGGGAATCTGGACACGTGGATGATGGCGCCGGAGCACATCATGAGGTCGGTGGGCGAGGCCGCCCTTGATTCCGACATAGTGCTCATAGAAGGGGTAAGGAGCCTCTATGACGGAGCGTCCCCCTTGGGGGACGAGGGAAGCACGGCACATCTCGCAAAGGTCCTCTCGGCACCGGTGGTATTGGTGATGAACATCCAAAGCCTCGCAAGGGGGGCTGCGGCATCGGCCCTGGGATTCATGGAATATGACAGGGACGTCGATGTATCGGGATTCATAATAAACATGGTCAAAGGGCCAAGGCATCATATCAAGGCAACGTCTGCCATATGGCAGAGGACAGGGAAAAGGATATACGGATCCATCAGGAGGGACAGAGAGCTTTCTGTGACCATGAGGCACCTGGGCCTGATCACCGTAGCGGAGAACGAGGACAGCGAAAAGGCGATAGATGCCGCAGCAGACACCGTTGAGGGGGCGGTGGATGTGGATGCACTGTTCGAGTTGGCGTGCAACGCGCCCGACCTGGACGTTGAGGTGGAGGAAAACGCCTTCGAAAAGGAAGGATTCATGATATCGGTCGCCCACGACAAGGCCTTCACGTTCATATATCACGAGAATCTGAGAGCATTGAGGGCCCTTGGGGCAAGGATAGAGTACATATCGCCCCTCTCCGACAGGCGATTGCCAGACGACACCTCCGCGCTCCTGCTCCTGGGCGGTTATCCCGAGTGCCATTCCGAACGGTTGGGCGGCAACAAGGATTTTATTAGGCACATGAAGACGCTTATCGATGACGGGATGCCTGTCTATGCGGAATGCGGCGGAATGATGTATCTTGGCAGGGAACTGACAGACCTGGACGGACGCAGGTGGAAGATGGCGGGGGTCCTGGACATAGACAGCAGGATGCACAGGACAAGCCAATCCATATCCTACTCGGAGATCGAGGCAATAAGAAGCAACATAGTGGCCCGCCAGGGAGATGTCATCAGAGGGCACGAGTTCCACTACTCCTCTGTGGAAAGCTTATCGGATGACATAAGATACGCCTTTGATGTCAAGAGGGGGAGAGGCATCGACGGGAAGCACGACGGCATCATGGAATCGAACGTTCTCGCACAATACTCACACATTCATATGGCATCACAGGGCAAGGTGGCAATGGCCATCTGCGACTCGGCCAAGGAATATCTCAGGAAATAGGCGATGACATGACAAGACAGATAGCGGTATATGGCAAAGGGGGGATCGGAAAGTCCACCATCTCAGCGAATCTGACCGCAAGCCTGGCCGACATGGGCAGGAAGGTGGTGCAGATAGGATGCGACCCAAAGCACGACTCCACAAGATTGCTTCTTGGCAGGACCCACCCGTTTACAGTTCTTGACCAGATAAGGAAGGAAAAGCTCGAGAACGTCAGGGACTGCATCCTGGAGGGATACAAGGGCGCATTGTGCATCGAGGCGGGCGGGCCCGAACCTGGCGTCGGATGCGCCGGAAGAGGAATACTCTCAACGCTGGAACTGCTTGGAAGGGAAGGCATCCGCAGCTCGCCCGATATAGACTATATCATCTATGACGTGTTGGGGGATGTGGTCTGCGGAGGATTCGCCGTGCCCCTGAGAAAGGAGTATGCAGACACCATATTCATAGTCACGTCCGGCGAGTTCATGTCCCTGTATGCCGCGAACAATATCATCAGGGGCATCGCGAACTATGAGACAGATGTCCCACGCATAGGGGGGATAGTCCTCAACTCGAGAGGGGGGCAGGGCGATGAGGAGATGGTCGAGGAGTTCGCCCTTGAGGTGGGCCTTCCGATAGTCGCGCGGATCCCGAGACACAAGGGGATACAGAGGGCGGAGGAGATGGTGGTCCCATTTATCGAGGCATATCCCGACGACCCCCTGTCAAAGACCTTCAAGGGGCTTGCTGAAATGATAGAAAACGGCATTGAGAGGCATTACGCCAGGCCCTTGGGTGAAGAGAAGCTGGAAAGCTGCGTTCTGAAGCGGCATCGGCAGCGTTCCCTCAAATAATATTATATTGAAACAAAGACAATAATATCCTACTTCCAGTTTATCATGGGACTTATTTTCATGTACGGGACGGCGGTGAGATGAACGATGGATTGGTCCAGCAAGGGGATGGCGTGTCAAGGTACCCTGTGATAATGTATATCAGGGGGCATGCCCTGGTCTTCGGAGGTGGGGAGGTCGGCATGAGAAAGGCAAGTTCCCTGTCAGGGCTCGGGGTGCATGTCAGGCTCATAGACCGGGAGGATATTGTGTGTGAAGGTGACATTGAGTTCATCAAGGCGGACATCGACAACGACTCCTTCTTGGGATTCATAGATGATGAGACCTCTTTGGTGGTGTGCGCACTTGACGACGCCGCGCTCAACGAGAGGATAGCGTCCTATTGCATAGACAGGTCCATACCTGTCAACGTCGCCACGAGCAGGGGATCCGGCGACATCGCATTTCCAGCGATAATCGACGTTGGAAAGGACATAATTGCAGTTTCATCCCTTGCCACATGCCCCCAGTGCGCCTATGCGCTGAAGCGTTACATTGAGAGGGGGCTTCCCGGCATTTCCACATTCTCACGGATCGCGCATTCACTCTACGATGAAGGCCTGCTCGACAGGGGGCTCGTGGCAAGGATGCTTGATGACAAGGAGATAATGGCCAACATCCATGAGGGGCGCTACGACAAGGTGATGGAGCTCTTAAGGAAGGATGCGACATGATAATCAGCGCCAGCGTGGCCCACTCGAACTGTTCACTGACCTCGCTTTCCTTCTTCTCCAAGACACATCAGGAGGAAGACGGCATGATGCTCGGACTGATCGGCGAGGGACTGGCCGACGAGGTGGTCGTGATCAAGACCTGCAACAGGTATGAGATATATGTTGAGACGAGGGAGGAATGGGAAAGCTTCAGGGCAGGAATGGAAAGGACGTTCGGCAAGGACGTCGAGATCATGAAGCTTAGGAAGGGCAACGGGGCCGTATTCCATCTCTTTGAGGTGGCCACCACCCTCGACTCGATGATAATCGGCGAGCACCAGATACTCGGGCAGGTAAAGGGTGCGCTGGAGCATTCGAAGGGGCTCGGTACCGCAGGCGAGACCCTCATCCCACTTTTCGAGAAGGCCATCAGGGCCGGAAAGAGAGTCAGGTCGGAAACCGATCTCTGCCAAGGGAACGTCTCGATCGCCTCTGTGGCCGTCGGCATCGCAGAGGAGATGATGGGCCCACTTGATGGAAAGAACATATTGATACTTGGCGCCGGCAAGATCTCGGCGATGGTGGCAAAGATCCTCAGCATGAAGGGGGGGAGCACGGTGTTCGTCACGAACAGGAGATTCGAGAGGGCCAAGGAACTGGCGGGCGAGACCGGGGCAAATGCCATAGCATACGAGCTTTTCAGGGACCACCTGCCCATCGTCGACCTGATATTCTGCGCATCGTCCGCACCACATGCGCTCCTGTTCAGAGAGGACATCACGAAGGCGCGGGAACAAAGGATGGATGATATCACGATAATCGATGTAGCAATGCCTCCTGATGTGGATGCGGAGGCCAGAGGGATCGAAGGGACAACCTACGTCGGGCTGGACAAGGTAAGGGAGATGTCAAGGGCAATGGAGGCAGAGCGAAGGATGCACATTCCGGCGGCAAGACGGATAATAAGGGAAGAGTACAGCTCGCTCATGAGGCAGGCACAGCTCCTGGAGAGGAAAAACGTTGTAAGGGACATATCATTGCACGCGGAGGCCATAAGGGAGGCGGAACTGGAAAAGCTGCTCTCAGGTTCTTGCAGCGACAAGGGTGCCGTCGAGGCGTTCTCCAAGGCCGTGGTGAAAAGGACGCTTCACAATCTGTTCCTCAATGTGCAGGACCTGGACGTTCCCATGGAAAAGGCGTATGCCGTGCGCGACCTGATCATCAGGAACGCCAAGGATGAAGATGAGGGGTGTGAATAGATGTTTCCACGTGACAGACCAAGAAGACTAAGATACAATCCGATATTGAGGGACCTCGTGGCCGAGACCTCGCTCTCAGGTGACGACCTGATATACCCGATATTCGTGAAGGACGGCGATACCGAACCGATAGCTTCCATGCCCGGGCAGTACAGGTACGGGATAGATGATTTAGGGGCCCTTGCGGAAGGGCTGGTCGAGAAGGGGATACGCAGCGTGCTGATGTTCGGGATACCAAGGTCCCGCTCCCCGGACGCCCATGACGCCTACGCTAGCGACGGCGTTGTGCAGAGGGCGCTCGCAAGGATGAGGGACGCCACGGACGACCTCCTACTGATCACCGACGTCTGTCTCTGCCAGTACATAGACACTGGGCACTGCGGGATCGTGTCAGGTGGAGGGATGGTGGACAACGACAGGTCGCTGCCCCTGCTCTCAAGGATCGCGCTTAGCCATGTAAGGGCGGGGGCTGATGTCGTCGCCCCGTCCGACATGATGGACGGCAGGGTGAAGGCCATAAGGGATGCCCTTGATGGCGAAGGATGCGAGCACATACCGATCATTAGCTATTCCGCCAAGTACGCGTCCGCATTCTACGGCCCTTTCAGGGACGCCTGCAACTCCGCTCCGCGGTCTGGGGACAGGAGGTCGTACCAGATGGACAACAGGAACTCGGACGAGGCCCTCAAGGAAGTGCTTGCGGACATTGAGGAGGGGGCCGACATAGTGATGGTCAAGCCCGCTCTATGTTACCTCGACGTCATAAGGCGCGTAAGGGACGCCGTGAAGGTGCCGGTCATGGCATACAATGTCTCCGGCGAATACTCGATGATAAAAGCGGCCGCTTCACAGGGATGTTTCGATGAGAGGGACATCGTGCTTGAGACGCTCTTCGGCATCAAGCGCGCAGGGGCCGACCTGATCGCCACCTACTTCGCGCCCGACATAATAGGTGAGCTATGATGAAAAATGAAAAGTTGTACAACGATGCGGTAAAGAGGCTCGTTGGAGGTGTGAACTCCCCCATCAGGGCCACCATATCGCCCTATCCTTTCTTCACAGACCATGCCAAGGGTGCCTACCTATGGGATGTTGAGGGAAACAGGTATTGTGATTACTGCCTCGCCTATGGGCCGATAATTCTAGGTCACAGCGAGCCCGCCATTGTAAAGGCCATAAGGGACCAGGCAGAGAAGGGGGCGGTGTACGGAACGCCAACCCCCCTGGAGGTCAGGTATGCCGAAAAGTTCTGCGAACTGGCACCGAACGTTGAAATGATAAGGACCGTGAACAGTGGCACGGAGGCGACAATGGCGGCCCTCCGCCTTGCCAGGGCCGTCACCGGCAGGTCCACAATAGCCATGCTCAACGGGGGATATCATGGTTCCCACGACGGCGTGCTCACGAAAAGGGAGGACCAATGCGTCGTCGCCTCGTCCCGAGGGGTCACCGAAAATCAGGTGCGGGGCACAAGGATGGTAGGATTCAACGACGCCGAATCCCTTGAGGATGCACTGAAGAGAGAGGATGTCGCGGCCTTCATCGTGGAGCCGGTGATGGGCAACGTCGGATGCGTGGTCCCGAACGATGGTTATCTGAATGATGCCAGGAAGATATGCGACGAGACAGGCACGCTGTTCATAATCGATGAGACCATAACGGGCTTCAGGCTCTCGGTGGGCGGCGCCCAGGAATATTATGGCGTTGATGCCGACATAGTCACATATGGAAAGATAGCGGGCGGTGGGCTGCCCATAGGTGTCATAGGTTCCTCAAGGGAGATAATGGAGAACTTCACACCGGTGGGCAATGTCTACAATGCAGGGACCTTCAGCGGAAATCCGCTCTCGATGGCCGCGGGCCTCGCCGCTCTCGAGACCCTAAATTCAGGCGCGGTGCTGGACAAGATACATTCGCGCGCCGAGCAGCTTGTAAGGGGAGTAAGGGATATGCTGCCCAGCGACTCGTGCGTGAAAAGCGCCCCTGCCATGTTCCAGATATACTTTGGATGCGAGGACGTCAGGAACGCAGATGATGCCAGAAGGGCGGACAAGGGGCGTTTCATGCAGTTCTGGAGGAAGATGCTGGATTCCGGGTACTTCCTTCCGCCGTCCCACTTCGAGACCAACTTCCTATCGGCGTGCCATGACGATGGGATCGTGGACTCCACATTGGAGGCAATAGGGGATGCTCTGAAATGATATGCGGCACGCGCGGCAGCCCCTTGGCGCTGGCACAGACCAAACTTGTCCTTGATATGATTGGAGCGGATGTCGAAATGAAGGTAATAAAGACATCCGGCGACCTGTACAGGGGACAATTCGGAACATGCGGGGCAACCAAGGGACTCTTCACGAAGGAGATAGACGCCGCGCTGGCCAACGGCGAGATAGACTTCGCAGTGCATTCCATGAAGGATGTGAGCGTTGATTTCCCTTTTCACGCCGTAGTGCCTAAAAGAGGCCCTCCCTGCGATGTGATGGTGACGAGACATTCCTCGTTCTACGCGATACCGGAGAACGGCAGCGTAGGCACGGGCAGCCCCAGAAGGGCGACGGAGCTCATGCATCTCAGGCCGGACCTGCATGTGGAGCCCATACGGGGGAACATCGACACGCGGATGGGCAAGGTCGAGGAACTTGACGGCGTGATCATGGCCGAGGCCGGGCTCAGAAGGCTTTCAATGTGGGGGCACAACGATTACAATTACATAAGATTCCCTCCTGAGCTGTTCGTTCCGGCAGCATGCCAAGGCGCTCTGGCGGTGGCCTGCAGGAAGGACGATACGAACGCCCTGAAGGTCCTCGAACCGATAAGGGACCTGGAGGCGACCTCCTGCACGCTGGCCGAGCAGGAGTTCATGCGGGCCATAGGGGGAAACTGCCACATACCCGCAGGGGCCTATGCAAACCTGATGGAAGGCAATAGGATCAGGATACTGGCGTGTATCAACGACCCCAAGACCAACGAGTCCTACAGGGACCTCATCGTCGGGCCCGTCGGCAGGGAGTGCGATCTGGCCAGGTCCCTGGCGGACTCGGTAATGGCAAAGGGCGCAGAAACGGTAGTGGGGTCTTTCCAATGACGGTCTATCTTGTGGGCGCTGGACCTGGGGATCCGGGACTGATCACGGTAAGGGGTCTTGAACTTATAAAGAGGGCGGACGTCATACTGTACGACAGGCTCGTCAATCCCTCCCTTATCGACCATGCGAAGGGACGATGTCTGAAGGTCTTCGTCGGGAAGGCGCCGTCGAATCATTCCATGGCCCAGGAGGACATCAACGAACTGCTCGTGAGATACGGGAGAGAACATGATTGCGTCGTTCGCCTCAAGGGCGGCGACCCCTTCGTCTTCGGAAGGGGCGGGGAGGAGATGGAGTCCCTCATTGGGGCAGGAATCCCTTTCGAGATAGTGCCTGGCATAACCTCCGCCATCGCTGGACCCGCCTATGCAGGGATACCTGTCACCCATAGGGAGAACAACACATCCGTGACCTTCATAACGGGGCACAGATGGGACTCATCCCGTGTGAAGGACACATACAGCTCCCTTTCAGGGACCTTGGTGATACTCATGGGGGCCAGTTCGTTCCGCGACATTGGCAAGGACCTGATAGGGATGGGATACGACCCGAAGACGCCTGTCCATGCAGTGAACAACGCCACTACATACGCCCAGAAGGTCATCTCAGGCACGCTTGAGGAGATGAGGAAGAAGGAGATACCTGCGCCATCTGTGATAGTCGTCGGCGCTGCCCAACCCGCGGGCGGGGATGCAATGTGGTTCGGCAGAAAACTTGAAGGCATCAGGGGCAAGAGGATACTTGTCATGAGGGCCCCTGAGCAGTTCGAGTCGACGAGGACGATCATCGAGGGTCTGGGAGCGCACGCATTGAACGGCGGGCATTATGAACTGACGCCCATTGAATGGGACAGGCACGAGCTCGAATCTGCGACCCATGTTGTCATCACCAGCGCAAACACCGTCCCCCTATTGAAGGATGACCTGCTTGCCAACAGGGACAAGTCCTACGTGGCCATAGGTCCCGGGACAAAGCGGGCGCTAGAGGGAATAGGACTGTATGCCGAGATGCCTGACGAATACACATCAGAGGGGCTTGTGATGCTTTTGAGAAAGATTGTAAAGCCGCAGGACAAGGTGGTGGGACTAAGGTCATCCAAGGCATCCAATGTCCTGGGGTCCATGCTCACGGAGCTTGAGTATAGCGAGGTTCCGGTGTACGACATCGATTTTGGCGCGCTATTTTTAGGGGCGATAACCGAGGCCGACGTCATATTCTTTACCAGCACTGCGATGGTAAACGCGATCGCGCATATGGTGAAGGATGGCCAAATAAGGATATCAATTGGCCCGCAGACCACCGCCGCCCTGAAAAGTGCGGGCATCCCCCCGCATATGGAATCGGCAGCAAGCACCATTGAATCTATGATTGGTGCCGCGACCGACCTTATTTATCAAAATAACAGAAAATGAAGGCAGACGGATAAAAAAAGTAAATATTAGAAAAAGAAAGAATAGAAGATATAATTCAATATGTGACTATATTGTCCAGACACAATCAGCCAAGCTATGGATCCAATATCCATATTCATAGTCCAACGTCTCAAAATTGCCCTGCCATCCAAGTTCCTCATTGATATAGTGGGAATACTCGTACATCCCCAGTTCGGCGTTCCACCTGTAGACGTAGTCGATATGCGCCTCTAGGCCTTGCAAAGCCTCGCTTAACGGAGTGTTGTTCTGCCCGTGCCAGGACACGAGATTCCAACCGATGGAGAGGTTAAATATGAAAGTGTTCTCATTGAAGCTTTTCTCGTAGGCGCCAATGTCATAGGCAACGCCCTGCGGACGCGATACGCTTTCGATGTCGTCTGTGACGCCGCCGTAGGCTGGGCCGCTGGTGTCAGTGCCTGAATCTAGGCATGGCGAACTGGAGAACAATCTCAGATTGCCTCCTGAGGCATCCACGAACTCAGGATCCAGGTCTATATTGCCAACACCTTCGTAACCTCCCTGTACATCGCAATAGGTGACAACGGGTGTGGAACTGACATTGTATATCTCATCGGGCGAATCCCCCCAAAGAATACAGTTCGTGATGGTTGGTGAAGAGTAATAGTTGTAGACAGCGCCACCAAATATATTTGATGTGTTGGCCGAGAACGTGCAGTTCGTGACAGTCGGGTTTGCAGAAGAATTGTTGTAAATGCCACCACCATAGTTAGTTGCCGTATTCTCTGAGAAGATGCAGTTTTTTATAGCCGGTGAGGAAGCATTGTTATTGTAAATGCCTCCGCCCGAAATAGATGCCGTGTTCCCTGAGAAGGTGCAGTTCGCGATAGTCGGCGAGGAATAATTGTTATTGAATATGCCCGCGCCATAGCTATTCGCCGAGTTGTTGAGGAAGGTACAGTTGGATACGATTGGTGAGGAATAGGCTATGTTGTACATGCCCGCGCCATCAGATGCATATCCATTTTGAAATGTAAACCCATCTATGACGTTATCTTGATCCAAATCTGACGTCCGCATTATCCTGACTGTGCCTTGTCCGTCAAGTATCGTTGTGGATTCGTCCTCTCCAAGGAGGGAGATGTCCTTGTCAATATATATCTCAGCGCTCAGCAGGTACGTTCCCGCGGCTACATGGACCGTTCCCCCAGATTCGACAGCATCAATCCCTTCCTGGATGGTGTCGAATTGATCATAGCCATTGTCTGGACCGCCAACGTCCACCCATACCTCTGCCGGCGCAGGATAGATTCGTTCGTATGCACCAATGTCATATGAGCCTCTTTGCGGGCGCAATGTGTCATCTATGTCGTCTGTGACGTTGCCGTAGGCCGAGCCGCTCGTGTCAATGCCGGCGTCAATGCATGGAGAATCTCCGGTAAGCATGTAGTTTTCGCTCGAGGCGTCCTCGAAAAGAGGATCTTCGTCAATGTTTCCCAGACCTGTATACCCTCCTTGTACATCGCAATATGTGACAACGGGTGTGGAACTGTTATTGTATATCTCTTCGGGCGAATTCCCCCAAAGAATGCAGTCCGTGACAGTTGGAGTGGATTGTATGTTAAACATCCCTCCACCATCCGTTGCCGTGTTCCCTGAGAAGGTGCAGTTCGTGACAGTTGATGAGGAATCGACTTGATTGTACATTCCTCCACCGTTGTTAGTAGCCGTGTTGTCTGAGAAGACGCAGTTCGTGATGGTTGGCGAGGAACCAATGTAATTGTACATGCCCGCACCAGAATCAGAAGAGTTGCCTGAGAATGTGCAGTCCGTGATAGTAGGGGAGGCTGAATTATAAATTCCTCCGCCAGCATTATTTCCTGTGTTGCCTGAGAAGGTGCAGTCCGTGATGATTGAGGTGGATTGCCAGTTATATATTCCGCCGCCGCCAGATGCCGTGTTGCCTGAAAATGTGCAGTTCGTAATGGTTGATGGGGAATAATCGTTATATATGCCACCCCCGCTACTCGCCGTGTTCTCTGAAAATGTGCAGTCCGTGATGGATAGTGAGGAGCTGTCGCTATTGTAAATGCCCCCTCCAGAAGTAGTTGCCGTGTTCCCTGAGAAGGTGCAGTTCATGACAGTTGGCGAGGAATTGTCGCTATTGTACATGCCCCCTCCATATTGACTCGAAGAGTTATTTGTTAATGTGCAGTTCGTGATGGTTGGTGAGGCATACTGATGGTTGTATATTCCCGCACCATAATTATCCGCAGAGTTATTCAGAAATGTGCAGTTGGACACAATTGACGAAGATCCCCAACCGATGTACAATCCGCCTCCGCTGGGCATTGATCCGTTTTGGAATGTAAACCCGTCTATGACGTCATTGCAATCCGTATTTATGCGCATTATCCTGACTGTGTTTTGTCCGTCAAGTATGGTTGTGGATTCGTCCTCTCCAAGGAGGGAGATGTCCTTGTCGACATATATCTCAGCGCTCAGCAGGTACGTTCCCGCGGCTACATGGACCGTTCCACCGACTTCGACAGCATTGACCCCTTCTTGAATCGTGTCGAAATGGTCCGTGCCGTTGTCGGGGCCGTCATCGTCCACCCATACCTCTGTCGGCGCGGCAGAGATCGGTAATACAGCAAAAAGAGAGAGCAATAGAACTAAGGTTATAATAACTGAAAATATCTTCATATCCATCCACCCAGTTGTATTAACATGAAGGATTTATCTTTATATTATAAAAACGTGTCCACTAATATATTTTATACATAAGGTGTGTTTTTTAATACATTTTAGACATATACTCTATAATATATTAAATAATTATAGAAATCTAAAATATAATCAGGAAAAACATCATAGTTTTGGTTTCAGAATTGGATATGTGAAATGATGCAAAAATAAGCCGGTCTTTTTGCGGCCGGATGTTTTATTATTTATTGGAATTTAGAATCCTAAAGTCATATGATGGGTCAATCGAGGGGCTTCCGTCGGGTCCTAAAGGACCCTCTGGATAAGCTCATCCTTGATGTCTGAAACAGGCACTATAACCTGTTCCATCGTGTCCCTGTCCCTTATTGTCACTGTGCCTTTCTCTATCGTGTCGAAGTCGACGGTCACGCCAAAGGGCGTGCCCACCTCGTCCTGTCTCCTGTATCTCCTGCCGATGGAACCGCCCCTGTCGTAATCGGTCTGGAAAACATCCTTGATCTCGTTATAGACCTCCATGGACTTTTCCTTGAGCTCGGGTTTGTTCAAGAGCGGGAAGACCGCCACCTTTAGCGGGGCCATCGAAGGCTTGAACCTGAAGAGCGTCCGCTCCTCTTCCTTCACGTAGAAAAGGTCTAGCATCGCCCAGAAGTTCCTGTCCACACCGAAGCTGAGCTCGAGCACGTGCGGCACAAATTTCTTGCCCTCGATATTGACCTGAAGATTCTGTTTAGAGTTCTTGAGATGCCCGCCGAGGTCGTGGTCGGTCCTGTAGTGTATGCCGGCCACTTCCTTGAAACCGCCGAGGGTCTCCATGTCCACCTCTATGTCCCAGTGCAGCTTGTTGTAGAACGCCCTCTCCTTCTCTGAGAGCTCCCTGAATCTGAACTTCTCCCTTGGTATCCCTATGACGTCAAGGTAGAACTCCTGTATCTTCGCCATGTGATATACATAGAATCTGCCTATACCGTACCTCTCCGAGAGCTCGCTGCATGTCATGTCAGCATTCTCATCCAGATCGAGAGGCTTTACACGTAGTTTGTAGTCGGCCACCAGATCGAAGTCCTCATGCCCCCCGAGAGTGTCGGGGTCGAAGAATATCTGAAGCTCTGCCTGGCTGAACTCCCTCAGCCTGAAGAATCCCTGCCTCGGCGATATCTCGTTGCGGTACACCCTGCCGACGATTGCCAGGCCCATGGGGATCCTGTTCCTCATGACCTCATGCATCCTCTTGAAGGAGACGAAGGAGCCCTGTGCGGTCTCGGGCCTGAGATAGCCGGTAAGCCCGCCGGCCGCGCCTATGTTGAGCTGGAACATCATGTTGAACCAGTTGACCTCGCCAAGCTCGCCCTTGCACTTTGGACATACGATGCCCTTCTCCTTTATGACCTCGTACATCTCCTCCGGCGTGAGGTCCTCAACGTTCCTGCCTGTTGCCTCCTGGATCAGGTCGTCGGCCCTGAATCTCTGATTGCACTTCTGGCAGGATGTGAGCGGGTCGTTGAAGTTCTCCAGGTGGCCGGAGCCCTCGAACACCGACTTCGGCATTATGTTCGTTGTTGTGATCTCGTAATAGTTATTGTCAAGCCCGAGAAAGTGTCTTCTCCAAGCGTCCTCCCAGTTCCTCTTCAAGAGTGTGCCAAGGTGGCCGTACTCCCAGAAACCAGATACCCCCCCGTATATCTCCGATGCCGGGAAGATGAAGCCCCTTCTCAGGGCAATGTCCATGATCTCGTCGACCTTCATAGATAATAAGAAAATATGGTACAAATATAAATATTTCCTGAGAGGCCGGAAGTATTGACCGCAAATGCTCAATAAATATTTTATGATTGTCCGCCATATTACATTTTATGAGCAACGCTGATTTCGATGGGTTGATGAAACATGCGAAGGACGAGGGCACCAAAAAGGCCCTGAGGACCATACGCAAGGACCATTCCAATGTCAGGGAAAAGAGGGAGATCGTCAAGGGCGATGAGGTTTTAAAGCTCAAACTGTTCGGATACACGTTCCATATGGCGCGGAAATGCGCCAACTCGTCGATAGACATCCTCTCCGAGATATTTCTCGAGGATCAACATCAGAAGATGGCGGGTTTCAGGGGAGATGACGCCTCCGTGGTGGTGGACGTGGGTGCCAACGAAGGTTACTATACCATGAAGATGAAGCAGAACAATCCCGACCTGACGATATACGCGTTCGAGCCCAATCCAATGGCCTTCAAGATGCTCGAGAGGAACATAACGGAGAACGGCCTCAAGGACGTGGTGACGAATAACTTGGCCCTCTCGGACATAGACGAGAACGAATCGTTCCAGCTCGTGGACGAGATAACCGCAATAGGGGGATTCAGGATATTCGGATACCGGCCCTGGTTGGACACCGCAAGGATAAGGGAGATAATGGTCAGGTCGGCAAAGCTTGACAACGTTCTCAAGGGTGTCGACAAGGTGGACATACTGAAGGTCGATGTTGAGGGGGCGGAATACAGGGTGTTCAAGGGCGCCGAGGACGTGCTTGCCAGGACGGAGAGGGTAGTTGTCGAATACCATGGAGAGGAACTGAAGAGAAAGATAAAGGAACTTCTTGAGAAATGGGGGTTCACGTTCATTTTCGATGACGAGAAGGAGTGTGGGGACTACTACTTCGTCAGATAGCTCATTCCTCTGCAAGTTCCCTGGAACGGTCGGTCGCCGCCCTTACCATCTCGCATATGGACCTCTCTATGTCATAGTATTCGGCCGTCTTGAGCCCAGCCAGGGTGGCTCCGCCCTTCGATGAGACCTTTGTTATGAAGTCTGTGTAGGTATCGCCGTTCCGTCTCAGGTACTCGTAGGTCCCGGCAAGCGTCTGGAACAGGAGGCTTCTCGCAACATCCTTCTCAAGCCCCTGGCCGACAGCGGCGTCCTCCAACGCCTTTAGGAAGAAGCTTATGAATGCCGGACCGCAACCGCTCAAGGCCGTTATCGTGTCGATGTCCTCCTCGCTGACACGCATCGCAAGGCTTCCTGTGTTGAGGATGGCATTCACCTTCATGATGTCCATCTCTCCACATTCTCCAGATGCGGCGTAGGCGACGGCCCCCTTGCCGACGAGAACACCCAGATTGGGCATCGCCCTCACAACCTTTTTGCAGTTCGAGAGGTTCTCCTTGAAATAGTCAATCTTCTTCCCCGCGATTATGCTCATCACCAGTTTTTCGGAGAAGTCCATATCGGCTATCCCTTCTATCACATGGGAAAGCGACTGGGGTTTTACGCAGAATATGACTATATCAGACGTTTCTATGAGCTCCCTGTTGTCAGTCGTTGTGGCGACGTTGTACTTGATCGATATGTCCTTGAGCGCGTCTGATGAGCGCCTGGAGGCGACTATGTCCACATCCTGGTCCTCGGCGACCAGGCTGCCTATGATCGCGCATGCCATGTTTCCCGCACCTATGAATCCGATGCGCCCCCAGGACCTGGGGTGCAGTTCCCTGTGTTCTTCATTATCCATTTGATCAACTTCAGTAGTGCTTCGAGAAGTAGACGACCTCTTTTGCCTCCCTGCCGCAGTATATGCACTTGCCGGAGGCCTTCTCGCCGATCGGGATGCATGATGATGTGGCACCTGTCTCATCCTTTATGGCTTCCTCGCAATCAACTTCACCGCACCATTGCACCTTTATCATTCCGCCGCCGTTGTTCATCAGGTCCATGAACTTGTCGTAGTCGTCCACGATGTGCGTGTTCTCTTCCAGGAATGACCTTGCCTTGGCATAGAGCGAGGTCTGTATGTCCTCAAGTGTCGCCCTGAGCTTCTCCTTTATCTCGGAGTTCTTCACAATGACCTTCTCGCCCGTGTCCCTCCTGACGAAGACCACCTGTTCGTTCTTGACGTCCCTCGGACCCACCTCTATCCTGACAGGCACGCCCCTCACCTCCCAGTGATTGAACTTGTATCCTGCGGAGTAGGAGTCCCTGTCATCGAGCCTGACCCTGAATCCTTCCAGAAGGCCCTTCACCTTGGCGGCGCCTTCCATGACAAGCTCCTTGTCCTTCTTGAATATTATCGGCACTATGACCGCCTCTATCGGCGCGACCCTCGGCGGGAGCACAAGCCCCTTGTCATCGCCGTGCGTCATTATCAGGGATGCTATCGTCCTTGTGGTCATCCCCCACGAGGCCTGCCATGCGTACTTCTTCTGCTCGTCCTTGTCAGTGAACATGATGTCGAATACCTTGGAGAAGTGCTGACCTAAGTTGTGGGAAGTCGCGCCCTGCACCGCCCTCCTGTCGGGCATGAGCAGCTCGCAGGTCATCGTGTACAAGGCCCCCGCGAACTTCTCCTTGTCCGTCTTCCTGCCCTCGACCACGGGTATGGCAAGGAGCTTCTCGTAGACGTCCTTGTATATCATGAGTATCTTCATGACCTCCTCGTCCGTCTCCTCCTTGGTCGCATGCACGGTGTGGCCCTCCTGCCAGAGGAACTCCCTCGTCCTCATGAACAGCTTCGTCATCTTGGTCTCCCAGCGCACGACGTTGGCCCATTGATTGATGAGGATGGGAAGGTCCCTGTAGGAGCGCACCCACTTGGAGTACATTATGTACATTATCGTCTCCGAGGTCGGCCTCACTGCAAGCGGTTCCTCAAGGGGTGTGTTGCCGCCCATGGTCACCCATGCGACCTCCGGGGCGAAACCCTCGACATGCTCGGCCTCTTTCTTCAAAAGGCTCTCCGGAATGAACAACGGAAAATACGCGTTCTCATGCCCGGTATCGAGAATCCTCTGATTGAGGTAACCCTTGATGTTCTCCCATATGGCATAGCCGTACGGCCTGATCACCATGCAGCCTTTCACAGGCGAGAAGTCGGCCATCTCGGCCCTTAGGACGACCTGATTGTACCATTCAGAATAATCGTCATCCTTCCTAACAGTAATGCCTTCGTCAACACTCATAGAAATCACCAATCGTTGTGATAAGATCTGTCCGCAAGGCTAAGAAAAGGTCAGTCCTAGAGACCTGGAAGTAAATCCCTTCTTTCATTCGATGCAGACGACATGATTGTTTTGATTGAGATTGCCATTTATAAACGTTGTGGTAATATCCGGCTTTGCGCATAAGGCCCCAATTGGCAGGGCATGGATGGGCACCTATTTAGAAGCTATTATTTATGCTCCACATATAATATGATTTATACATTTTAACATGCGTTTTTTAATATAATTAAAGGAAAAAAAGGAAATAAATCCCGTATTCAGGTTGGACACTTGAACTCGGGGAAGTTCAAAGAGTTCACGAAGATGTTTTGGAAATCGTCGTGTGATGCGAGCTCTATGTAGCTCACTACCTTTGAGAGCTTGTTCTCCTCGGACCTCTTCAAATTTGAGAGGAGCGAAAGCTTTGCCCCTTCGCCCGCGGCATTGCCGACAGACTTGATCTTCTCAAGGGGTATGTCCGGGAGCAGGCCCATCCTGACCGCGTTCTCTATGTCTATATAGTTGCCGAAGGCTCCGGCAAGATATATCTTGTCCAGATCCTCGAAGCCTATCCCAAGCCTCTCGACAAGTATGAGGGCCCCGGAGTATATTGCACCCTTGGCCAACTGGACCTCCCTGACATCGGCCGCGGTTATGACTATGTCCTTGTCGATTCCCGCGTTCTCCTTCCATTCAAGGACATACTCCAACAGCCCCGTGGAAGGGTCCTTCCTTATCCTGTCCGAACCGAGGTCCACCATCCTTCCGGAACTGTTGATAATGCCTATCTTGAGCATCTCCGCGACCACGTCGATGATGCCGGAGCCGCAGATGCCGACAGGTTTCTTGTTCTTTATCGTCTTGTATTCCGGTTCAAGCGTGTACTTGTTGATTACCACGTCCTCTATTGCGCCGGGTGATGCCCTCATACCGAACTTGATCTCGCCCCCTTCGAGGGCCGGGCCCGCTGCGCATGAGCAGCTTACCATCTTGTCCCTGTTCCCAAGGACCAGCTCCCCGTTGGTTCCCACATCTATGGCAAGAGCCACCTGGTCGCTGTGGTACATGTCCGTGGCCATCAGGACCCCGACGGTGTCCGCACCGACAAAACCCGCGATTACGGGAAGTACATGTATGTTCGCGGAAGGATTTATCATCAGGCCAATGTCCCTTGCCTTCAGGTCAAGGGACTTCTTCACTGTGGGAGTGAAAGGCGAAAGAGATATGCTCTTCGGCTGTATGTTCAGAAATATGTGGTGCATTGCCGTATTCCCGACAACGGTCATCTCCACGACCGAGTTGGAATCGATGTCGTTCCTCTGGCATAGCGTCCTCAGCATCGAGTTGACACCCTCCAGTATTATGTCATGGACATCCTTGATCCCGTACTGTATCGAATAGGTGATCCTTGATATCACATCCTCGCCGTACCTCACCTGCGGATTCAACATCGACTCGATGTCCACAACTTCTCCGGTCTGAAGGTCCATCAGGTAGATGACAACCGTTGTGGAACCGATGTCCATTGCCGCACCATATATCTTTCCGGGATTGTTATGGGGCATGACACTGATTATGTTCTTGTTCAAAAAGACCACATCGATGTCGAAGTTGGAATCCTTTATCGTCTCCGAGATGTTCTTTATGGCCATGTAGTCAATTCCGCATCCTTCGAGCCCGAGCCCGGACACGACCAGTTCCTCGAAGCTTATGTGGTCCCCGAGCACAGGTTTCGGCAACAGGAGATTCACCTTCTTGACAGGAGGGTCCAGCACCACATCAACGGTCTGGCCGTTGGCAAGTATCCTAAGCTCCCTCTGGAGCGAGAACTCCGGAACGAAGACCGAAACGTCATCGTTCACGGCCACGAGGCAGGCCAGTCTGTAATGTTCACAAAGCTCTTTGTCGGAAAGAAGTTTCCGCTCCATCGCAGACAACGGAGATACGTTCTCCTGATCCTCGATTATTACCTTGCATTTTCCACAAGTTCCCTTTCCTCCGCAGATAACCTCAATGGGAATCCCAAGGATATTCAATGCGTCAAGAACAGTCTTTCCAGATTCTATGTCGATGCTCTTGTCAAACGGCGATACTGAGACCTTTGCCAAACAAATCAACTCCCAGATAATAAATGAAGGGGGGCCGCGTTAGGGAAACGGTTTGAAAAATAGATTGATATTTCGCGCCATAAGGTATGACTACCATATATTTTAGAATCCGTCCAAACCCCCCTCTTATTTCTGTTCAGAACTAAATGCAGCTAATCTTTTTTATAATTAGTGCCGCAACCGAACGAAATGCATATTCGCCTTATTTTCATGTAAGAAACACCAGAATGCCTGTTGGGGACGATGATGCCAAATGGGGTGGGAAGATGATAAGGTAGGGTCGATCAAAAATGAAAGAACCGTTGGAACGGCCCTCTACTTCTTGAACTTTATGATGTCGCCTATGGTCAATCCTTGATTCAGGGAACGTTTTGACTCGACATCGACATCTTCAATGGATTCCAGCAACTTCAGGTCCAATGCCTTCTCCAGTTTCTTTGCCACCTTGGTCGAGGGCCTTATGTTCTTGGTCTCTATCCGGTGGATGAGGGACTCCTTCTCATTGACGAGCTTTCCCAGGTCTGACTGTGAAAGTCCCATCTCCTCTCTCCTGTTCTTTACCAGGACGTTGTAGTCCTCCACAAGCTCCAAGCTTCTGTCTTTGGGCCGCCTAGGGCCGCTGGTCTTCGGTTTTGATGCTGGGCCGAATCCTGGAGGGGCACCCCCCTGGGGCACCTTCCGCTTGACATTCGGAGCAGTGCCGAACTTTTTGCAGTTGGGACAGACCTTGAGCTCTGCACCTTCCACAATTATCTTAAAACCGTTGCCGCCGAACTCCCTGCCACATATCTCACAAATCATCTCTATCACATTGTTAAATCCATTTTTTGAATTTAGTTTAAATATATTGCTATCATGTCATTTTACTTTTTTTATCCACAATACGGATTGGGGTCCAAATCGGCAAGGAATCATCAAAAAGGATTTTAAAAAGGATGTAGAGATTGAATCTATGGAAAAGGTTTCAGTGATCATACCGTCCTACAACATCGAAAGAAGCGTCTCAGAGGTCGTCAACAGATGTCCAAAGGAGTATGAGGTGATAGTCGTCGACGACGGGTCCAAGGACAGGACCAGAGAGATCGCAGAGACCACAAGGGCCAGGGTCATAGCCCATGAGAGGAACATGGGCAAGGGGCAGGCGATGATCACGGGCACTGAGAACGCCACGGGGGACATCATAGTGTTCATAGACGGGGACCTCCAGCACATTCCGGAGGACATACCCCGGTTGGTGTCCATGATCTCCGATGGTGGATACGACATGGTGATCGGTTCCAGAAGGCTCTACGATACAAAGGGTATGCCGCTTCTAAGGAAGGTGTCAAACAAGATATCGACGTCCCTGGTAAGGCTTTCCCTGGGAATAAGGATAAGGGACACGCAGAGCGGTTTCAGGGCCATCAGGAAGGAGAGACTCATTGAGATGCACCTCAAAGCGAAGAGATTCGAGATAGAGACGGAGATGCTGGTGAAGGCGGCGAAGATGAAGCTCAGGATAGGGGAGGTGCCCATAAGCATAGTATACCAGGACGGCTCAGAGTTCAACTTTTCCATAAAGGATATCTTCAACTTCCTCAAGACAGTGATTTTCAAATGACGGCCTTTCGTTCCCTCACATAGATTAAAATATCCATCCACATATCATTATGTAGTGGTATAATGGTAATCGATGAACTCTCGAATATTAGGAAAAATATATTGTCTCACGAGGAATGGAGGTCAAGGTCACTGAACATGATAGCCTCCGAGAACATCACTTCCAAGGCGGTCGAGAGGGCCGTTGCATCCGGGCTCTCGCACAAGTACGCAGAGGGGTGGCCGAAGGCGAGATTCTACCAAGGGTGCAAGTACTTCGACGAGGTGGAGCTCGCGTCGAACTCCTTGTTCTACAAGCTCTTCGACGCCGAGTACGTGGACCTGAGGCCCATATCCGGCACGAACGCCAACATGGCCATGTTCTTCGGCCTGGCCGAGGACAACGACCTTCTGATGGCGCTGCACACGAGCCAGGGAGGACATATCAGCCATACGACGTTCGGCTCGGCGGGAATGAGATGCCTTCGTGTAGCGACCTTCCCATTCATAAACGAGGACATGTGCATCGATGTTGACCAGATGGTAAGGGACATCAGGGAGAAAAGGCCGAAGATCGTGCTCTTTGGCGCTTCGCTCTACCTTTTCCCGCATCCCGTGAAGGATGCAGTTGACGCCGCCAACGAGGTCGGGGCAACGATCGCCTACGACGGCGCGCATGTTCTGGGCCTGATAGCGGGCAAGCAGTTCCAGGACCCGCTCGGCGAGGGTGCCAAGGTGCTCTCCGGAAGCACGCACAAGACATTCTTCGGACCCCAGGGCGGGCTCATAGTGACAAGGGGCCTCGAGAACGAGCGCCTTGCCAAGCTGCAATGGGGCATATTTCCAGGAGTGCTCTCGAATCACCATCTTCACCATGTGGCTGCCAAGGGCATAGCCGCGGCAGAGATGCTGGAGTTCGGCAAGGACTATGCGAGACAGGTGGTGAAAAACGCCCAGGCCCTTGCGGGGGCGATGGCGGCGGAGGGCTTCAACGTCCTTTGCGAGCACAAGGGATACACCCAGAGCCACCAGGTCGTGGCGGATGTCTCAAAGGACGGCGGCGGGAAGTGGGTGGCCGAGTCCCTCGAGGGCGCCAACATCATCATCAACAAGAATCTCCTCCCATGGGACCCGATAGAGGACTCTGAGAACCCATCCGGAATCAGGATAGGCGTCTCCGAGCTGACAAGGGTCGGGATGAGGGAGAGCGAGATGCAGGATGTGGCAAGATTCTTCAAGATGGTGGTGAAGGACAAGAAGGACCCCAAGCGCGTCGGCGACGAGGTGTCGTCCTTCAGGAATGACTACCAGAAGGTGCTCTTCGGATACGAATGGGATGAGATAGATTGACAGAATGGGGCCTGGTAGCTCTTGTTCCCGCCATTGCCATCTCCCTGCTTGACATCTCCCTGCTGGCAAGATACATTTCCGGATCGCATGGCGGTCAGGCCCGCACGTCCGGTGAGCCGGTAAGCGTCATCGTAGCGGCCTACAACGCACAAAGGACCATACGGGGGACGCTCGAGTCTATAATCTCCGGAATCCTGCCGGAGGGGAGCGAGATCATCGTGGTGGACGACGGCTCGACCGACGACACATTGGGGCAGTGCAGGGAAGTCGATGACAGGAGGATCGTCATAGTCCATGAGGGGCATGTTGGCAAATGGTCCGCCCTCAACAGGGGCGCGGCGCTGGCGAGGCACGAGCACGTCGTGATGGTGGATGCGGACACAGAGGTCGACAGTGACGCTATAGCCATCCTCTCCCGCAGGCTGGACGAATGCGATGCAGTGGCCGGGAACCTATTCGTCAAGGGGAACGGATCCGTCATCGGCAGGGTCCAGGCGCAGGAACACCTGAGGATATCGATGTTCAGGAGGTCCGAAGGCGCCGTGGAGACTGTATCCGGGCCATTGGCCGCCTTCAGAAGGGACTTGCTCATGAAAAATCCCTTCAGGGAGTCGTGTGTCGAAGACTTCGAGCATACCGCAAGGATCAGGCGAGGCGGGGCGAGGATATGCTACGAGCCGCTTGCCAGGGCCCGCACATCGATGCCGTCTGGGTTCGGGGACTATCTCAGGCAGCGGTCCAGGTGGGCGCGGGGCACGCTCGAAGAGATGAGGGCTATGGGGATTCCGATGCGGACCTTTTTAAAGGGATACATGATCTCGATCCTCGATGTCATGGTAATTCCGCTGTGCATCGTTTTCGGAAGATATGACGCGATCATGGTGCTCTTCGCCGTAGAGGCGCTGGTACAGTCATATGGTTCTTATAAAGAGACGTCCGTAGTGACCCCCGGCAGCGTTCTCTTCCTCCCCATGCTGATATTCCTGGCGTTCATGCACTTGTATATGAACATGGATGCCTTGTTTGACATCTCCCATAATCACAATAATGTATAATAATACCTAAGTATATATGAGCAATACCAAATATACCCCTTTATTTCCACTGGAAAACGCATAAATATGCTTATAATTTCAAAAAAAGGTCGAAGTTCATGGAGTTTAGGAAAAGCGTCAAGAAAGACTATTTAAATGAGTTGAAGAGGGTCCACCAACTTATAGACACCCAGATAGAGGAGAGGCTGGAGGAGTTCGGCCGCATCTGGAGGTACGGCGGCTCCGAAGACGTCCTCGTGGAACTGCTGTTCTGCATACTCACCCCGCAGTCGAACGCGCATAGGTGCTGGAGCATAATCTCTGACCTAAAGGGACAGGGGAACATCATGACCATCGGAAGGGACGAGCTCGCGCATGTGCTGGGAAAGGGGGCGAGATTCAAGAACAACAAGTCGCGGTACTTCGTGGATGCCAGGACCATGTTCACCGAGGGGCCGGACATAAAGACAGTATTGGAGGGATTCACAGACCCCTGCCAGGCCAGGACATGGCTCGTGGACAACATCAAGGGCATTGGCTACAAGGAGGCCAGCCACTTTTTGAGGAACATCGGATGGGGCAGCGACATGGCCATACTGGACCGCCACATCCTCAGGAATCTCGTTTCCGGCGGAGCCCTGGAGGACATTCCCAAAAGCATGGGGCCAAGGAAGTATTGCGAGATCGAGTCCAAGATGAAGGAATTCTCGGACAAGGTCGGCATCCCCATGGACCACTTAGACCTCTTATTCTGGTACATGGAGAAAGGTGAGATTTTCAAATGATTAACTTTGGCAAACATATTAATATCTCCTAAGATAGTACTCCTTAGGAGGTATATCTATGGCAAAGAGATTGCAATTCTACAAATGTGAGGTTTGTGGTAACATCGTAGAGGTCTACGACGGGGGCGCCGGCCAGCTCGTCTGCTGCGGGCAGCCCATGGTGCTTCTAGAGGCGAAGACGGCCGACATGGGACTGGAGAAGCATGTCCCTGTGGTAGAGTCTGAGGGCGAAAACGTCAAGGTGAAGGTGGGGGAAGTGCCACATCCCATGGAGGATGCCCACCACATAGAGTGGATAGAGGTAATAACGAAGGATGGCAAGTGCACAAGATTCCTCAAGCCGAACGCCCCGGCAGAGGCAACGTTCAAGATAACCGACGATATAATCGAGGTCAGGGAGCACTGCAACGTGCACGGCCTATGGACAAAGAAGATGTGATAATATGAAGAGCCTAAAGGGAACACAAACGGAAAAGAACATACTTACGGCATTTGCTGGCGAGTCGCAGGCAAGGAACAGGTACACGTACTTCGCATCCAAGGCGAAGAAGGAGGGATACATCCAGATAAGCAACATATTCCTGGAGACCGCCGACAACGAGAGGGAACATGCGAAAAGACTTTTCAAGTTCCTTGAAGGGGGCGAGGTCGAGATAACTGGATCCTTCCCAGCCGGCGTCATAGGAACGACGGCAGAGAACCTTCAGGAAGCGGCGAACGGCGAGAATCACGAGCACACCGTGATGTACCCGGAGTTCGCGGACATTGCCGAAAAGGAAGGATTCAAGGAGATAGCGGACGCCATGAGGGCAATAGCGGTCGCCGAGAAACAGCATGAGAAAAGGTATCTCAAGCTCCTCGACAATCTCAAGAAGGGGAAGATGTTCAAGAAGGACACGGTGGTCGTCTGGAGATGCAGCAACTGCGGATACCTTCACGTCGGCACCGAGGCTCCGGAGATCTGTCCCGCATGCGCCCATGAACAAAAATATTTCGAGCTTCTCGCAGAGAATTGGTGATATTTTCACCTTATCTCATTTTTTCATCCATTTTTTGATGTTTCATCGAGCATTGCCCGCTGATTATCGATACGTAGCCTTCCATACACAGCTCATGATAAAAGGAACGCGTTGACACATTGAAAGTCGGTATGGTCGTCTCTGGCACCTATTGGATACCATATCTCGCCCATAATTCTTCCGTTTCCAAAATGGGATGGAATAAACAAATGATTAAAGAAAATAGAGGATAAAAATAATAGAAAATAATGCCATAAAATTTATAAAGAGGTCTATTATAGCTTAATTTGGAATAATAAACTATATTGTTCTATTTTTATAATGGTGGAGATACGATATATAATCTTCTGATTCAGAAAAGAAAGAATCTTATGCTTTTGAATACGTGCGCCGATGAAGTGGCCTGTATGATATTCGGCCTAGACGGAATGCACGGACAGGTGTTTTGATAAACCGTTCCACCAAGATTGGATGATAAGATGGATATTGAAAGGATAGGGAAGGAAAGATTCTCTGATAAGGAATTCTACGATATGTATGTGGACTTTTTGCACAAGCATCTGGGCAGGTACACGGACAAGAGGGATGACATAGCCAAGGCCCTGGACCACTCCCTCGACGAGAACGGGGGCGGGGACGCATATCTCGCGACAGAGGACGGGAAGGTCCTTGGCGCCCTCCTCACGAACAGGACAGGAATGTCAGGATACATTCCGGAGAACATAATAGTCTACGTCGCGGTCAGGGAAGGACAGCGGGGCAAGGGCATCGGGAAGGGTCTGATGAAGAAGGCCATGGACGATGCCGAGGGCGACATCTGCCTCCATGTGGAGCATGACAACCCAGCCAAGAGACTCTATGAGAGACTGGGTTTCAAGTCCAAATACCTAGAGATGAGATACGTCAAGGAATGAATGGCATGGCCACGCTCCGTATAGACACCGATGAGATCAGGTCCAACATCAGTCGGCTCAACAGATACCTCGCCGAGAGGGACATCCAATGGACGCTTGTCTCCAAGGTCCTGTGCGGACACAAAAGGACCCTCGAGAAGGTCCTCTGCTGCGAGGAGAAGGACGGGCTCCACTCAGTGGGCGAATCAAGGATAGGCAGCCTCAGGACCATCAAAACGATAGATCCCGATATCAGGACAATGTACATCAAGCCCCCCGAGAGGAGGTATGTAGGTCATGTGGTGAGATACGCGGACTATTCCCTGAACACCTCGATGATCACCATAGAGGCCCTGAATCGGGAGGCTAGGGAGCAGGGAAAGATCCACAATGTAATTATCATGATCGAGCTCGGGGAGCTGAGGGAAGGCATCCTCAGGGCGGAGGTAGAAAAATTCTACGAAAAGGTCTTCCATCTGCAAAACATCAAGGTCGCGGGCATAGGGACGAATCTCGGTTGCATGTACGGAGTGGAGCCCACAAGGGACAAACTTATCCAGCTCTGCCTCTACAAGCAGTTGCTTGAACACAAGTATGGCGAGAGGCTCGGACTGGTCTCGGGCGGCAGTTCGATAACGCTTCCGCTCATCGAGGACAATAAGGTGCCAAAGGACATCAATCACTTCAGAATAGGGGAGGCCGCCTTCTTCGGGACGTCGCCCCTGGACAATAGGAGATTTATGGGACTCTCAGAGAGCGCCTTCGAGTTCTGTAGCCAGATAATTGAGTTGAAGGAGAAGGACATCATTCCGGACGGCGTGATCGGCGAGGCGAGCATCGGGCACACCACAGAGGGCAACGGCGATGATTCCGGAACGGCAAAGAAGGCCATCTTGGACTTTGGCCTCCTAGACGTGGACCATGGGGACCTCAAGCCTAAGAATTCCTACATGGACTTCGTTGGGATAAGCTCCGATATGTGCGTATTCAGTATCGATGACGACAGGAGCGACCTTGATACTGGTGACCGTGTGATGTTCAAACCGCGCTATTTGGCGGTTGCAAAGCTCATGCTTTCCAAATTCATAGAGAAAGATGTTATCTAAACTATTATTATGACATTTTTACGTTTTTTGAAAGAAAATATATTTAAACTCATAATGAAATAGCATTCATAACATATTTGAGAGAGTATGGAAGAATTCGCTTTTTTGTAAACGCTTGTTAGTGATTTAATTGAAGATAATCAGTTAAAGGTGAAACTATTATGGGAAAGACATACAAGGACTTTCAAAAGGCTGACATGAAAAGGAAGAGATTCATGAAGAACAAGATGGATGGGGAATTCCAAGAGTACCTTGAGTATTGATGGATCCCAGGTCACATCTTCCTGTCAAAGTAGATGTTCTTGCCTTTGATGGAGATGGGTATGCCTATCGCGATGTCTCCCTCTATGAGACCCAATCTCATAGCTGCGACGCCGACAGTGTACATCATCCTGTTGTCCGCGTTGTGCATCGAGGCGGTCTTGGCCGCGCTTGACAGTGCTATGCCCAGGTCCATCGACTTGAACACGCATACAGGACCGGGGAAGTCTGCGTTCTCCTTCCTCAATTCCAGGAGCGTCTTGCAGTCGTGGCCGCAACCGCCGCACTCGAGGCCCATCGGCCTGTTCCTCGCGCCTATGAGCACTATCGCGTCAGAGTCCAGCACGTTCTTCGAGTCCCTGAGGTAGAACGCCCATCCCTTCTCGCAGGAGATCTCCTGCATCTTGTCTGCCAGGCTCCCTATCTTTTCCTTCGGCACTATCGATATCGTGATATCGTCGGTGGCCTTGGCCTTCGGCGCGGTCCTCGCCGACGCACACATCAGCTTGGCAATCGTCATTGCCGCATCTTCGACATAGTCTTCCATTTTTGACACCTCTTGAAGTGAATGAAACAAGACATAAATAGATTATTGGCCGTACTTGTACGCTATGTTGCATGTGCCCTCGATCGACACCATGCAAGGCCCCACGGGATTGTCGGGGGAGCATATGCCCCGGTAAAGCGGGCAGTCCTCGGGCGAGCAGTTCCCCAAGAGCATGTCCGCGCAACGGCATCCGGACTCTTCTTTCCTTGGAACGTACTCGAAGTCCCCGAGAAGGTCCTCATGTCTCTTGAGGGCGTCCATCTCAGAATACCCCTTTCGTATCCTGAGGCCCGAGTTCGGTATTGTCGGAAGTGCGCGCCACTTGGCGTCGTAGTGCTCGAAGGTCTCCTCCATCATTGAGATGGCCTTCGTGTTGCCGTTCTCCCTCACCGCCCTTGCATACTCGTTCTCCACCACGGCCCTTCCATCATGTAGCTGTTCCAGAAGCATCACGACGGAAAGCATGATGTCCCCTGGCTCAAAACCAGCAACTACCTGGGGCACCCCGTACTTTTCAGAGAGGGGGCGGTAGACACCCACGCCTATGATGGACGATACATGGCCGGGGTCTATGAAGCCGTCCACCTTGATGTCGGATTCCAGGAGGAACTCCATGGCTTCGGGTATCGTGCGGTGTACGGATAGTATCGAGAAGTTCTCCTGTCCGGACATCAGGGCGACTGACGATGTTGGAACGGTGGTCTCGAACCCTATGCCAAAGTGCACGACCTCCTTCCCCTTGGCCGCCAGGGCCAGGGAGTTGGCGATACCATAGACGATCCTCACATCTCCGCCCCTGGACTTGGCGTCCGAAAGAGAGCCGGAGTCCGAAGGGATGTTCATCATGTCCCCAAAGGTGGTGACGGTAAGCCCCTTGTCCGCAAGGTGGATCATCTTTTCTATGTCCTCCTTGGGGGTTATGCAGACAGGACATCCCGGGCCCGATACCAGTCTCACGTTCTCTGGCAAGAGCGCCCTTAGTCCAGACTCGACTATCGAGTGCTCGTGGGTGCCGCACACGTGCATCAGCTTCACCTCGTCAAACGATGAACTGAGCTCATGGGCCCTCCTTGAGAGAAGTTTTATGGCATGCGGGTCGTTCAGCCTGTCCTTGTTCATCCGTCCATCTCCATGATCTTCTTCCAGAGCGCTATGGACTCGAGCGCGTCCTCCTCTGTAAGTTTCTCGATGGCGAATCCCGTATGGACTATCACGTAATCGCCCACCTCGGCGTCGACGAGCTCAAGCCTGACCTCCACCCTTGCGCCGTCGTAGTCGACGATGCCCTTGTCGCCGTCCTTCTTTATCAGCTTTCCAGGAATTGCAAGACACATGTTTCCACAACAAAGTTATTATATCCGCCTTTTAAAAAAACTAATGGTGTTCAGATGAGGGTCCTTGCGATAAGCGACATACACGGCAGAACGCTCGATAAGGCCGATGAGATAGCTGACGGCTACGACCTGACACTCATTGCCGGCGACATAACCCATTTCGGGGGATACCAGGAGGCCAAGTGCATCCTCGATGACTTCATCAGGGGCAGGAAGGTGCTCTCTGTCTTCGGGAACTGCGACAACACTGCCGTGGGTGAGTATCTCAGCGACGCGGGAATATCGGTCCACAACGAACTGAGGACGGTCGACGGCTACAAGATATCCGGATTCTCAGGCGCGCCGAGGTCGCGATTCGACACCCCAGGGGAGTTCGATGATGACGAGATAGGCGGCGGGATCGTGAGATGGGACGGCGACATGGCCATGGTGCTCACCCACGTGCCGGCGTACGACACAAGGCTGGACTACACGCCAAAGGCGGGACACATAGGATCTAGGAGCGTCAGGACCTTCATAGAGGAGAAGGCGCCCCTCATCCACATCTGCGGACACGTCCACGAGTCCCGAGGGATGGACAGCATAGGGAACACTCTTCTTGTAAATCCGGGCCCCTTCTTCCAAGGATGCTATGCAGAGATAGATATTGGCGACGAGGTCCGTTGCTCGCTGAGGGAGTTCTAGTCCTGCGGCGACATCTGGCAGGACGCCGAGTACACGCCGAGTATCCTTTTCACGCCAGTCCTGACCCCGACCTCCCTTATCACGATGCTGTTGTTCTTCAGGATGTCTATGACGTTGAAGGTGTTTCCGTGCCTGGCGTGGACCTTCTTCGATGAAAGCGTGTTGGAATTGGCGATGACCGTGCCGTCGACTATGCACGAGAAGGAGACGTGCTTGCTCCCGTTGAGGATAAGGTTCACATTGCCGCAAAGCGCCTTGAGGACGTCTCCCGCATCCTCGAGGACATCCTTCTCCCTGGTGTAGGGGACAGGCACGATATGGTGGTGGAACACGACAACGTTCACCATCCCGGGAATGACCTTCTTCAGTATCCTCTTGAGCTGCCTCCTGCCGATGTTGCCCTCGGACTCGTCGAACTTCACGCTGTCGGCCCAGATGAGATTGATGTCGAGGAGCCTGTGGTCCTTCTCAGGGAAGTACGTCTCAAAGAGCTCCTCCCCAAGGTACTTGTAGTCCCTCATCCCGGGGACTATCATCTTTGGGAACGGTATCTTGTCAAGCTCATCTTTGGCCTTCGCGTAGGACTCGGCCAGACCGTCGTCCGTCACATCGCCTGCATGAATCACGAAATCCGGCCTGATGTCGTTTATCTTCCTGCATGCCGCATCGTACGCCTCCCTGCGGAACTCGCTCCCGCCGAAGTGCGTGTCCGACATGTGGACCAGCCTCGCCTTCCTCTCCGTCGCCGGAACGAGGCATGAGACCCTTCGCGGCCGCATCTCCTCGTTCTCGGACCCCGACTCTATGTCCACCCGCTTAACGGTCACCGACTTGTTCGGACGGCAGATGATGTAGTTGAAGGAATGGTCGTCCCCCGCCCTTGTCTTTATGGACGAGAACGTCCCCGAGTTCACGACCGTGGTGTCCTCTATCTTGTAGACGTTGTACGAGTGGCGGTGCGCGGAGAGCACGAGGTCAGCCCGGTAGTCAAGTATGATCTTGAGAACGTTGCCGGCATCCGTCATAAGGCCCCTCTCACGGCCCGAGCGCGGCACGGGAAGGATGTGGTGGTGGAAACCGACGACGGTGAAGCGGTCGGCGTGCTCGTCGAGGAACTCCTTGAGAAGCCTCATGTCGGTCTTGCCTATCCTGCCCTCGTTCCTGTCCGGGACCGTCGAGTCAAAGAATCCGAAGGCAAAGTCCGCGTTCTTGAAGGCCTCCTGGGTCTCGCCGAAATAGTTGCCGAAGAGCGTGTAACCGACGTTCCTCGCATCGTGGTTGCCCAGAAGGTACTTTGTGTTTGGGAGGTCTATGAGCTCCCTCGCCAGACGGTACTCCTTCTCGTACCCGTGCTCCGTTATGTCCCCGACGTGCAGGGCGATGTCGTAGGGATGGGTCTTTGCGAGCCTCATGCCCTTCCTGAAGACCTCGGGGTCGAAGTGATGGTCCAGGGCGATATGGGTGTCGGAGAACTGGAGAATGCGCATCATTGGAACTATTCTGAAGTGCGATATAAAAACTATGCGAAGATTATTTTAAGTTTTGTGAGCATCACATTTGCATGGAACAGAAACTGACGACATCCGTCAAGGAATTCACGACGCCAAACCTGCTTACGATAGACGGCAGGGAATCCCTAATCGAGGCTGCTAAGCTCATGTCCAGCATCGAGATAGGGTCCCTTGTGGTGATGGAAGGGGAAAAACATATTGGGATAATCACCGAGCGCGACATCATCAAGGCCGTGGCCAACGGGGTCGACCTCTCGTCCACCCCTGTGGATGTCATCGCCAACGGCAAGGTCATCACCATCGACGCGAAGAAGACGGTGAAGGACGCGTTGATGATAATGTCGAAGGAGAACATCGGACATCTCCCCGTCGTGGAGAAGGGCCGCCTGATAGGGATGTTCTCGTTCAAGAACTTCCTTGACCTAGAGAGGCTGAGGATCGGTTTTATCTAGAAGCTGTTTCATCCTGCCCGTGGTGACGTCCATCATCAGGGAGAGCGTCTTGTTGAAGTCCTTGTTCTCTATGGTGGGTATGTTCGCCTCCATTGCGGTGTCGAAGAGGTACCTCTGTATCTTGTCTATCGACTCCATGGAGTCGAGGTACTGGCTGGCATCCCTTCTTATATGGGTCTCGGAGGCCCTCGAGTAGAGTCTCGACACGTGCGTCTCCGGATCGTCCAGATAGAGGAGGAATCTCACCACGTTCGACTTCTCCGGTATGAACTCGGGCACCATGTGCACGCCCTCTATCACGAGGGATATGCCCTCGGTGAGGGACCTCTCTATGGCGGCGTTTATCCCTGCCGAGACCGCCCTTGCCTGTTCCCTGAAACCGACCACGACCTTGTCCTCCTTGACCTTGAAGGATATCGCCTTCCAGGCCTCGTAGCTCGACTGGTGGAGCTCCGGCATGATATTGGGGGCTATGATGTTGCGCATTATCTCCCTTATCGTGTCGGTCCCTATGACCTGCTTGATGCCCAGGCGATGGGCGAGTTCGAGCGCGACGGAGGACTTGCCTATGCCGGAGGTCCCCCCTATGAGTATGATTATCGGTATCTTCTCATGCCTTACGCGATTCCAGATGACGTACTTTTCGGCTATGCCGTTGTCTATCCCGTCAAGCTTCTCGAAGACGATGGAGCGCAGGTCGTCCTCCTCGATCTCCTTGACCTGCCGTTCCTTGAGCTCCTTTTGTATGGCCAGCGCAAGCTCGTAGGCCCTGGTCCTGTCCAAGCCTGCCGATGTCATGGACTCCGTGATCTTCCACCTGGAGTAGGGTTCCTCAAATCCCTTCTTCTTTACATGGATCATTTTCAAGCCCCGAACAGCTTGTTTTTCAAAGCCTGGTTCATAAGCATCGGGACCACGTCCTGGCCCCTTATGTGGCCGAGGCCGCCCTTTGCGCAAGATATCTCGTCAAAGTGATTGACCTCATCCCGCCTTACCCTGCCTCCCCACATCATGATGGGCACGGACTCGCCCGTATGATTCCCCACGGAGCATGGTGTCGTGTGGTCCCCTGTGAATGCCACCACTATGTCGTCGCGGTCCTGGTGCTTCATGATCATGGAGACGAGGTAATCCACATATCCTATCATCTGTATCTTCTTTTGGGGATCCCCGTCATGGGATGCCGTGTCGGTCGGTTTGAAGTGCGTGAAGACGAAGTCGTACTTGTGGAGCGCCTCGAGGGTCGCCTTGGTCTTCGCCTTTATGTCCGTGTTGTACTCGCCAGTCATGCCCTCGACATCGATGAGGTCGAAGCCGTAGCATTTCGCAACGCCCCTTATCAGTGCCGTGGCGGCTATGCAGGCCGCGCTGACGCCGTAGCGTTCCTGGAACGTGGGATACCTGGGCCTCAGTCCCGCGCCCCTGACAAGAAGGAAGTTCACCGGGAGCTGCCCGTTGGCCTTCCTCTCCTCATTGACGGGATGGCCCTCCAGGACCTTTTGCGATTTTGTTATGAAGTCGTTGATGATGGACGCGGTCCTCTCTGCCTCCGGGCTCCCGTCCAGCGCCACAACCTTCTTCGGTTTCTCGAATATGTTGTGGGGGTCGCCGTCGGACACCTTATTTGACAGATTGTCCCCTTCAAGCACCAGGGCCGCCCTTGTGCCCGTAGCCTCTTTGAACTGGTAGGGAACGTCCAGTTTTACCGAATCGTTTATGTCCTTAACGAGCCTCTTGAGGCCAAAGGACGAGCGCCCTGCCCTGCGGTCCTCTATGATGCCGTCTGTTACGGTCCCGAAGTTGAGCCTGAAGCCCACATCATTTGGGCCTGGCCTGAGACCTGTGCCCAGGGCCTCCAGGTAACCTCTGCCATTGTAGTACGTGTAAGGGTCCTCTCCGAGTATCGAGATATGGGCCGTGTCGCTTCCGGGGATCGTTCCCGGGGCTATCGGGTCCATCATTCCGCAAATGCCTTCCTTGCACATCTTGTTGAGATTCGAAAAGGTACCATACTCCAACGGCGTCTTGTTCTGGAGCTCAGAGTCCTGAACGTCACCCAGTCCATCGGAGATGATTAGAAGCATTTTCATTGTATCATCAATAATCTATTTTACAAATATAAAAGTAATGTCTGGGACCGGTGGGTCATTTCCTTGTCCTTTCCACGGTTCCGCAATTGCTGCAGACGTATATGTCACCAACTCTTTTCATTTCCTTTCCACATTTACGACACTTCATCATTGCCTTCCCTGGAGCGTCTCTCCAATCTCGCTTTTTCTTGGATAAGTTTTGCTTCAAGTTGGAAAAAAGGCGTTCTTTGCACCGTTGGCCATTGTCTGTCTTTATAAGAAGTTCGTTATGGTTGTCATATCTCATATCGATTCATGCAATGTACCAAAACATATCCATATCTAGTATTGTTTATGATATAAATAATTAAAGCCTGTATAGACATTATTTCATAAAGAGGGGCGGACCATCAAAACTGCTTTTTTTAGGTCGTGAAAATTACTTTTAATAAGCGGACCGTATGAAGGTAAATATGATATGGGGCCTTCATTTTAAAAGAGGATAAAGAGGGAAAGGGAAGGCTCTTCTGAAAATGGTGTATAGGTGACTTTTTCACGCAATGGAGCCCCCCCCTTTCCCATACACCTTGAAAAACGTTATGTCGCTTGTATTTTTACAGTTCCTT
>DAINBB010000004.1:0-79806 GCA_036733165.1 Halobacteria archaeon | reverse complement strand
AATAAAAAAGGAAAAGAGGGGAGCTACTCGCTCCTGTTGAAGAACAAGGTTGCCAACATCACGAAAAGGGCGCCCAGGGCCATTATGAAGGCTATCTCCTCCCATGTCCTGACCTGATGTCCGAACACGCTTAGATTCAATCCCATCGCCTGCCTTAACGTTTCGTTCATCGAGTTGACATCGAGCATTGCATGCTTGAACAGGTCGACCGCATACGTCATCGGATTGATCTTCACAAGCGCGTTCATCCAATCAGGCATTCCGTTCAGGGGAAAGAATGCGCCCGATAGGAAGAGCATGGGAAATATTATCACCTGTATGACGGCCTGGAATCCTGTGGATGTCTTCAGCGTACTGGCCACCATCATCCCTATGGACGACAGGGTGAATGCCACGAGGAACATTATCGGCAGGAGCTTCGCGATGTTCATGATGCCGACCTCGACCCCTATCAACGGTATGAACAGCAGCATCAACAGTCCCTGTATGACCGCCACGGTAGTGCTTCCAAGTATCTTGCCTATGGCCACGTTCGTCCTGGAGACCGGGGACACCAGTATCTCCTTCATGTAGCCCTCCTCCTTGTCGTTCACAACCGAGAGGGCCGAGAATATCGATGTCGAGAACACCGTCATGGCGATGATCCCCGGGTATATGAACGATACATAGTTGAAGTTCGAGAGCTGGTCCATCCCACTGACATTGAGCATCGATGACAGCGCCCCGTCCATGCCGATGCCGAATATCAGCAGAAACATAAGGGGCATTGCGAACGAGCCCAGCAACCTGGCCCTGTCCCTGAAGAACTTGATAAGATCTCTTTGCCATACTGCGAAAATTGCTTCCATATTTGATACCTCCTAATGATGCGGACCGAATTTGGGCTTCTTCTTGCCATTGGAGACCTCGTCCCTTATCTCCCTTCCAGTAAGGCTCAGGAACACGTCGTTGAGCGTTGGCCTATGGAGGTTTATGTTCCTTACCTCTACATCAAGGTCCTTGATGAAGCTTGCGAGGAACTCGCTGCCGTTGTTCACATTGAAGCTCAGCGTCGTTCCCTTCTCCTTTACCTCCTTGCCATATTTTGACACTATCTCTCCCCTTGCCCGTTCGTTGTCCTCGGTGACCAGTTCTATTATATCCCCGCCCACCTTCTTCTTCAGATTGTCCGGCGTGTCCAGCGCGATTATCTTTCCATGGTCCATTATGGCTATCCTGTCGCTGTACTCGGCCTCGTCCATATAATGTGTTGTGAGGAATATCGTGATCCCCTCCCTGTTCTTGAGTTCAAGGATGTAGTCCCATATATGGGTCCGCGTCTGCGGGTCGAGCCCAACAGTTGGCTCGTCCAGGAAGAGCACCCTTGGATAATGCAGGAGCCCTCTGGCTATCTCAAGCCTTCTCTTCATGCCCCCGGAGTAGTTTTCCACCACCTCGTTCCTCTTGTCATCGAGCTCGACCATCCTGAGCACCTCGCTGACCCTTTTCTCCCTCTCATCTCTGGGAACGCTGTAGAATCTGCAGTGCAACATCAGATTCTCATGGGCGGTCAGCTTCTCGTCCAGCGTGTTCTCCTGGAATATGATGCCTATCGATTCCCTGACCTTTCCCTTTTCCCTGAAGATGTCATGACCGCATATGCTGGCATCGCCCTCTGTCGGCCTTGTCATCGTGCATAACATATTGATCGTCGTGGTCTTGCCGGCCCCGTTGGGGCCGAGAAAGCCGAATATCTCTCCTTTTCTAACCTCGAAGTCCACGCCGCTCACTGCCTCGAAATCACCAAATTTCTTCTTCAGTCCCTTGACCTCTATTACGTTGTCGTCCATGATATACATTCTCCTTGTTGTCTGTTGACATGTCCATTGAACATATCATAAAGCCTTGTTGATCACTAGTGACCCTTTTATGGGCACCTGCGCTCATTCCCCCTCCACTGCCGCGATGGTGCGATTCAGTATGTCCATCGCACTCAGAATCGTGTCGATCTCCTCATCTGTCATCCTCTCCAAGAGCCGCGACATGTTCTTTTTCATCTTCTTGTGCTTCTCCTCGAAGAAGTCTTTGTATTTCTCCTCCAAGGCCACGTATACGACCCTTCGGTCTTCGTCGCTTCTTATCCTTCTCAATATCTTCTTGCTCTCCATGCCATCCAGTATGCCCGACACCGTACTGATCGAAAGCCCGATCTCGTCACTTATCTCGCTTACCTTCATTCTGCCCTTATGGGATAACATACCCATGATCATCATTTGGTCCTGATTTACCTCCAGGTCCATCATTGCCATGTTCCTTAACTGGTGGAAGTCCCTCTTCATATGGTGCATCCTCCCGAAGAACTCTATTGCCCTGGCCTCTATTTCCTCCCTATTCTTCATCATATCACTTCTTGATTGATTGGATGATAGGATATTGTTTTTGGTATATAAATATTTCGATGTCGAAATATTCGATTACAAAATATATTTCATGGTCATAGTGTGCACAACATAGAGATAGATCTGGATAATGGGCCCCGATACTAAATTATTTAAATAGTTTTTTTCATTTGAATACTGGGAGTTGACAAACGATGACTTCTATAAGATGCGATAAATGTCCAGGTTATTATTGTTTTGCAGGAAATTGGACCAAGGAAAAGGCCCCTGAAGGCTGTCCGATGATAGAGTACCCAGAGATCTTTGAGAGAGTCTGTGAGGATTGCAAGGACGAGGAGTTCAGGGCCTTGAACATACCGGCCACGAAGGTGGAGAAGGATGGCTTCGCAAAGGTCAACGGCAAGAACGCACCATGCTATCCCCGCCTCAGGGAGATCGTAGAGTACGCCAAGGCGTCCGGAATGACCCATATAGGCTTGGCGTTTTGCAAGGCTGTCAGCAATGAGGCTGCCATCGTAGGAAAGGTCTTGGAATCGTTTGGTCTAGAGGTGGACGCCATATTATGCAAATGTGGCGGAATAAATAAGGAAGATGTGGGAGTTCCAAAGGAGAACAAGATAAGGGGGCCAGACGCCTTTGAACCGTCATGCAATCCTGTTGTGCAGGCACAGATCCTCAACGACAGGGGGACGGACATAAACGTCCTGATCGGCCTGTGCCTGGGTCACGACATGATATTTACCAAACATTCGAACGCGCTCGTCACCACGCTCATAGTCAAGGACAAGGTCACTGGGAACAATCCCCAGGCGGCGCTGTACAACGTGTTCTCGAAAAGAGCCTACTTCACACCTTAAAAAAATAGGGTCGGCGCCACCGGGCGCCTAATTCTTTCTTTTTAGCGCAGAGCGCATGTGGGAGTCGAGCCCCTCTGCCTTGGCCAGTTCTGCCACTATGTCGGCTATCAGGTCCGGAGACGTGATCTTCTGGTATGTCTGTATCTTCAGGAAGCTGAAGACCGAAAGTCCTCCTGTGAATCTTGCGCCTCCCCCTGTGGGCAGTATGTGGTTCGTCCCTGAGGCATAGTCCCCGAAGCTCTCTGCAGAGTCCTTGCCGATGAAGAGCGAGCCGTAGTGTTTGAGGGCAGCCTTGGCGGTCTCCTCGTCCTTGACCTGCAGTTCGACGTGCTCGGGGGCCCTCTTGTTCGTTATGTTATAGGCCTTCTCCATGCTGTCCACGATGATGACGTAGGAGTTCTCGAGGGACTGTGATGCGACATCCCTCGTGGGGCTGTCCTTCAACTGTTCCCTGATCTCCCTGTCGACGTCCAACGCCAGCTTCTCACTGGTGGTCACCAGATGCGCCTGCGCCAAGGGGTCGTGCTCGGCCTGTGACATCATGTCCGTCGCTATCAGCGATGCATCACCGCTGTCGTCTGCGACGATGACCACTTCGCTTGGACCTGCCAGGAAGTCTATGCCAACATCGCCGTAGACCATCCTCTTCGCCTCGGTCACGTACTTGTTCCCAGGTCCTACGATCATGTGCACGTGAGGTATAGTCTCGGTGCCGTAGGCCATGGCGGCTATGGCCTGTATCCCGCCAACGGAGAATATCCTGTCCGCACCCGCGACATCGGCGGCTATGATGGTCTCGTCCCTGATCTTTGGGGAGCAGACCACGATCTTCTCGACGCCTGCAACCCTTGCGGGCGTGATCGACATAAGGGCCGATGATGGCAGCGGGTACCTGCCCCCCGGGACATAGCATCCCACCTTGTCTATTGGTATGATCTTTTGGCCCAATACGCTCCATTTGGTCTTGAGCTCGAAGTCTTTGAGAGATGCTATCTGTATCTCGGCGAACTCCTTTATGTGCTCATGGGCCTTCATGATGGCCTCTGTCACATTCTCATCAACATTCTCGTAGGCCCTTTCTATGTCGTCCTTTCCCACCTCAAGCGAACTCGGAGTGTACTGGTCGAACTTCTCAGTATATCTTATGACGGCCTTGTCCCCATCTCTTCTGACATCGTCAATGACCTCCCTGACGATCTCTGTCTCCTCGAAGGGGATCCTGTGATAGAATGACTCTGGAACGGATTTCACTATCTTCATCTTCTCCTCCCTCTTAGTTCCTTGACTATCTCTTCTGGTCCAATACCTTTCTTTGCCATTAACATTAATAAAAAGTATGTCAGATCGGCTATCTCCCACACCAGATTTGGCCTGTCGGTGTAGTTTATAACCTCTTTTGACTCCTCTGCGATCTTTGACATTATGTTCTTCTCTTCCTTGGCGGTCCTGTACGTGTATGATCCTTCGTCGCCATCGTCTATCCTGGACCTCAGTACATCGTACAACTCTGTCAATCCGAACTCCCTGTCATCGAAGCAGGAATATCTGCCGGTGTGACAGGCCACCCCCATCTGCCTCACGGTGAACAGGAGCGTGTCCCTGTCGCAGTCATATCTCACTCTCACGAGCTCCTGGGTGTTGCCTGACTCCTCTCCTTTCACCCATAGCTTTTTTCTTGAACGCGAGCGGTATGCCCCCTCGCCCCGTGTAAGGGCGTGCCTTAGTGATTCCTCATCGGAGTAGGCCAACATCAGCACATCCCCGCCCACCTCCTGCACTATTGTGGGGACGAGGCCTTCGCCCTTTTTGAAGTCCATAAGGGCGATAAAGGCGTCCTCAAGCCTTATCCTGCCCGTGTATATTGACATGCCCAGCTGACAGTCCATATCGTTCCTGTCAAGCTCGATGATCTCCTCGATCGTGGTGATCCCTCCCGCGGCGGTGAGCGAGGTCCCCTTGGGAACGGCGCACCTGATCTCCTTGGCGAGCCGTGTATCGAATCCCTTCAGTCTTCCTTCCCTCTCCACGTCTGTGAAGAGGAATCCTCCGCAGAACTCCTTGAGCTCCTCTATCCTGCGCATCGGGGTCACGCCGGTGTCGTTCTTCCATCCTTGGTCGGTGACATTGCCGCCCCTTGTGTCTATGGCCACGATCACGTCCTCCTTCCTGAAGTTCCTGAGGAACTCGGGAGATGCGCTCGTGCCTATGATTATCCTCTTTGCTCCGCTGCGGAGGAGCTCTCTGCCCTTCTCGGGGGTCCTTATGCCACCCCCTACCCTGCATTCCGTGACCTTTACTATCTCCTTTATCAGTTCCATGTTGTTGCCCTTGCCCATGGCGGCATCAAGGTCGATAACGGCTATCTCGCCATATCTACCGAATGTCCTTGCCAGGTCCAGCACATCGTCCCTCTCGAGCATCTTTCTGCTGCCCTGTTCCAACTGCACCGCCTTGCCGTCCATGATGTCTATGCTAGGTATTATCATAATCTCACCTCAACTCCGATCCCCGCCAGATATTCCTTCACGTCCTTCACGGTGTATGTTCCGTAGTGGAATATCGATGCGGCAAGGGCTGCGTCGGCCCTCCCTTCCGTCAGGACATCGCCTATCGATTCCAAGGTCCCTGCGCCGCCTGACGCTATTATCGGTATGGAGAGCAGCTTGTCCGCCCGCCTGTGAAGCTCAAGGTCGTAACCCGACTTGGTGCCGTCACAGTCCATCGATGTGAGGAGTATCTCCCCCGCGCCGAGGTCCTGTACATTTTTCATCCATTGCAAGGCGTCTATGCCCGTGGGCCTCCTGCCGCCGTGGGTGTACACCTCCCATCCGTCGCCGTTCCTCTTTGCGTCCACAGCCACAACTATGCACTGGCTGCCGAAGTAGTCGGATGACTTTCTTACCAGTTCTGGGTCCTTGACGGCCGCCGTGTTCACAGAGACCTTGTCGGCTCCCGACTTCAATATCGTGCCTATCGCTTCTATCGAATCTATCCCGCCGCCCACGGTAAATGGAATGAAGATCTCTTTAGCGACCTTCCTTACCATGTTGATGGTGGTCCCCCTGTTCTCCTGGGACGCCATTATATCGAGGAACACCAGTTCATCGGCGCTTTGCTCATCATACCTCTTTCCGAGTTCTACAGGGTCCCCCGCATCCCTGATGTTGACGAAGTTGGTGCCCTTGACCACCCTCCCGTCCCTGACATCGAGGCATGGGATTATTCTTTTTGCAAGCATCCATACCACCACCTTAACAACGACAGTCCGTACTTCCCGCTCTTCTCGGGATGGAACTGGAACGCCGTTATGTTGTCCTTTTTTACAGCGGCCACGAATCTGCCATAGTAATCGCTCATCGCGATGGCGTTCTTGGGGTCCACTATCCTGTACGAGTTGACATAATATGCCCAACCTCCGGGGATGTCATCGGCCAAGGGACATATCTCGTTCCATCCTATCTGGGGCACCTTGCCCTTCTCGAACCTCTGGGCCCTTCCCTTCATGATGCCGTAGCCTTTGTATCCGGGGCTCTCGTCGCTGCCTTCGTAGAGAACCTGCAGGCCCAGGCATATGCCAAGGAAAGGCCTGCCGCCGATGATGTAGTCGTACAACGGTCCGTACATCCCCCTTTCCTTCAGGATGTCTACCATCGAACCGAAAGACCCCTGTCCCGGAAATATGATGCCATCGCACTTTTCAATGTCCTTTGCGCTTGTCACCATCTCGGCCTCGTATCCGAGGAAGTCCATGGCGTTCTTGACACTTGCAAGATTGCCTGCGCCATAGTCGAGTATCCCTATCATTCTATCAATCCCTTGGTGCTTGGTATCTCATCTATCATTCTGGGATCTTCCGAGCATGCCATGCGCATCGCCCTTGCAAAGGCCTTGAATATAGATTCGGCCTTGTGATGGTCGTTCCTTCCTTCAAGCACCCTGATGGCGAGGCTTCCCTTCATGGAGTCTGCGAATCCCTTGAAGAAATCATAGAAGAGGTCGGAGTCGAGCTCCCCTATCATCCTTCTCTTGAAGTCGGCCCTGAATAGGAGCGACGGCCTTCCGGAGATGTCCACGGACACCACTGCCAGGGACTCGTCCATGGGAAAGACAAAGTAACCCGTCCTGTTGATCCCCATCCTCTCGCCCAAGGCCTTGTCGAACGCCTTTCCGAGCGTGATCCCAAGGTCTTCGACCAGATGGTGCTGGTCCACGTTCAGGTCGCCCTTGGCCCTTATGTCGACATCGAACAGACCGTGTTTGGCAAAGGTTCCCAACATGTGGTCAAGGAATCCTATGCCCGTCTCGATATCATACCTTCCCTTGCCATCAATGTTCAGGGAGATCACGATCTGTGTCTCGTTCGTGTTCCTCTCTATCCTTGAAGACCTCATTTGGCACCACCGTAATAATCTCCAAGCACGTCGAGCAAGGTCTTGCACTCATCCATGGTGCCTGCGCTTATCCTTACACAGTTCTCTAGAAGCAGGTCTCCCTTCCTGTCCCTCACAAGGATGTCGTTGTCATTAAGTATCTTCAAGACGTTGTCGTGCTCTTTTCCTAGATCGCATATGAAGAAGTTCGCATCCGAGTCGTATACCCTGAATCCCATAGACCTAAGGCCCGACATCAGCATGTCCCTGGACCTCATGATCTCACTTACACATGAACGCATGTGCTCCTGGTCCCTGATCGCCGCCATGGCGCACTCGATCGCTATCATGTTCACGCTGTAGGGCGATATGACCTTTTTCAAGGTCTTGATGATCTTCTCGTTCGCGAACAGGAGCCCTATCCTGAGCCCCGCCAACCCGTAGGCCTTTGAGAACGTCCTGGTAACGATGATGTTGTCATATTTGTCCAACAGGCCTAGTGCGCTAACGCCCTTGAACTCGCAGTAGGCCTCATCCACGAATACCAGGTCTGCATTTTCTGCAATTCGTTCTATGGTGTCGAGGCTCGCGCTGCTGCCCGTGGGATTGTTTGGATTGACTATCACCGTCATCCTCGACCCTTCGCTCTCCCCTATAACGGCATCTTTGGGAAATGACAGGTCACTGTTGAAAGGCACCTCGCTCACATCTGCACCGAACATTCTGGCTTCAAGGTCGAAGATGGTGAATGTGGGCACAGGTATCACTATCTTGTCGCCCGATGATACATAGGCATTGAAGACAAGGCGTATCGCCTCATCGGAACCGTTTGTTATGAGGATCCTGGACTGGTCCACTCCAAAGCTTTCTGAGAACAGTTCATAGGCGTTCCGGTACTCTGGATACGTGGATATGATGTTCGAGGGCAGTTCCCTCACTATCTTCATCACGTTGGGCGACGGACCTATGCAATTCTCATTGAAGTCCATCCTGATCTTCTTTCTCCTCCCTTCCATGGGGGGGACGTAACCGCTGACCTTGCGGATGTATTGATTAGGTTCTATCATTTGACCTACCCCCGAGGATGACACAATCGCTTTTAAATATGACATCATAGATCCTCAGACCGCATTCCTTCATGCTCCTGCCAGAGTATACAATATCTATCGCAAGGTCCGATATGCCCTCGCTGCAGCTGGTCTCCACACTTCCGTTGACGAATACCTCGTTGAATCTGTATCCTTTTTCCCTATATCTGTTTAGATAATCCTTAACTATGCACCTGTACTTCTTGCTCGCACATATTGTGATGTCCTTGGGCATATCCTCCATGGACATCTTCTCAGGGCCTATCAGGCACAGCGCCGGTTTATTATACATGGCAGTGGGATCGTTCCATTCCATCACATCAATGACCTCGACCAGCTCCTCATCGGGATTCTCAAGCTCATACTCATGATAGAGGTCCCTGCCGGTGAATCCGTACACCTTTTTCCCTTTCCTTGCCAGTTGGCTTATCCAGAACGGCACATCCTCACCCCTGACCTCCACAACCTTGAGTTCCTTGTAGTCAGGATATTTGTCCATGAACAATTGTGTGTACTCCTTGAGTCCGGTGTTTTTGGGCAGCACGAGCATTACTTCTTCCTTCTCTTTGTAGTCAAAGCTGCGGGCCATGAAATAAATCACCTTTGGAAATCATTTTTGGAACCTCCCAGAATAGTCGATGAGATTGCGATGGAGTCGGTTTGGATACTGTCGTTTTCATCAATGAGGTTTGTATCCATCTTATCGGGCATGAAGGCGACCAGCACACATTGAAAGTGCCTTAGCCTCCAAATCAACAGCGTTCATAATGATCAGACTCCGAATTATGACTTTCATTATACAAATCATTTATAAAATTTTGGGTGAGTTTGGTCCTAAAATGTCAAAATCGCTAAATATTAATAGTCATGTCCCCTTGTTTCATATCATGAAAAGGATCAGATGGGAGCTAAAATTGGCGATGGCGCTTGTGGCGGCATCCGCCATCCTATACATTCTTCATTATATCATATTCAGCGACTCTCACCACATCTTCATCTATCTCTTGGGCGATATAGCGTTTGTACCAATCGATGTGCTCTTGGTGACCTTGATCATACACAAAGTCCTCAACATCAGGGACAAGCGACAGAAGATGGAAAAGATGAACATCGTCATCGGGGCCTTCTTCAGCGAGGTGGGAACGAGGTTGTTGGTGCACCTTTCCGACAGCGACCCGAATCTTGACAAGATAAGGGATTCCCTGATAGTCGAGAACGACTGGAACGACGATGAGTTCGACAGGGCAGAGGCAGTGCTAAGGGAATACAGCTACGATGTGGATATCGGGAAGGTCGACCTTCAATGCCTCAAGGAGTTCCTGGTGGGAAAAAGAGGTTTCCTGGTAAGGCTTTTGGAAAACCCCATGCTTCTGGAGCATGAATCGTTCACTGACCTCTTGCAGGCGGTCTTCCATGCGGTCGAGGAATTGGAGAGCAGGAAAGACCTTGACAAGCTGCCGGCAACCGACCTGGAACACCTGAGGGGCGACCTAAAAAGGGTTTACATACAGCTTGTGGGCGAATGGCTGGATTACATGCGCCACCTGCAGAGACATTATCCCTACCTCTTTTCATTGGCAATGAGGCTGAATCCTTTCGACATGGAATCAAATCCGATCGTGCGATAGGCACTTCCATCTTGTATGACATGTTCCTGATCGGGCGGGAGTTGGCAACCAGGGCTTGGGATGAAAGCAACAGATAATGGCGTCATCCGTTATGTACTGTCCATTATCCTTTTCAGGAGGGATGGTAGTTCCTTGAGCGACCCTATCCGGTAATCTCCGTCGACGCCTATGCCTATCGATGTGCATCTTGCATCCCTGGCGGCTATTATGTCGTTGATGGTGTCGCCTATCATCATGACCTCTCCGGCCGTCCTTCCAAGCCTTTCACAGGCCAGGATAAGCATGTCAGGACGTGGCTTCCCGTATTGTACCTGGTCGCTTGTGACTATCTCAAGGAAGTATTGCCTTATGCCGTATTTGTCGAGGATCCTCTCAGTGCAGTCCAGCGTCGTGTTGGTGACCAGTGCCTTGTCAACATCCCGAAGCCTCTCAAGCGTGTCTATAGTCTCTGGGAACAGCTTGACATCTCTGATGTGCTCAGGGTAGATGGCATTGCAAAACCTGCCTATCCCCATGTCCAATCCCAACTTTTCCAGTATCTGAAAAAGGTCGGCACCCCAGTACTGATCCAGGAACTCCTCCTTTGACAGTTCTCTCTGACCGTATCGCCTCAACGCATCGTTCAGGGCCCCCCTCCAGGATTCCGTGGAGTCGACCAGAACGCCATCCATATCGAATAAAAGTGCCTTAGGATACCTCATCTTATCGTTCATGTCTAAAACAGGCCATCATAAAAAGATTGTGCAAAGGACACCACACACAGAAACATTTATATTATAACGGGAGGTTGTCATATCTCATAACGTTCAATTAACATTTGGTAAACTGATGGTGGTTCAGATAAATTTAAATACCTCAGTAATCACGTGTTAATGTTATCATAGGGGTGATTAATATGGCCGAAAGACCATTGGATATAATCCACAAATCTGTAGAGAAAAACGTCCTTGTAGAGTTGAAGGGTGGAAGAGAATTTAGAGGAATACTTAAAGGTTACGATATTCATATGAATCTAGTGCTTGAGAACGCTGAAGAGCTAAAGGATGGACAGCTTATCAGGAATCTGGGATATGCAGTCGTTCGCGGCGACAACGTCGTTCTCATATCTCCTGACCTAAGGTGATGACTATGGGTAAGGGAACACCTTCTTTTGGTAAGAGGAACTCAAAGGTCCACATCCGTTGCAGAAGATGCGGTAACCATTCCTATCATATTCGTAAGCACAGGTGCGGTTCTTGCGGATATGGTGTTTCTAGTAGGATGAGAAAGTATGACTGGAACAAATATGGTTACTGATGTTCGCATCGTCGTTGAAGGATTGAATGATGTAAGGAAGATATGTGATGCTTTGGAGCATTCCTCGTTGGGCAGCGACTATGGCGCGTCCATCACCTCTATTATACCCACCACAGACCCTTTCATTGCGATCAATGCTGCCAGTGGTGCCGATATCGTACTGGTAGCAATGGATGCGGACGGTGCAGGCAGAACGCTCTCCGAAACGATGAACGAGGCGTTGCAAGGCGTATGCACCATAGTTGAGAACATAAGGCTCCCCAATGGACAGAATGTCGAGTACTATGACAGCATGCTTCTGAAGGATTCCGTCGAGAAGGCGATAATCAGGTCTGGCCTAAAGGCCCTAAAACTAATGCGGGTGGAATTTGAGGATTATAGCGAAGATGGGTCTCCGTACATCGATGACACCAACGTACCTGGGGGCGAATATGGAAACTATGCCGACGATTACGAGGATGAAGGCTCCTCTTCATATGAGAAAGCTCCTGACGATACATCTCCCTCTGAAGAGGATTACAATGCGATCAGCTGGATGTCCTCCGTTGATGCTTACGAGACCTCAGAGAAAGAGGATGAATCTGAGGCCATATACGAGGCCAATGAACTTAGGTTGGAAAATCAAAAGTATGCTAATCAGATTTCCGAGCTTGAGAACAGGCTCAATGAAATCATGATAAACTCGTTTGAAAGATATAATATCGAGGAGGTCTGGGAATCCCTGTACCCAGAACAAGTGCCGAACGTGGAGGAGCTTTCAGTGGCGGCTTCACGTCTTTCCGATGAGGTTTTCATCTCCGGAAACTTTATATTTGCACAGAGTCTCAGGAAGGTAGAAGACTTTCTGAAGGAGTTCAGGGAGACCTTCGCCTGAGGGCTGGTAGCGCAGCCTGGAAGCGCGCCTCCTTGGCATGGAGGAGGCCCCGGGTTCAAATCCCGGCCAGTCCACTTTTCTATAATGTTTATATATCCTGAATGACTATTGTTATTTGGGAGGAAGTAGATGAATTCTGATGCAAAGATCGATATCTTATGCAAATTGACCACCGCATCAGTGGCAGATGTGATGGACGGAAAGGGCGTTTTTGCCTCAAACATCAAACCCATCGGTTCCGTTAGCAAGGTTGTTGGAAGGGCGTTTACCGCTTCGAGCCCTCCTGGGGACATGCTAACATGCTATTGGGCCTTGAACGAGGCGCCAAAAGGTTCCGTTCTGGTCATAGACGGTGGAGGATATACCGAGGCCGCGATATGGGGCAGTCTCATGACATATGAGGCAAAGGTCAAGGAACTGGCGGGCGTTATCATCAATGGTGCGGTAAGGGACACGATGAACATAAAGGTGCTGGACTTTCCAGTGTTTGCCATAGGTTCATCTCCCAGGGATGGGACCATAAGGGGACTGGGCGAGCTAGGCACGAAGATTACGTGTTCTGGAGCTTGCGTGCAACCATGGGATTACATCCTTGGCGATGACGATGGCGTTGTGGTGATACCTGCAGAGCATGTTGATCAGGTCATTGGCAAGGCCAGCGAGTCCACCGAGATGGAGGAGCGGATAATCGATGACATCAAGAAGGGCAAGTCGCTCTACAAGCTCTTCGGCCTTGATGAACTGATCTTGAGGAAAGAGAGGGAGGACGCAAGCATAATCAACGATCTCATGAGGGACATGGGGATCTGAACAGCGGCTCTCCATATCTCCTTGTTTTCCTCATCGCCATCTGGACAGATAGGGGTAGATGCCCCTTTTTGACAATTTTAATTTAAATAGCAATATTTTTATAATGTTCTTCTATTCTTCTTTATTAATGGCCAAGGACATCCTGACATTCCTGATCGATAATCGCGATACCTTCGTATCAGGAGAGTACATAGCCAAGAAGCTCGGCATCACCAGACAGGCCGTCTCTAAAAAGGTAAATCAACTAAAAGAGGACGGTTTCAAGATATATTCGAAAACGAACAAGGGATATAGGCTCGTATCATTTCCAGACATAATAGTTCCCGAGTTCATAGTCCTCGAGACGAACTTCAAACCTATCTTTCATCACGATTCTACAGATTCGACCAATCTTCAGGCAAGAAAACATGCCCTGGACGGATTTCCGGAGAGAACATTGATAGTCTCAGAGATACAGACTGCCGGAAGGGGACGCATGGGACGCGAGTGGCAATCTCCGAGAGGGGGACTGTGGTTCTCCTTCATCATGAGGCCAAGGTGCGTTCCCTCAATGGCCCCAATCCTGAACTTCGTCGTTGCAAACGCCGTTGCAAAGGCCATGAACGAGCTTTATGGCATAGAACCGAGCATGAAGTGGCCAAACGACATTTTCTACGGGGGCAAGAAGCTTTGTGGCATAGGCATCCTCGTGTCCTCGGATATCGATCTCATGCACTATGTGGTCATAGGCATAGGGATAAACGTTAACAATCAACTTCCAAAGGATTCGAGCTTCATATCGATCAGTGAGATAATTGGAAAAGAGACCGACAGGAACATGCTCATGGCAAGTATCCTGAACAAGTTCAAAGATGAGTACACCCACTTTGAGAGAAAAGAGTTTTCGACCATAATGGAATACTCCAAACAGATATCGAACACCATCGGCAATCGCGTGCGGGTATCGTTCCTTGGAGTGGAGAAGAGGGGGAAGGTAGTGGACATCGACGATACAGGCGCCTTGATACTCGAGGAGGATGACGGCACCGTCTCACACATACTGGCTGGCGATGTGGACTTTCTGAGGCACATATAGGTGGTGTTTTGGAATATCTCTTCTTTTTGAATGGCGAGCATGAGGAACTGGCCTTTTTGGAAGTTACCTCTCTTATCAGGGCATATGGCATGGATTGCCATGTCAAGATCAGGGGCAGGCAGACACTTGTCCTGGATACTGGGCACCTCTGCCTTGAGATGCTCTCCAGGCTGGCGCTTACCCACAGGGCGATGAGGTATCTCGGAGCGCTCACGCCTGGCAAGGGTCTCATTCCTCAAGATGCCTTGAGCGAAGTGCTCACGGAAGGAAGCTTCAGCTTCAGGGTGCGGAAAATAGACAAGGACATGAACTCGATGGAGGAGGAACGGAGGATATCCGAACAGATCCTGTCCAAAACTTCCGCGAATGTGGACCTCTCGTCCCCGGACCAGGAGCTCTACGCCCTCTACGTCGATGGGATGGTGCACGTAGGCTACACATTGTTCGTGAACGACCCAAAATCCTTCAATGAGAGGAAACCGCAACATAGGCCATATTTTCATCCCTCCTCAATAGACCCGAGGCTCGCCAGGGCCTTGGTGAATCTATCGGAGGCCAGGCATGAGGTGATGGACCCCTTCTGCGGCACAGGGGGGATACTGATAGAGGCGGGATTGATGGGATTGGATGTTCATGGAGTTGACATAGAGGAGAAGATGGTAGAGGGCACTAGACGAAATCTTGGTTTCTACGGGATAGACGGGGATATAGCGGTGGGCGATTCATCCAAACTGGACATCTCCGCAACCTACGAGACGATCGTCACCGACGTTCCATACGGCAAGTCGACCGTGATAGGGAACGATGACAGGAGTTCACTTTACTCCAAGGTCTTTAAGATAATATATGAGATATGTGGGAAAAAGGCCGTGATAGTACTCCCGATGGAACATGACTTCACCACTTATGGTTTCATGATCGATGCCAAGGCACAGGTACGTGTGCACAAATCTCTGGTCAGGCACATATACAAGCTTACGAGGCCATAAAACTTATATGATTTGAACCTGGCATTTAATTGGAAGTGGTGGGATCATGTCTAGTTATTTGGATCAAGTGAACATGTGTACAGAATGCGGCGAATGCGGCAGCATCTGTCCGATCTGTTTTGTTTCTGATAAGGATATATACACGCCCAACAACAAGATCAAGCAATTGGAAAAGATAGAGAACAACGAAGAGCTCACCCAGGACGAGTTAGACACGGTCTATCTTTGTTCCCGTTGCGGGGTATGCAACGATGTATGCCCGGAGAGCATTGACATCTATGGCATAATACAGTACGAACGTAAGCTGCTTGCGGACCAGGGCAGGGAACCTGAAAAGACAAAACACATTGCGAACAACATATTCACAAAGTATAATCCCAAGGGTATGGACATCCCCAACAGGGCGGAGATGTGGGCCACCGACGACCTGAAGTTCTCAGATGACCCCGAACTGACATACATGGCCGGATGCTGGGTAACTCTGAGAAACGTAAGCATAGCACAGGACACTGTTCGCATCCTCAATGCCTGTGGTATAAAGCCCATGCTGCTGAAGGACGAGAGGTGTTGCGGACTCTTCCTCATTGACAATGGGCATATGGACGAGATCAAACAATATGCGAAGGAATACACCGACTGCATAGAGTCCCAAGGCGTGAAGAAGCTATTGGTATCCTGCCCCGCATGCTACAAGGTCATCAAGGACATCTATCCCGGGCTCTACAGGGAGCCAAACTATGAGGTCATATACGCCGTTGAGCTTTTCAAGCAATTGTTCGACGAGGGCAAGATAAAATTAAAGAAGTCCTCTGGCAGGGTGAGCATCAGGGATCCATGCCCAATGAAGGACATATTTGATGTGCCGAGGGAACTATTGGTTGCCATGGGTTATGATGTCGACGAACCATTTGATGGCAAGATATTCTGTTGCGGCGCGCCCGCCGGCGTAAAACCCAACTTTCCGGAGATATCCAACGCCATAGGGAAGGTGTCCCTCGACAGGGCCGAGGGGACCGACTGCATAGTGTCGTATTGTCCGTTCTGCCTGTATCATCTTGACACTATCAAGGAGGCGGAGAACATAGAGATCGACACCGTGGACCTCGCCAATCTGATATGGAAAAACATGAAAAAATAATTTTCTGTTTTTATTCTTATTTTCCATCGATTATACAATAAATTATTTTAATTAGTATTCACAAATTGTAGTGCAAGCTTTTTGCATGGAGGTGGATAAAAATAACATTGGTAGACGCTGAAAGATACAATTTAGCTAATGTTAAGGATGATGTAAAGTGTCCGTTCTGCGAAGGGGACGTGTACGTTCTTTTCAAGCACGGTCCGTTATCACCAGGTCAGAACATTGGGTATGCCTTGGAATGCTTCGAATGTTCAAAGATATTCCATTTGGACGAAGTGGGTAAGATACACCTGAAATGATGATCTGTCCATATCCTTAATTTTTTTATTTTTCTCTTTTTTTTGAGACACTGTTGTTTCATATATTGATGATAGTATATTGGATGCCATGTTCAAGATTAATACCAAGAAATTGTCCTCCGTTTCCAAGATTGAAATGAACATCGCCGATGTTGGCCATTGCGGCACAGGAGATCCTGAGTTGGAGATACGGAACGATGAGGGTCTGAAACGGCAAAGAAATGCATACAGATGGAATTTACGCGCCTTGAAGGAACTTAGCAATATGATATTTATAGTGATGAAACGGTATATGTGGCATAACATATATATCGAAATAAAACGAAATATTGGAACCTGAACTTTGGATTATTTGTATTAGAGATGTGTTGGTAATGAAAGGGACTAAAAATAAGATACTCCTGTTTTTAACTGACCGTTGGTGTGACTGGGAGGCAAGTTATGTTATTGCAGCAACCAACTCTTATACCGACTATGTGGTGGAGACCATCGCGATTGACACTTGCCCTAAGATATCAATGGGCGGCATCAAAGCAAGCGTTGATCATTGCATAGATAATTATCAGGATTTAGACAATGTGGCGATTGTCATTCTGCCAGGAGGTCTTTCTTGGGAAGAGAATGACTATGATGAGATTGCTGAGTTTATCCATACGGCTATACAATCAGATATTCCCATTGCAGCGATATGTGGTGCATCAACCTTTTTGTGTAAGCATGGTTTTCTTGATCATGTAAAACATACGGGTGACAGTCTGGAACTGTTTCAAAATCAAAAAGGCTACAATGGACGTTCTCTATATGTTCAAGCACAAGTGGTTGTTGATGGCGGGTTTGTCACTGCAAATGAAACAGCAGCTGTAGAATTCGCCTATGAGATTTTCAAAATTTTAAAGGCCGATAGCGATGAAGAATTGGATCACTGGTTCGACAACTTCAAGAATGGTGCAGTTCGATAGATATAATCAAATTCTAGCGTAAGCACCTTCCAGTAACTTGATTGGCTGTAGATCTAAGAAATCCATCATTATAATACCAAATCGGGACAATTTATTTATTTTGTTAGTTCTATTTCATATCATGACCAAATTAAGATATGGTCTCTTAGCCGTACTTGGAGTTCTATTGTTGTCAATTACAGTCGTGGGCAACATAGGTGGCAATGAGGCTGAGTTATACGATGGTACTTTGGAAGATCTTCTCTTTACCGAAGATGAGCTACCTGGGTGGATGGAAACAATTCTCATCGAGAAACCTGCAGATGGCTGGGAGTTTGTTAGTGTTCAAGGTTATACTACAAACGATGGCTGGACGTTCATTTCCGTTAAAACTCCTTTGGATTTCACAGATTATTCTGGCCTTCCAGAACCTTCCGATTACGTGTGTGCGATATTTTGGCATCCTGATGAAAATGGCGAACCGTTGGAAACTTTAACTCAATTGGTAATGAGATACCCCTTGGATGTCATCGAAGAGAACTTCTCCTTTGGTGATGGATGGACCTTTGTTCCAGCTTCCGGGACCGAAGCAACGAGCTATGAAACTGAGTATTACGTTGGAGTATCCAGATACGAAAAAGAGGAATCTTATACATATATCGAAATGCGTTTTGCTAAGAAAGATGTTCTAGTCATAATGTCATACAAAAGCTTGACCGATTTCGATCCTGTTTTTATATTAGAAAAGTTAATCGAGATGTCAGAGCTCATCTGATGTCTTTGTATTTTTTTATAATTATAAACGATATGCCCTAAACGGGAGTATAAAGAATCATGGCGCCCCCGCCGAGATTCGAACTCGGGATCTTCAGCTCCGCAGGCTGACGTCATATCCAGCTAGACTACGAGGGCACAGCTTATTCAAATATAGAAAACGTATTTAAAGCTTTTTGGTGACCATGTTCCATGGACCCTTTCCCGAAAGACACGTTCCACGGCAAGATACCAAAAGGATGCGAGCTATGCGCCCAAGGGGCCAAGATGGTGCTGTTCATCAACGGCGTATGTCTCAGCAACTGCTATTACTGCCCACTGTCCACCAAGAGGAAGGGGCAGTGGCAGACCTGGGCGAACGAAAGACCTGTGGCATCCGATGAGGATGTCGTCGACGAGGCCAGGAAGATGGATGCCCTGGGCACCGGCATCACGGGCGGCGATCCAATAATGTTCGCCGATGACACCATCAAGTACGCAAGCCTGCTCAAGAAGACCTTCGGTGACGGCCATCACATACATCTCTACACTCCTGGAAATCTTATAGATAGGACGATCCTGGGTTATCTGGAGAACGTGGTGGACGAGATACGTTTCCATCCCAAGGAGGAAGACTGGGACAAGATAGGCCTCGCCCTATCCTTCGATATCGATGTGGGGGCAGAGATACCTGTGATCCCGGGCGAGAAGGAGAATATATTGAGATTCTGCAAGCATCTGGAGAATGTAGGGGCTGCCTTCATAAATCTCAACGAGCTTGAGTATTCGGATACGAACATGGAAGCGCTGAGGTCGAGGGGATTCGAGTTCTCGGGAGACTCAAATGCCGTCATCGGGAGCGAGGAGCTTGCCTTGGAGATAGTCGAGTCCACAAGGGATATGGACCTCTCGGTGCACTACTGCTCGTCGAGATTCAAGGACGGCATACAGCTCAGGGAACGATTGAAGAGAAGGGCCGGGAACGTTAGAACAAGGTATCAGGACATCGATGAGGACGGATTGCTTGTCACAGGGCTCATAGAGGCGGGGACTCACTCCGGCCTGGAAATGGTCATCAACATCATCAATGACAACTTCGAGGACGACACTGGGATGTACGAGGTCCGGGGCACTTCCATAATGACGACATGGAGCGCTGTCGAAGAACTGAAAGAGATGGTCGATGACCCTCAGATAATATTTTCGATAATAAAGGAATATCCGACACACAACAGGATTTTGGTGGACAAGGAGATTCTTTAGTCCTTTACGCCGATGAAGAGTGCATATCCAAGCCTTTTTTCCTTGATTATCATCTCACCCTTTCTCATCAGGGTCTCGAACCTGCCGGCATCTGCCGACGAGGCCTTCAGAAATATGTTTGAGAAAAGCCTTATCTTCTTCCATTTCTGTATCAAGAGCCTAGTATTCCTCTCGGCTATGTCCTCCTTCACCTCGCCATAGGCCCTGAGGTCGCTTTTGGACAGGAGTTCAAGATACCCTTGCATCGACAGGGCGGATACAAGGCATGTGAGTTCCTTGAGGTCCTCCCTCTCATCCTCTTCAATCTGGTCAACGGTGAAGTCGGCCATCACGAATGTGCCTCCGCGGGCCAGCACCCTGACGCATTCCTCGATCTCGGACGACTTATCATCATAACAGGAGAGTGACCTTTCAAATATGACCAGGTCGAAGCTGTCATCTTCCAGTGGCAGTCTCATCGCATGTCCCTTTATGAAAGAGGCCTTTTTTGTGAGTTTCTCCCTTCTGGCTATCTTCTCTGCTTCCTTTATGTTCTCATCGAAAAGGTCGACTCCGATCACCTTGCAGTCGAATTCTTTTGCAAAATAGAATACGGTCTCTCCAGTCCTGCAGGCAACCACTAAAATCTTGGTTTCACTATCTACCGGAACCTTGTTTGAGATCTCTTCCCTTATATTTTGCGTTGTTGTGTAAAAGATGTCACCGAGTATCTTATCAACGAATCCCTTTTCGTAATCGTCCTTGACCATTATTAAAAAATAATGTGATATAACCTATTAAAACCTTTTTATTATCAAATGATATAATTAATATATATTATTTTATTATTGTTATATATAAAATATATTATAATATAATAAAAATAATAATTTCTTTTATAAAATCAAATCAGACAGTTTTTTCTATTTTTTAGCTAAATCACACAATATCTTTAAATTGGGACCGACAATTACTTTTCATGCAGAGGAAGCGCCTGGCCGGTATCTTGTTCTTTCTTTTTGCCTCCCTGGCCATAATAGTTATCAACAGGTCCTACAGGACCCATGGTTTTCAGGAGTTCATATGGAAGGAGGCGATCTTCTATCTGGCCTTGCCGGCGATCGTCCTCATGGCGATAAGGAAGGACCCCCGGGATTATGGGCTGTCTCTGGGGGACAAACGAAAACTGAGAAAGTACTTCATCATCCTTTTCCTCGCCGCCGTTCCGTTCATGCTCATAGGGGCCTCCATGTCGGAGTACCAGAACTATTATCCAAGGTTCTACTACAACAGCGCTTTGGACTTCGTAAGATGGGAACTGATGGTCGGCGTACTGATGCTGTCGACAGAGTTCTTCTATAGAGGTTTCATGACATTTGGTCTCAGGGACCTGGGCAGGTGGTCCATACTGGTCCAGGCCGTACCCTATGCGTTGGTGCATATCGGAAAACCGATGACAGAGGTATACTACTCGTTTTTCGCGGGCTTGGCGTTTGGATACATTGATTGGGACTCGAAGAGCATACTTCCGTCATTCCTCCTGCATTGGACGACATCCATAATATTCGATTCCCTGTGCGTTATCTTGTCATGATAGTGGAGATTATTTGAAGAAGTTTTATAACGTGTGAGTTCAATATTGGCTTTGGGCAATTGCTAGATTTGGTGAGATTATGAGGTTGCAGCTGTTGTACCCCTTGATGGTGATAGTGGTGATACTGGGGGCCGTAGGGCTTTTCTCGCTACGCTATGCTCCGGATGGCGAGACGCCCAACGACATCATATTCGTCGACATCGACGGAACCTCCCAAAGGATATCCGTGTCCGAGATTGCCACGAATTGCGGTCTTGCCGAGAAGTCCATCTACGATGTCTGGTTAACCGCCACAAAGAAGTACTCCACCCTTCGTGTCTATGACTTCATTGATTATATGTCAGACATATCCGATATCTCGGACGAGGAGGATATATATTCGATAAACGTTGTCTTCACCAATATACAGGGCAAGACGGTCTCGATACCTCTTTCGAACATCATAGAGTACAAGGACTCCTTCCTGCTCGCTGTGATGTACGGGAACGAGGAACTGGATATAAACTTCTCCAACAACGCCGAATCCGGCGGACCCTCAAGGCTGCTTATCGATGACACGAACATCGATTTTATCTCTGAGAACTATGGACCCGAATACTGGGAATGGTGCATATACAAGATATCCCTGGTCAGAGGTCCAGTAACTTGACATTGAGTATGACGGAGTCTCCCAATTTGTCGATCTTCTCGACCTCGACCTTATGCTTCTTCATGATGCCTTGGCTAACTTCCACGGCCACGATCTGGTAAGTGTCCTCGTTGAATTCGGCATCGGTGATCTTACCGATAGATATTGCATCCGAATCATATACCTTTTTTCCCATCAATGTCTTTATCTTCATCTCTATCACCTATTGTCCTATATCATATATAATAACTAAAAAGATTTATATCTTTTATCAATCATCATAGAGGGATGTTGAAGATAGTCCTTGCCGAAAGCGAGCTTGAACCTGTCCCGGAGGAGATAAGGCGCCGACGCCAGTTCAGAAATGCATTTGGCGACAAGGACGTTGTGCTCCTTGACAGCAATTTCCACCACTCCGCCATGAAGGGCCTTGATGATGCCTATCGCAGGGGAAGGCCGGACATTGTTCACGTATCCCTTCTAAATGCCCTGGAGTCCCCATTGAACAAGACGGGGGGGCTTGAGTTCTATATCCACACCAGGAACGACCAGGTGATAGAGATGTCTCCGGAATGGAGGGTTCCACGTTCCTACAACAGATTCGTCGGGCTGATGGAGAAGCTCTTTGAGACCGGAAAGATATGCCATGAGGAAACAGTGCTCCTGAAGATCAAGGAAATGGGGCTGACAGATCTGATTGACGACATCTCTGAGGGAATGGACGTGAAGCTAATGCATTTTCAGGGCGGACAATACAGGCCTGCGGACAATTCGGTGATAATAATAGGCGGGTTCCCCCACGGGGACTTCAGTGTAGACATGGATTATCCAAGATATTCAATATTCGATGAGGAACTGATGGCGTGGTCTGTGGTGAACCATGTCATATACTCCTTGTGAATCTCAATTAGATTTTTATTCTTGTTCGATGTTCTTCGCATATGAAATGGAAGCGGGTGAAGCACCAGAGAAAGAGGATAGCATCAAGACATGTGGAGAGGATGCTTGAACTTTCATTGGACAATCTGGATGAGCGGCCGGAGAGGTCCAGGCGATATGTCCAGATAGCCAGGGACATGATCCGCAAGCACAAGGTTAAGCTCGCTCCAGAACAAAAGGGCCTCTTCTGCAAGAAATGCAACACCCCCCTGGTCCCGGGAAGGACGTCAAGGGTCAGGACAAGGTCCGGCATGGTGTCCACCACATGTCTCCATTGCGGAAATGTCAGACGCCATCCGTTCCGAAAGGAGAAGGAACTTGACAGGATGGATGATGATTATGCAGAGAAGAAGTTCCCCGGGGGACTCCTGTGCGCAAGGGTGATCCACAAGGGCAACCTGATAAGGTCAGTGAAGTTTACGGGTGACTTCTTTTTTTATCCTGAGGACAAACTGTTCGAACTTGAGGATGAGCTTAGGAACACAGAACTGTCACGGTTGCATGATAGGATATCACGATTCTATGAAAGGGAGGGGGTGGAATCCCCTGGCGTGGGCCCCGATTCCTTTGTCGATGTTGTTAGAAAGGCCATTTCATCTCAATAGTTCAGTTGCACGGTCTTCAAGTACCCGGGTCTCGGTTCGAATATCTCGCCGTTCCTTGTCAGTTCCTCAACGGCGCGAACTACGAATTCCCTGTTGATGCCCCTATCCTTGGAGGTCTTGACGATCTCGTCAAATGGGGCGCCCTCGTCATAGTTCTTCTCTATGTTATGGATTATCTCAAATACGGCTATCATCTTGTGTCTCTGTGATGATGATTTTCCCGTCATAAGCATATCGACATCCATCTCGCCGGATTCCTTGTCTATCATCACCTTCTCGATGACGCTGGTGTAGAGGGCTATGGTGGCATCCGCATCCTCCTCCGTCACGATGTCCGATAGCTTCATCCTCGCCCTTGCCTCGGAGAGACGTATGAGCGCCTCGAGCTGTCTGGCAGTTATCGGGACGGCCCCACTTTCCTGGCCTCTCCTCCTTAAGTTGATATAGAACTCTAGTAGCTTTTTCTCGGCTTCGTCGCTGAGTTCGGGTTCTACCTTCTTTTTTGCATAGGATATGAACTTCACCATCATCTCTGAATCTATCTTGGGCATGACCTTTTCGCTCAATCCCCTGTGTGATTTGAGTATATGGGCCGCTATCCTCTCATCCTCTGTGTTGTTGGGGATGTCCTTCATGATGAAGATGAGGTCGAATCTTGAGAGCAGGGAGGGAGGAAGATCAATTTGTTCCAACTCACCCTTATAATTGTCGAATCTTCCCAACTTTGGATTTGCCGCGGCCAGTATCGAGGACCTTGCGTTAAGCGTGGCGACAATACCCGCCTTTGCAATGCTGATGGTCTGCTGTTCCATCGCCTCGTGAACTGATGATCTGTCGTCATTGCTCATCTTGTCAATCTCGTCTATACAGGCCATCCCACCGTCAGCGAGGACCAATGCGCCAGCCTCTAAGGCCCAGCCCCCCGTAGTTTCGTCTTTTACAACTGCGGCAGTTAAACCTGCGGTTGAGGTGCCCTTTCCGGAGGTGTAGACGCTTCTCGGCGCGAGTCTGGCCACATACTGGAGGATCTGCGATTTTGCCACACCTGGGTCACCCACCAGCAATATGTTCGAGTCACCCCTTAATCTGGTACCATCCGGTAGCTCCCTGACCACACCGGAGAACAATTGGAGTGCGATTGCCTCCTTGACATCGTTGAGACCGTATATCGCTGGAGCTATCGATCCGGTTATCATAGGTATCACATTTGAGTCGTTCGCGAGCTCTATGATGTTCTGCTCATCTTCATCCGTTATCACCGTATCGTCAACATCCTTCTCCAGCACATCGATGGCATTAACATCCAGATACTTGGAGAATGTTGTCTTCTTTACCCTGAACTGACTGTCCTGGACCGTCTTGAGAATGCCGGTGAGGGTGACCCTGGAACCAGCCTGGGCCTTGTCCACGATATCGTCCCTAACAAAGCAATTGATGTGTTGGGGCATTCGTCCGCCCCTAAGTGATTCAGGTCTTTCCTGGACCTTCAACATCTGCCAGTCAATGAATGTGGACTGGTCCTCCAAAAGCTTGAAAGGCCCCGTCTTCCCGCAGGTGGGATTGATACACGCAATCGGTTTCTTGAAGTCGTTGGAATCCTGCCTGATGAAGATGATCTCTCCGCATCTCTCACATTCGAAGACCGCCTCGGTAAGTTCTGGTTTGACTTCAGAGGCCCTGCCGACAATGGCAGTTATCTGTACCAGTTTGTGCATGTCGTCCGCCCTTATGTCCCTGATGCCCCTGCACATCGTTGCATCGAGATTGCGGAAACGGACATGGAGCCTGTGAGCCGGCACGTTTGGCATGTTGTCATGCAGGATTTCCTCCACTATGGGCAAGACACCCATGGGGTCTTCTACCAACTTCAGATAGAGGTCCTGGTCATAACCTATCAGGTCGTCGCAGTCGATCTCCAAGCTTTTCTTTTCCTCCAGTGACATCTCCTCTATGGCCATCTTATATTTGGGATATGCCACATCTGGGTAAGTGTCGATGAAGCCCCTGAATCCAGTGACAATGCTGTCGTAGTCCTCTATCATATGGTCACACACCTATGGTATCTTTCTCGTATTCTTTTATTGACATTGACAGTTTAAGAAGTAGTGTCATCTCGGAGGACAGCAGCTCCGCCTTAGGTGTCTTGTCCTTCAGGCATAGCTTGAATATCTTCTCCACCCTCTCCTTCAGCAGGTCCTTTGCCAATGCCATCATCAACTTCCTCTTCTTCTCATCGTCCGTTCTGTCGATACTATGTCTCACGAGGTCGTAGAAGTCTTCGGGCAGTTTCATGGGTAGGGCCCCCCTCTTCTCTTCCATGATCATCTTCTTTATCGTGACATCATCGACGACGGGGATGGAGACTATGCCGTGTTGCTCGAGCACGATGGCAATGTGCGGGCATATGCTCTTTTTCTCGCCGTTCCTGATGTTTACCTGCATGCCTTCCATCTCCAATGAGTAGTCTTCCTTGCCCTCGACCTCCATACCTCTTATTGTCCCGGTCGATTTATTTAATCTTACGGAGGAAAGAAGCTTACTCAATATTGATTAATTACCTAAAAACTTTTTAATCAATTCAAAAAGTCCACTTCTATGTTAAAGAAATCAACAGATGTGGCGCTTGTAGCAATGTTCTTAGCTCTAATAGCAATATTCCAATTATTGAAACCTCCGCTTGGATATGTGTCGCCTTGGGGTATAAGTGTGGACCTCGTGGCCTTGCCCGTCCTGCTTGCGTTCTTCCTCTATGGTTTCAGGACCTCTATAACGGTATGTTTCGGTCTTTTCTTCATAGTGTCCATAATAGCATCTGAGGGCCTCATAGGCGGTACGATGAAATGGTTGGCCACCATGCCGATGATAATCACGCCCGCCATACTCTCCGTCAAGATAAGGAGGGACGCCCTGAAGGAGGACATTGTGGTAGTCATTGCGGCCATAGTGAGCATGGTCTCCCTGATAGGGTTGCTTGGGGCAATGTACAAGCTTGTGGGGGCGCAGGACAACGTCTTTTACTCTCCCATAGTGGTCCTAATCGCATCGGCGATATTCTACTTCGCCTTCTTCTTCGCCACGAAGGGCATGGACAGGGAGGACGTATCCTCGTACAGGGACCCTAAGAAGGTCCTTATTGCACTGGCACTGGCCTTGGTGGTCAGGGGCATCACCACCACGGTGCTCAACTACTATTTTGCCTTGCCTTTGTTCATTCCTGGGCTTACCCCGGAGATGGCATTGCAGATGATACCCTGGTGGGGCATCCTCTCTCTGAACATAATCCAGGGCATATTGGAAGTGTCTGTAGCATGGCTTCTTGTCTTCAGGACAAAGGCTTTTTCGTTTGTGCAAAAGGCTTTTATACAAGCTTAAGCAGTTGGGCGTATGGTCAATGCCGTCGTGCTCTTGAACATAGAGAACGCAAAATCACGCCTTTCTCCTTTTTTTGATCTTGACCAAAGAAGGAACATGGTACTGATAATGTTCTCGCGCGTGCTGAACGCGCTTGAGGACTTTCCGGTCACCGTGCTCCCCAGGACCCATAAGGCGGCCATCGACGGGGTCAGGGACAGTGACGATATCAACAACGGCATCATGGACATCAGGAGAAAGCTCAACGATGACCTGTTGGTGCTTCCATGCGACCTCCCACTACTGACAACGAGCGACGTGCTCAAACTGATGGGCAATTCCATGACGCTCTCGACGGCACCGTCCCAGGACGGGGGGACCAGCGGTCTTTTCATACCACGGGAAGTAGAGTTCACGCCACGATTTGGAAAAAACAGTTTTGCCCTACACACAGGGGAAGCCGAGGAAATGGGAATCCCCTTACGAGTATACCGATCGGATAGCTTCAGGGATCTTGACACGATGGAAGACCTGAGGTGGCTCTTGAAGACGATTGGCAGGAACGAACTGGCAGACTACATAAGGTCCCTTGACCTAGAGCTGCCTCTTGACTAGCATCATCTCTATGATGTCCGAGCAATCCTCTATGATGTCGGATATCAAGGCCAGGTGGAGTGAATATGAGCGCATATGAAGCCTTTGAGCCAGGCTAAGGTCCTCGATGCTGAATATCTTCTTTCTGAGGTCATGCTCCATCAGGTCCACCTTGCTCTCCTTCTTCTCTACTTGCAGGGTCGACGCCAAGGTCTTCTCCTTGTCGCTCTTGAAATATCTCAGGGCCACCTTGAGGTCCTTGTATGGGGATACGCTCTCATTCATCAGATTGTAGAAATCGTCTGATAGTGTCTTTGGTATATGTGGTTTTTCCAATACAAGGACGTTTATCAGGTGTTTGGTCTCGTCTGCGATATTGTCCAGCTTATCGATGAAGAGATAGATGTCGTCCCTGTAGAGGGGCATGAAGGCGCCGTCATAGAGCTTCATCTGTATCTCTCTTCTAACCTCGTCGGCCTCATGTTCCTTCCTGACGATCTTTTCCCTGATGTCGTCGCATATGCACAAGTTGTCGTTCAGATACGATTCCAGACCTTCCTTGAAGTAGTCCAAGCATTTCTGGACCAATTTGGAGTGTTGTTCTATCAGGTCGCTGACCTCGTCCTCCTTCTTTCCAAAGATCATCATCTTCACTTGCTTTTCTGAAAATATATATTTTACTAGGGTGCCAGGGTCCGTGCAAAGATACAATGCGAGTAACATGACAAACATTATATTCTGTCATTGTAATCTAATAGAAGGTGTTGAAATGCCATCGCTTATTGAGAAACACTACGCAGAGCTATGGGATGCCTATGATCAGATGGTCAGAAGGATAATGAGGGATGAGACCGCACTGGACCTCAAGACCAAGGAACTGATAGCAATAATAATATCGATCATCAATCGATGTGAGACATGCATCGACTATCATGTGAAAAGGGCATTGGATGCCGGTGCCAAGGAAGAGGAGATCGTGGGCGCAATATCGATCCTGATGTTGATGAGGGGTTTCCCCGAGGAGGTATGGTCCAGAAAGGCCGTGATAAAGGCTTTGAGGCATTGGCAGAAAATCAATGGTGAGCTTGTAGAGGAATAATCAGGGTGTCAAGTCCAAATTTAATAGAAATAATTCTTGAGAGTGAAGAAAGATTTAAATTAATCAATATTTTCGTTATCTCTAGATGTAAATAACGAGGTGAATCAATGAAAAAAATGAAGTTAGTTTTGATGGCGGCAATGTGTCTCGTGATAACAATATCGATGTTTTCCGGATGCATATCCTCTGATGACGAGGAGGAACATGAGGCAGTCACCTTGAAGGTCCTGCATGCGGGAAGCCTAGCCTCGCCATTTGAGAAGATAGAGGCGGAATTCGAGGCCGAATATCCGTATATCGATGTGCAATTGGAAGCTGCCGGCAGCGTCTCATGCGTCAACAAGATAATTGAGACCGGAGTTGAGGCAGATGTGCTGGCATCGGCCGACTACACCCTGATCCCGTCGATGATGATGCCGGACTATGCGGATTGGTATGTCCTCTTTGCGAGCAACGAAATGGTGCTCACATACTCTGACAACAGCAACTACGCCGACGAGATAACTGCCGACAACTGGTATGACATCCTTCGCAGGGACGATGTGCTATGGGCGTTCTCGAACCCCAATCTGGATCCCTGTGGGTACAGGACACCCATGGTCATACAGTTGGCAGAGCTGGAATATGGCGATGACATGATATTCGACGACCTCATCGTAGCGAACAGCGCCATCTCGGTAGAAGAGAGTTCGGGCGTCTACACAATCACGGCCCCGGAGGCCCTTGACCCAGACACGGACTATCTCACAATAAGGGACAAATCAGTTGATCTGGTCGCGATGATACAGGAGGGAGGTCTTGACTACGCTTGGGAATATCTCTCAGTGGCAGTTCAAAACGATCTCAACTACATCAGGCTCCCATCATCCATCAATCTGAGTTCAGTGAGCTACGCTGACACATACGATAATGTGTCTATCATCCTATCCAATGGTGGTACACAGACAGGGAAGCCGATAGTATATGGCATAACCATCCCCCTCAATGCGCCAAACGCCGAAGAAGCGGCCCTTTTCGTTGAATATGTGATAAACGGGATAGGACAGGGCATATTCACAGAGGATGGACAACCACCGATAGTACCTGCAGGCGTAAACGACATAGATCTCGTGCCAGGCGGTCTTGAAGAATATCTTGAAGAGATATGAATTTTTCAGGGTTTTTTTGTTCAGTGAGGAAAAATCCTCTCTCATTTTTTTTCTTTTTTGTAGGTCTTGGAATAATACTCTTTGTCGCAGGAACACTTTTCAATCTACTGTTCAAGACATTGTTTCTCAATACAGATAACTTTTACAAGGTCATGCAGGACGAGACAGTGTTGCGCTCGATATGGCTTACCATGTACACATCGTTCTTGGCCACCATCATAGCTATGATCTTTGGGATACCCTTGGCGTATGTGTTGGCAAGGCACGATTTTCCGTTCAAGCAGGTCATTGAGTCTTTCATCGACATACCAATAATAATTCCTCATACGGTCGCCGGCATAGCCTTGTTCTCCCTATTGATGAAGAGGGGCGCCATTGGCGGTTTCTTTGAGAGCATAGGCATCGTCTTCCAGGATTCTATGTGGGGTGTCGTGGCGGCAATGCTGTTCGTAAGCTATCCTTTCTTCGTAAATGCCGCCAAGGACGGCTTTGCCAGTGTGAATCCCAACTATGAGAATGTGGCAAGGACGCTGGGTGCCAGCCAAACACATGCGTTCTTACATATTACCCTGCCCCTGTCTCTGCGTCACGTGATATCCGGCGCGATAATGTCATGGGCGCGCGGAGTAAGCGAGTTCGGAGCCGTGGTGGTGATAGCTTACTATCCTATGATAGCATCGACCCTCATCCTCTACAGATTCAATACCGGCGGACTCAGCGAATCGCAGCCGATAGCGGTCCTTCTGATAATAATGTGCTTTATCACGTTCATGGCACTCAGGCTGGTCTCTAAGAAAAAATGGTGATAATCTATGTTGAAAATCAAGGACATCAGCAACGACTGGGATGGCATATTCTCCCTGAAGGGAATAGACTTGCATGTCAGGGAAGGGGAGTATTTTGTGATACTCGGCCCCACAGGCGCAGGAAAGACCCTTCTTCTGGAGATAATCGCAGGTCTCTACTATCCCGATGAGGGATCGATAAAACTGAGAGGCAAGGACGTCACGACGCTTCCGCCAGAGAAAAGGAACGTGGGATTTCTGTACCAGGACTACTCGCTCTTTCCGAACTATGACTCAAGGTCCAATATCGAATATGGGCTGAAGGTAAGGAAGCTGCCAAAGGAGGAGATAAACAGAATCGTTGAGGCGCTGACATCAATGCTGGACATCGGGCATCTGCTGAGCAGGGACGTGACGACGCTCAGCGGTGGCGAACAACAGAAGGTGGCCATGGCCAGGGCATTGGCCGTGAGGCCCGACATACTGCTTTTGGACGAGCCGTTCTCAGCATTGGACGAGGCCACCAAGGAAAAGCTCATCAACGACATGAAGGCGCTTCATAGGAGGGAGGGCATCACAACGATCCACGTGACCCACAGTCAGGAAGAGGCCATGATACTGGCAGACCGGATAGCCATAATGATGGATGGCAGGATAGTGCAGGTGGGCGACCCCAAGGAGATATTTTTCAAACCCGTGTCAGTGGATGTCGCAAGGTTCGTAAAGGTCGAGAACATATGGGATGTCGACATAGTTGACAATTCCCCAAAGGGCCTGCTGATGAAGCTTGACGGCAAGGAGATTCTGACAGGGCAATATACGTCCCCCATAGGGGAACGGGCCAGATTGCTGATAAGACCTGAGGACATAGTTATAGGCTCCGGCGAGCTCACAAGTGCGAGGAATCGGTTCAGGGGGACTATCAGTTCCATGGAATACCACGGATTCTTCAATCTTTTGAGGATTGATTGTGGTTTCCCAGTAGTTGTGGCGGTGACGATGCAGTCCATCAACGACATGGGCCTAGAGGTGGGATCGGAAGTGGGCGTGTTCTTCAAGAGCACAGCACTTCATGTAGTCCCGATATAGAAACACTATTATTCCCCCTTACTGATTAGAGGCCATGAACAGCGCTTACTTGGTGATAATCGGTTTCGTAATAGGCCTATTGTTGTACAACATAGTCAAGACATTGACAAAAAAAAGGATGTGAGCCCTATTCGAGCTCCTTTCTGACCTTTTCCATCTTCCTTGTGGCCTCGTCCATCCTGTCCGTTACCAATGATATCCTGAAATGATTGTCGTATGGGCCGAACGGGCTCCCCGGAAGCACGGAAACGCCCTCCTCGAGCAGCCTCATCGCGAACTTGTTGGAATCCGCCTTAAGCCTTGGGAAAAGGTAGAACGTGCCCTCTGCAGGAACGACTTCGAAACCTGCAGTTTCAAGAAGGGACACAGCCTCGTCCATCCTCTTCTTATAGAATCTGCTTATGCGTTCCGATGTCTTGTCCATCATGTCCATGGCAGCAAGCGCGGCGAATTGGGCGAACTCTGTTGGGCTTGTAGTGGTAAGTTGTTGAAGTTCCTGTATCTTCTTTATGTTCTCAGGGGATGATATCGCGTATCCCAACCTGTAGCCCGTCATAGAGAACGTCTTTGAGAACGAACCTACGCATATGTAGTCGCAATCATGGTTGGTGATGGAATCTGTGTCCCTGAAAGCCATCTTTGTGTAGACCTCGTCAGACACTATGGTGAATTCCTTGTCATTGGACAGGTCCGCCAGTTTGGCATAGTCTTCGTTGGATATGCACACGCCAGTGGGGTTGTTGGGGTAGTTGATGACAAGCATGTCCGTGTTGCCTATCGCATCCAGATCTGGCTGGAATCCCGATTCGAAGCTGGTGTCTATGGAATCGAACTCCTTGCCGAGCTTGTTCAGTATGAGGGGGTATGCGCCCCAGCATGGCCTTATCAAGGTCGTCTTCCCGGGATTGTTGGTCAGGGCGGAGTATATTGGGAACTTGCCGCCTACGGTGATTATCACGTTCTCATCCGAAACATTGTGCAGTTTTGCTATCCCCTTTCTGAGCCCGGCAATGCCCATGGAGTGGGTGTAACCGGTCCTGTTCTCATCTATGGCCTTCTTCGTGGCCTCTTTGATCTCTTCGGGAACGGGAAGGTCCGGCTGACCAATATCCAGTCTTATGAGGTCCCTACCTTCCGCCTGCATCTTTGATATCTTATCAATAAGTTCATAAACTGACATAATACTTACCTTTCTTCTTCTTGAAATCAATTATAATAAAAATATTTGTATTAAAATAAAGTAAATTGGTCAATTTAGAAATAATCCATGATGTCCTTGGCGGACGATACTATTATTTCAGCCCCCTTGAGCCTTTCAAGGTCGCCGCTTCCCGAAAGAACGCCTATCGTCATGCAACCGAGCCTGTTCCCCGCAGTTATCTCATGACTGTAGTCACCCACGACGACTGTTGATTCAGGACTTGATCCGAGTCTCTCCAAGGCAATGACGAACTGGTCTTCCTTTGGTTTCATCGCAGACGCATCGTCCCTTGCGATGATGACATCGACATATTCCCTAAACCCTGCATTGTCTATAGATATGTTTGCGGCGTCCCGATTGTTCCTGGTCACTATGGCTATCTTGTACCCCTTGCCCTTGAGATAGGACAGGACCTCTGTCGCGCCTTCTATTGCCTTGGTATATGAAGCCCTCTCGACCTCATAGAGCCTGATGCTTTCTATAAGCTCGTCTATCACCCTGTCCCCATCATATCCCAATGAGTTCAGTTCCTTGCAGAAAATGTTGAAAGATGCTATGAATCCATCCTTCCAGATCAGCTTCTCTTCCGGCAGCCCTCTGGACAAAAGTATCTTCTCAAGCTCCTTCCTATGGGCTGCGAAGTCCATCTCATGAGTGACCAATGTGCCGTCAAGGTCGAATATGAAGGTGTCATACATTTCTTTTTGCCTCCAAGGTCTCTTCCAGGTTCATTATGAGTATCACTGCGGTCAGCAATGTCCCGAATGCGGTCAACAGAAAAGAAAGTTCGCCTCCCTTCAGATCATATATTATTCCTCCTACCAAGGGTCCCAGCATCCATCCTAGTCCGGATGACAACTGGTGTAAGCCGAATATCTTTCCTCTCTTTTTTTCATCGCTGACATCAGAGAGCAATGCAAGCGTGGAAGGGTCTGTCACTGCCCATCCAACTGATCTCACACCCATCACCATTATCATTTCAGTGGATGATCTTATATAAGCCATCGGTATCGTCAGGAGCCCCGAATACAAGGTCCCAAATATTATTGGTCTCTTTCTTCCTATCCTGTCCGCAAGGTCTCCTGCCAGGGGTCTGACCACTGACCCCACGATACCTGCGGCAGTGAATGCCAATCCCACCTCTGTCGACGTTGCACCTATCTTTTCCGTGACGAACACCGGCAGCAGGGGTTCTATGAGCGCATATGCAAAATTAAATATGAAACCGGCTGCGAATATGCTGAATATGGTCCTTGAAAAAGAATGATTTCTTATCTCTTCATAGTCTTCCCTTATCCATGCAAATGGATTCCCCCATCCTTTGATATCCCTCTTGTTCCATATTGGCTTGACATCCTCAACGGTCTCGTGGATCTTCCTCTTTATCAATATCGGCATGCTACCCGTTATCAGCCCGCACAATATGAATGGGAGCTGCATGCCATATATGTCCTTTAGGAAACCTCCGAAGGCTGGACCGAACATCAGGCCGACGCTCGTGGACATGCCTAGGTATCCCATCGCCTTTCCCCTTTCCCGAACATTGACGCTATCCGCTATCAATGCAGACGCCGCCGGCCAGACACTGGCAGAGCAAACACCTTGCATGCCCCTCAGGAACATCAAGGTATGGATATCGTGGGCGAAGGCAAAGCTTGACATGAATATGCCATAGCCTATGAAACCATAGATAAGCATCGGTTTTCTTCCTATCCTGTCGGATAGCGCCCCGAAGGGCCTGACCAGAAGCATCCTGGTGAATGCGAAGCTGGAGGCGACGATGCCTATCTCGGTTTTCGATGCGCCCATGGTGGATGCCAGGGTGGGCAACAGGGGAAATATCATTCCAAAGCCTATCATGCTCATGAAAATGGCGCTGCACAGAAGCAGCACGTTCTTGTGTTTCAAAAGGAATGAGATATATTCTACACCCTTCTGCCCGACCATGGAGTATCATATGATATGCGCTTTATATCGTTTGTCCTGACCGTCCTCGTCCCTAAAAACAGAAGTATTTAAAATACAGTCCCCAATGCAAACTTATGGGCTTATCGACATTGGCGTTCTTGTCATTTGTAGTCACCTTGTGCCTAACCCCATTGCACATCAGGGTCTTCTCGTCCTTAGGGAAGATAGGCCTGGATAGGCACAAGAAAGACAGGCCCGCCGTTCCTGAGATGGGGGGGATCGCGATATTTCTGGGCATCCTTTCATCCTATGCCTACATTGCATTCACGGATGGGAGTGGTCTCTGGACTTATGTTATCGCCTCGCTGTCCATAGTGTTTATCGTTGGCATCGTAGATGACATCTTCGCCATCAGGCAAAGGACCAAACTCTCATTGCTGCTGCTGTCCGCCATACCTTTGCTTTTCTACAGTGGAGGCTCCATCGACTTGACCTTGTTTGTCATCGGATATGGGGTCCTCTACGCAGTCCTGGCCATCATAGGCCTGGCAGCTTCGTCCAATCTGACCAACATTCTGGAAGGATTCAACGGCGAGTCCATAGGCCTCGGCGTGATATCGACAGGCTTTTTGCTCCTGGATGCCCAGCTGCTCGGCAATGAAACAATGAAGTGGATTCTTCTCCCAGTGTTCGCTTCATTGCTGGCATTCCTCGTATACAACAAGTATCCTGCCAGGGTGTTTCCTGGGGATACTGGCACACTACTGATCGGTGGGGCCATCGGCATATCTGTTATCGTTGGGGGAAATGTCATTCTTGGCATCGTTGTTCTCGTTCCACAGATAATGGAATTTATTCTCAAGTCCAAGGTAGGATTCAAGGGTGTAAGTTATGGTCCGACCAAGGTGGACGAATATGGGTATCTGACGCCGCCGCCCTATAGTTCCGTGGCCAACTTTCTCACATCAAGGTTCAGATTGAAGGAATACTCCCTTGTCCTTCTATTATGGTCAATAGGGGCTTTATTTGGGTTCTTAAGTCTGATAATCACAATATTCATTTTATAATACAGTTTCGTTTCATATAATGGGCCAAGAAATCGTTCAAATCATTATTCTTATTCAATATTGGCATTAATCATCATTCACGGTGCACATCTTGCAAAGCAGGATAATCATTGCATCCGATACATTAATATACAATGTAAGGCCATTCCATTATATACTAATAATATATAATATTGATAATCAATCCGATATGTTGAGGTGAACAGACATGTGTGGTATTGTCGGCATGGTATCGAAACGTCCGTTTGACACAATCGACGTGATAAAAGCTCTGAAAAGATTGGAATACAGGGGATACGACTCGGTTGGGATCGCCACTTCCGATGGCGTTGTCATAAAGGCTGTGGGTGAGATAAATGATTTCATCAAAGGATTCGATTCCAAAAGGACAAGGCTGGCCATATCTCATACAAGGTGGGCAACACATGGAAAGGTGACAAAGGAAAATGCCCATCCCCATACTTCCAACAACGGAAATGTAATGGTCGTCCATAATGGCATCATCGAAAACTATGAGGACATGAAAAGAAAACTAATGGACAAGGGATTCGTGTTCCTCTCACAGACCGATACGGAGGTCATCGCGAACTTCATACAGGACAGCCTTGATTCGGGAATGGACGTTGAGGATTCTATCAAGGCATTTATCGGCGAGGCCGTTGGGACATTTGCCATATTGATGCTTTTGAAGGAACATGGGACGCTATATGCCATCAAGAGGGACTCGCCGCTTGTGATGGGGGTCTTGGACGATGGATTCGTCCTGGCATCGGACATATACGCATTCTCCGACAAGACCACGAAGGCCATATTCTTTGATGATGATGAATATGCCATCGTCAACCCAGATTCCTATTCCTTCCGTAATGTCAAAGGCCCTATCAAAAAGGAGATCACAGAGGTCAGCTGGACAGGTACCAGCCACAAAGACGAGAAACATGACCATTATATGATAAAGGAGATCCATGAACAACCTGACATGGCCAGGATTCTCATCGAATCCATGAACACAGTCCAAAAAAAGAAGATGGATGAAATATCCGACCTGTGCAGGGCGGCCAAGAGGGTCCTGTTTGTCGCAGCGGGAACATCCTACCATGCATCCCTTGCGGGGGTGTATATGCTCAATACCGTAGGCATAGAGGCCCATACACTTATCGCATCGGAGTTCCATAACTTCATGCTGGCCGACAGCGACGCACTTGTAATAGCCATTTCGCAAAGCGGCGAGACGATGGATGTGGTCAAGGCATTGAAGTATGCGAAGGGAAAGGGCTCAAAGATCGTCTCGATAGTAAATGTCCCCTACTCTACCATCCAAAGGCTCTCGGACATCTCTATCGAGATCCATGCGGGTCAGGAGATATGCGTCGCATCTACCAAGACATACACCAATCAAGTACTCACGTTGATAAAACTTGCAAACCTTTTGGGATTTGGCACAGACATAGATGAGATACCCCCTATGATAGAGGATACGATACGCAGCTCTGAGGCGAAGATAAAGGAACTTTCCCCCTTGCTGAAGGACGCCAAGGACATATATGTGATAGGAAGGGGCATATCATACCCTCTCTCGAGAGAAGTGGCCCTCAAGCTCAAGGAGATAGCGTACATACACGCGGAGGGAATGATGGGGGGAGAGCTCAAGCATGGCACCATAGCGCTGATCGAGGAAGGCACGACGGTGTTCGCGTTCATACAGAACTCGGACTATGATATGCTTTCTAACACGGAGGAGGTCGAGGCCAGGGGGGCGAATGTCATCACCATATCGGACAATCCCGACTTTGAACCGACATTTCTCCTGCCGAGGAGCGTTCCAGGTTCCTTTTCCATAACTGCAACGATAATAGGGCAGTTGTTCGCCTATTATATTGCCAAGGAGAAGTGTCTTCCCATAGACAAACCAAGGAATCTTGCAAAGAGCGTCACGGTCAAATAGAGAGGGGTGGCCATTTTGGGGTGTCATGCCAGCCAAGGCCCGCCCCACGGATAATTTTCAACATTCTGATTTTTGACAATATTTATATCTTTGTAGATACAATGGGAACTGTGCTGGCATGATGGATGTACAATATAAAAAAAATCGGTCACAGGGGCAAGGTGTTGCTCTATCCAACGTTACCATCTATCGTGTCCTTTCAAGAGGTGAGTGAGTTGTTGATGTTATCAAGGGAACAGTTTGAACAAGCGGAAGAGCAGATAAAAGGAGTTGCCAGGGACATTGACAAGGCCATTTTCGACCATCATTTCCATGGTCTGGAAAGCGAGGGTGTCATTGAGTGCCTATCCCAATATCAGAATCGCGATGGCGGTTTTGGGAACGCTTTGGAACCTGACTTCCGCCTGCCGTCATCCTCCGCCATGGCCACATCTATTGCCCTCAGGATACTTTACTCTCTTCCTGACAGGGAAGCGACCGAATCTATGGCACTTTCTGCCATTGACTATCTTGAATGCACCTTTGACATGGCCAGGGAAGGGTGGCTCGCCGTTCCTCCCTATGTCAATCTTCACCCGCATGCCCCGTGGTGGCATTATGACAACAACAAGGAGATGACAGCGATCGACGAGCATTGGGGAAATCCGTCTGCGGAGCTTATAGGTTACATCTATGGGTACAGGGACCTTGTCGACACGCTTGATGTGGATGCGTTGGTGAATGTGGCGCTTGAAAAATTTAGGGGAAGGCAGGAATACAGTTCCCCACATGAACTATATTGCTACATCAGACTGTACGAAGCACTTCCAGAGCGCATTTCGACACTTTTCGAAAATGACATCACGAAGGCTGTGGAGCAACTGGTATGCCTTGATGCCGACAAATGGGACAGGTACAATCCGCGCCCCCTGGACTTTGTTCCAACTTCAAATTCAAATAGATTTGGCTTAGGGGATGACGCAATAGACCGCAATCTTGACTATATTATCGATATGCTCAGGAAGGATGGAATTATCAAACCCCACTGGGGCAATGAGATATACTCGGGCCAGATGGCGAGTGCCTACGATGAGTGGCTGGGCCAATTGAGCGTTAGGTCATTGGTAGTGTTAGGCAGTTTTTCTAGAATAGAAAAATGAGGAATGATACTTGTCATGAACATATTATCTTCGTGATTTATTCCTATTTATCCTGTATTATATTATTTTTATACCAATATGGAATATACTATTAATATAAATGAACTGAACTGTTTTCAATATTTTGAATGGATAAACTATCACCCAAGGAAAGATATATCAGAACCCTCGAAGGGAAGGAAACAGATAGGGTCTCCTGCAGTTGTCCCCTCCAGACTGGTACTGTATCTCTCATGGAAAAGACGGGGTCATATTGGCCGGATGCCCACAAGAACGCCAATAAGATGGCAGACCTTGCCTATGGCGCATGGGAACATGCAGGTATAGGGAGCGTCAGAGTGCCATTTTGTCTTACTGTTGAGGCGGAGGCGCAGCAATGCATAGATGACGGTGTAGAGGGTGCTGGCGCCGGGCTGTGGTCTGTCCCCAAGGACGCCTTTGGAGAACGTGCTGGCATATACAAACCTCGTAAAGGTCCCTTGACCTATCTATTTTTTTAGTTATGTCTTTTATAAAAGAATAATATTTCTTTAAAATCATCTATTTGGCATACGAAGGTGATTCAGCCATTATTTATATAAACGTTCACTGATATTTTTCTAGCATGAAAACAAGATCCATGAAGAAGATTGAAAATACAGAATATAGGGATCCTGCATACTATGACCGATTCATTGACAAGATGAGGACATCTAAGGGAATCAATGTACCGGAATCTTCCAAAACTCTGAAATGTCCGAAATGTGGTTTTGTTTTCAACATAATTTACGGCAGGGCGATAGCATGTTCCGGGTGTGCAAGATCAGCCTCGGGATGTAAATTGGCCAGATGCCCAAAATGCGATCAGGAATTCCCATTGGCCGGCACCATGAGCGGAAGAGGAATAGAACGCATGTCAAATACCTTTTCCAAGTATTACGACACCATCTAGAGGACATTTGATCTTAGTTTAATTACTAGAAACATGTTTTTTAGTTCGAATAAAAAAAGATAAAGGAAGATCAACGTCTTCCATATTCCTCTGCTGCCTTGACCATGCCGAACACATTTGACGGAGGGGCCGGCGGTGGAAGTTCGCAACCCACGCCAAGCGCGTATCCCATCTTTGCCTTTGTGCCTTCCTCGATATTCTTGAGGCATATGTCTTGCCATTCATCGAACTCGGCAGACATAATGAGAGGCGGATTGATATTTCCGACTAGTCTGTATTTATCTCCCAGCTTTTCAGCCTGGACATCCATTGGAACCTCTGGACCCATATTTATGAATCCTTCCGGCCCAACAGGCATGCTATGCACATGTCCCGCCTTCATGTTGCCACTATGGTCTGAGCACCAGTGTATCCATATGGACAGGCCCATGTCCACTATTTTCTCATTTAGCCTTTTGGCATATCTCAAGGGGAATTCAGCGAACATGTTTGGATCTATCAACACATTGGAGTCGGTCGGCGTGCCTTCAAATGGATACCATGTATCGTTGCCAAAGTCCTCTACAAAGGACTCGACCAGGGATATTCCGAATTCCGCCGTTTTTGAAAGCGCCTTGTGGGCTAGGTCTGGTGCTTCCATCAACCATATCATAAAGGTCTCCATTGGGACTAACATCGGCGCTGTCGTTGAAATGAAGCCTCCAGGTATGATGGGGTATGGTTTCTGATTCTTCTCAATTGCCAGTCTCATCATTTCCCTATACTCTGGCATCCAACTTGCTGTCCTTGGGTCTGGTATGTCGACCTTCTCCAACTCTTCTGGTGTCAGACAGGCGGGCCTAATAGGTACCGGAGCCCCCATCTTTGGATTGTATGGTTGTAGGACCTTGCCCCCCCAACATTCGCACCCATATCCTGGCTCTATGAAAGTTGGTGGCTGGTCATAGCCATACATCTCTCGTGCTATAATCTGCGCCTCTACATTGAACTTTGGTTTTGTATAGTAGTCACCGAGATTGGGCGCGCCCATGATCTTGGCACAGTGCCCCTGTGATAAAGGAAAGACCGGCGGTCTGTCGACCTCCTCGCCCCTGAGGAAGCTGAGCCATCTCTGGGATACCTCCATACTTCACGCCCCCTTCTCCTTCATCAGGCCCTCTGCCAGCTTTATCGCCCCCGGACCGTTGGTGGCGAATCCGTCGGCCCCTATCTTGTCCTTGTACTGCTCGGTTATCGGGGCCCCGCCTATCATGACCTTGACCTGGTCGCGTATCCCCGCGTTCTTGAGCATCTCTATGACTTCGGGCATGCCGAGCATGGACGTCGACATCAGGGCCGACATCCCTATGATGTCCGCGCTCTTCTCCCTCGCCGTCTCGACGAAGCTCTGGAGCGGTACGCTCCTTCCGAGGTCGAAGACCTCGAATCCGGCCACCTCGAGCAGCAGCTTGACGATGTTTTTCCCTATGTCGTGGATGTCGCCCTCCACGGTGCCGAGGACGATCTTGCCCGTGACGGTGGTCTCGTCCGTCTCTATATGGGGCTTGAGCACGTCCATCGCGGCGTACATGGCCCTTGACGAGAGAAGGATCTGAGGTACGAACATCTCTTTCTTGTCGTACTTGTCCGAGACGACCCTCATTCCCTCGGCACAGCCTTCGATGAGGGCGCGGTAGGGGTCGACCCCACTGTCCAGGACCTCTTTGCAGATGCCCTGGATACCGACGTTGTCTCCCTTGACGACGGCTGTGTTAAGCTTTGCGAAAAGCTCTTTTTCTGACATATTATTCCTCCTAAGTTCTAAAAATTGTTTTTCTACGAAGTGATTGATTTGGAGCAACTTATAGTCTCTCCCGTACATGTAAGGCGGATGGATAATACATCCATGTTAAATAAATAATATATATTCTCATGATGCATATCATATGTAATATTATCATCTGTTATTGATAATTTCCAAGGCCCATCACCAAAAGATAGTCATCCCTATGAATTAACAAAATCGATCTATATTAACTAGAAAAATTATTGTTGAGGATTGAAAAATATCCGTAGCTCAAAAAAAGAAGTTCAAATAAAAACAAAAGAAAAAAATAAAAGGAATATAGAGCCTTTATAAAGGTCCCGCTTCAACCGAAGAGAGCACCAAGTCCTTCGAGTGCCTCTTCCTCTGAAGCTTCTTCCTCTTCTTCCTCTTCTTCCTCAGCTGAAGCATCCTGTGATGCGGCCGGAGATGCGGCTGCAGGCGCTGCGGCGGCCATTGGCATTGCAGCTGTCTTGATGGCATCATCGATGTCGATGTTCTCAAGGGATGCAACAAGTGCCTTTACCCTCGCCTCGTCGACGTCCACACCAGCTGCCTCGAGGATCTTCTTCACGTTGTCCTCAGTGATCTCCTTTGCTGAAGCGTGCAAAATCATTGCGGCGTATATATACTCCATTTCAATACCTCCTATTATCATAACTACCCAAACAGGGCGTCAAGTCCACCCATGGATTCCTCCTCGGGGGCCTCTTCTTCCTCTTTGGACTCTTCCTCACTGGTCCCTTCTTCGGATTTGTCTTCCTTTGGCGTCTGTGTCGAAGCGGCGGCAGCCGCAAAGGATCCCACTTTGTCCTTCAGATCATCATCAAGCGATTGGTCGTCCAACGCTCTTGCCAGCGATAACATCTCCGAGTATCCCTTGGAGATTATCAATGGCAAAGTTTCATCATTGATGATATTGGCGTTTAGGGCAAGATTCCTTGCATTGCTGAAGGCCAGTGTAATAAGCAGGCCAATAGTGTCCTTGGTCGGTATGGCTGCGTTCATTGCAAGATTGAACGATTGTGAATATGCCAGAGCGAATTGGCTTTTTATTGCCTCTTCGTCTATCGCCAGGTCCTTGGCATTGAATATGAATCCCTCTTCGTATACGGCATAAAGATTTAGGCCTACTTCGAGTGGTTCAATGTCCAGTTTTCCAAGAATGGCGGCCACTTCAGGGGTTATCTCGTCCCCTTCGTGCAACAGCACATGGTTCTTCTTCACAACGATCTTTCCTCCTTCGATCGCAGCGGGTATGCCTACCCTTTGCATCTCGCCTACCAGAGGGCCAGGTGGAAATCCAGTGTCTCCCTTCTCGATGGTTATGTCTTTCGGACAGGTTTCGCCACCCTTTGCAGGTGCGCTGGTCTTTCCCTTCTCGAACAACTTGTAGAGCCTGTAGGGGTTCATATCGGTCAGGACCAGTGAAGAACCTCCACTGATATGTTCCGATAGGCCTCTCACACTCTCGTTATCCGCATCTTCGATCGCTATTTTAAGAAGGGTGTTCCTGGCTGTCCTAATCTGGACATTCTCGTGGAATCCGTTTCTCATCGACTGCAGTTGCCTTGCGGCGATCCCGCTTATGTCAACGATACCGACCACTGGGTGTGAATCAATCGCTTCCTTGAGCTCCTTGACTTCCTTAATCTTCCAAGCTGCAACGTGCGCCATATGCTCACACCTCCACCTTGATGGACTCTCCCATGGTAGTCTTGATGAATATCGATTTTACATGTGCCAGTCCACGTTCGTACTTTCTTTCAATGACGCCCAAAATAGCCATAGCGTTCTCTGCAACCTGCTCATCGGTCAGTGATTCGGACCCTATGAGGACCTGCACCACTGGAGCCTTTTTCATGTCGATTTTCACTGTTTTGTCTAGATTGCTAATTATGCCCTCCAACGGTGCCGTTGGTGGCATTGGCTTAGGCATCTTTCCTCTTGGGGCAAGGATTGGTCCAAGCGCCTTACCAATTGTTGGCATCAGGTCTGCTTGGGCTATGAAGAAATCATGATTGTTCGCGAACTTACGTGCTTCACGCTTGTTCCCTGAGAACGTATCCAAATCCTCTATGACATCAAGTCCAAGTTCCTTGGCCTTCAGTGCCATGTCCCTTTCGGCAATGACAGCCACTTTGACGGGCTTGCCTCTACCATTGGGCAGTGCCACTTCTTGCCTGATCTTGAACTCAGGCTTCTTGATGTCGACCTCTTTTAGATTTGTTATAAGTTCAAAGGATTGCGTGAAGTTTCGCGGCTTTGATTTCTCTCTAGCCTCCTTCACCCCTCGTGTTATTGCCTCTATCAAGGTATAACACCTCCTTGTTGTTGCTACGCTCCCTTTGAAGTCTAAAAGTACTCGTCGTACTTGCCTTCGTCGATTTCCTTTTGAACTTGTTTTATTGGTTTATCGTCAACTGTCATACTCATTGGTATGCCAGCACCGAGCACTTCCTTCGCAGCGCTCTTCATATCATAGGACAACAGGCTGTCCTTTTTCATCCCGGCTATTTTGACTATGGATTCAAAGTTCAGATTTCCCCCGCTCTCGGCGCCAGGATTCTGTGGGCCCTTCTCGATGCCCAACTCTTTCTTCAGTAGTGCTGTGGTAGGCGGGGTGCCCACCTCTATCTCGAAGTTCCTCTTGTCATCCACGGTGATGGTCACTGGAACCTTCATACCGTTGAAGTCCTTGGTCTTATCGTTTATTGCCTGTACAACCTTTGGAACAGGTACACCAAGGGGTCCCAGCGCTGGTCCCAGAGGGGGCCCAGCAGATGCCTTACCACCATCTACCAGCGTCTTTACGGATTGTGCCATCTATTCTCTCACCTATTCTTCCTTTGTTTTCTTCTCTATAATCCTAACGTAACTTCCATTAACGGTGACAGGAATTGGTATTGTGACCTCAAGAAGCTCGACAGTAAGTTCTTCCTTACCTTCGTCGATGCGTATGACCTTTGCCTTCTCGCCCTTGAACGGTCCGGCAACGAGCTCTATTATGTCACCAGGTTTGATGCCTTCGACAGCGGGTTTGTCTTCGAAGAAGTTTTCAACCTCGTTGAACGGAACATGTCCAGGAAGTATTCCCCGCACGTTCTTCAGACCGTCTATTGCTTCCTGTACCGCACCCTCGTCGATGGCTTCAATGAATATGTACCCTTTTAAACTTTCCGGTGCAAGAATCGCAGAGACCTTTATACCCTTATTCTTGATCTTTTCCTCGAGTATCGTCGCTACATTTCTTTCCTGATTCATTGTCGTCTTTAAAATAAAGATAGAGTATTCAGGTTCCATATACTTCACACTATCTAGAATGTTGTTCCTTGGATCAATGATGACACAAGCTTGATAACAAAGCCTACGATTGCCACCAATACTATGCCCAACGCGCATATCTTTGCCGTTTGCATAAACTCCTTTCTGTCTGGTTTCTTTGTCAGTTTAAGTACTTTTCTGTAACCTCGTAAAGACTCCGAAAGTCCCTTTCTTTCCATATTACCACCAGTTTCCGTGTGTTAGATAAAGTCTATTCCTAGGTTGATGCTGCTCTTCTCTGCCTCATCCCCTAAAAGCATTTCTGTTTCCCTGGGTCCTAGTATATATGGCGAGTTTACTCCTGACAGAACAAGTAGCACTCTCACGGTGCCTTTCAGCGACTCATCGATCTGGGCACCCCAAATGACCTGGGCCTCTGGGTCCAATTCATTGGAAACCGCTTCCACTATACGCTCGGACTCCTCTAGCTTAAGGTCGTTTGAACCTGTGATGTTGATAAGGGCACCCCTGGCACCCGTGGCATCGACATCGATGAGCGGTGAATGCAAGGCTTCGTCAACGGCTTCCATGGCCCTGTTCTCCGTATCGGACTCCCCCATGCCTATCATGGCAACGCCGCCGTCGCTCATTACGGACCTGACATCTGCAAAGTCAAGGTTGATCAGACCTGGCTTTGTTATGAGTTCCGTGATTCCCCTTACCGACTGTATAAGTATGTCGTCGGAAACCTTGAATGCGGCGCCTATCGGCAGTCCCGGAGCAAGTTCCAGTAGTTTGTCATTTGGAATGACTATGACAGTATCTGATGACCTTCTGAGATTTTCAAGGCCTTTCTCTGCGTTTCTCTGCCTTCTGATACCTTCAACTGTGAATGGAAGAGTGACTATCCCCACTGTCAGGGCGCCGGTCTTCTTGGCAACATCGGCGATTATTGGTGCGGCACCTGTTCCAGTGCCTCCTCCAAGACCGCAGGTGACGAATACCATATCAGCCTTGTCGATGGCTTCCCTGAGAAGTCTCTCATCTTCCTTGGCGGCCTGTTCTCCGACAGATGGATTGTTTCCGGCCCCAAGTCCCTTGCTTATCTCAGTGCCTATCAGGATCTTCTTGTTGGCCCTGCACTTTCTAAGATCTTGGGCATCTGTGTTAACGGCTATGTCCTCGCTACCTTCCACGCCAACTTCAATTAGCCTTGTAATGGCATTACAGCCGGCACCCCCAACGCCTATTACCTTTATCCTGGCCTGGCATTCCTTGATTATCTCCTCTAGTTCCTCGTCATCGGCTGTAGATTTGTCAAATGATAAGGCAGTTTCGCATTGAGATGCACGTGCAACTGCGTCCTCTATAAGCGTTTTCAAGTCATATACCTCCAATTAGCGAAATGGAAATGATAATTATTTGTTTATAAGTTTGATTTATACTATTTAAAGGTTTTTATTCATAAAATAGCTCATAATTAACCCTTTTTATCATCTTTGTACTATTCTCCCCATATTTACGGCTACAAAAAGGTCAAATCCTTAGTTTTCAACACATCGTATCCCAAAGATGAGACCATTTCCGCATAATAGGAACGATTAGGGGTGCCCTTCCAGTCAAAGATGGCTGTATTTCCGCCGCTGTTATACTCGAAGGTCTTGATCATGGTCCCCCTGTCTATTGGAAATGCATATTTTGGTATTATGTGGCCAATGGCCCATTCGCTCCTGTCGATGGCCTCCGAGATCTTTATCGGGTAATGTCCCCCGCCAATGCCAATGGCCAAAGGGTATTCGTGGTCCTTCCAGTCAAGGGCCTCCATTGTGGCATTCGCGACCAGATCGCCTGCCTGTGCATCGTTCCATTGTTCCGATTTGCTGCCCACTTCGAAAAATGTCGTAGGCACTGCGGTCAATGGCCCGTGATGGGTGGCCTCCAAGGAAACCTCATACTCGATCCCCGTCTCGTCCCTCTGCCTGACAAGACTTCTTAGTGCAATCTTTTGGGCTATGGGATTTGACGGACACAACATGCCCTCTTTTCCTCCGTGCATCGCATCCTTGAAGTTGCCCGGCGAGTGAACCGAAAGGGTCTTGACCCCCCTCTCCGAACTATGTCTGGTTATAAAGAAGTTCGCCTCGACATCAGGAAATCCCTTTTCTATGAAGTCTGAGTATATCGTCCTTTCCTTGATGATGGTAAGTATGGCGTCTTTTTTCATATACTCATACATGCCTTCTGAGGTCCTTTCGAAGTCATAGTGCTCAAGCATGTTATTGGCTATGTTCATGCCTGCAGGGTCCTGTTCAGAGGCGATAATGAGTATCATGGGCTTCTCTCTTAACGATAACTTTTAAATGTTGTCTTGTGAGAATCACAAATTGGTGTTTGTATGGACAAGATATATTTTGACAATAGCGCCACTACAAGAGTCGATGAAAAGGTCCTAAAGGCCATGTTGCCATACTTCACTGAATTTTATGGAAATGCTTCAAGCCTGCACAGCTTTGGCAGAGATGCCTCTGTGGCGATGAAGGACTCAAGGGCCATGGTGGCGAATATCATAAATGCCGATGCAAGTGAGATAATATTCACTGCTGGCGGCACGGAATCTGATAACATTGCGATAAGAGGTGTTGCAGAGGCCCTCAAGGAAAAGGGCAATCATATAATCACATCCTCGATCGAACACCCAGCAGTGCTCGAAACATGTGAGCATTTGGAGAAAAGTGGATTTGATGTATCATATCTCCCCGTTGATGACAAGGGTTCAGTATCATTGGAAGATCTGGAGGATGCCATATGCCAGAGGACCACTCTGGTGACCATAATGCATGCAAACAATGAGGTCGGAACGATACAACCCATCAGGGAGATTGGCAGGATCGCACATGAGAACGGGGCACTCTTTCACACCGATGCGGTACAGACATTGGGAAAACTGCCTATTGATGTCTCAAAGGACAATATCGACCTCTTGTCGATTTCTGGACACAAGCTACATGGCCCAAAGGGGATAGGCGCACTTTATATAAAGGACGGAACACCCATAGAGCCGATAATATTCGGCGGCGGCCATGAACGGGGCCTTAGGTCCTCAACGGAGAACATACCGGGGATAGTTGGATTGGGGAAGGCTTGTGAGATGGCAAAGAATGATCTCGACAAGGATATCGCTTACATGACAAACCTTAGGGATGCACTCATATCCGGTATCACTGACAGGATACCTAATGTGAAACTCAATGGGCATCCCACAGACAGATTATGCAACAATGTGAACATGTCTTTCGAGGCGATCGAGGGCGAAGCGTTGATACTTGCCCTTGACAGGACAGGCATCGCGGCATCGACGGGGTCCGCCTGCTCCTCGAAGAAGAGCAAGGCCTCGCATGTTCTCATGGCGATGGGCCTGACCCAAATAGAGGCCTATGGGTCATTGAGGCTCTCTCTCAGCAGGATGAACACAATGCAGGAGGTTGACTACACCATCGATTCCCTGGAGAACATAGTATCCAGACTAAGGGCGATGTCCCCCCTGTGGAAGGAGGAATAGGAAATGGCTTACGAATTCAATGAGAAGGTCATAAAACATTTTGAGAATCCCAAGAATGTTGGAATGATGAAGGATGCCGATATAGTGGAGACCGTCGGCAGTCCCGTATGCGGTGATATGCTTACCCTGTATCTGAAGATAAAGGATGACAAGGTCGTTGATGTAAAGTTCAAGACGTTCGGTTGCGGTGCCGCCATAGCCACATCTTCCATATTCACCGAGCTTGTGAAAGGAAAGACGATAGATGATGCATTGAAGATCACCAGCGATGTGGTGGTCAACGAGCTTGGGGGCCTTCCTGAAAAGAAGATCCATTGCTCGGTCCTGGCACCGGATGCCTTTGAAAAGGCTATCAAAAAATACCGTGACAGGCATGCAAAGTAGCAAAGACATATTTGAAGAGGTCTATACTAGGTACAACCGTGACCCTCTGGGATGGTTCATCACGTTAGGGGTCGACAAAAAGAACAGGTCCGTCGTGCTGATACAAAAGGACAGGCGACTTTGGCAGATAAAGACACATCACATCTCCCCCTACAACAATCTGAGCGTGGGGGGGAGCACAAAATCCGATAGGGTAGAAACGCCATACACCATGTCCTTCGGGTGGAGGGACCTTTCGAAAACCATGCTATTGAAGATCCAAGAGGACATCAGGAAATCTGGAGAGGTCTCATTGGAGGTTATCGAATCCATATCCAAGATAGATCCCAAACCTCTTGAGGAAGACTTCACGAATGTCATGACAGGCCCTTTCAATATAGTGGGAAATCCCCTATCCTCCATCTCGAAGAGTCAGGGCAAGCTCGACAAGAAACTGAGCCTCGAACTGGATAGGCTGCTTCTGAAAAATGAGGGCGGAGGGATGTACGGTTAGCTCATAGGTTGTTCTTTATGACCATGCCCAGTCTCTTTATCCCTTCCACTATATTTTCGTTAGACTCATAGATGAACGCAAGTCTCATGTGATTGAATCCCCCTTCCACGTGGAAGGCGCCGCCGTGCACATAGGCCACATTCTCCTTCAAGGCCTCTGGGAACATCTCCTTTGCATTAATATGTTCCGGAAGCGTTACCCATATGAACATGCCACCATCGGGTCTTGTCCAGGTCACCCCCTCTGGGAAGTATTTCTCCATGGCGTCAAGCATGATGTCCCTCTTTTCCTTGTACATGGCCGCTATCCATGGCACGTGCCTATCTATGAGCCCTCTTAGCAAAAGCTGGTATGTGATATGCTGAACATAGGAGTTTGAGCAGAGGTCGGTCGCCTGTTTCACTATTATGAGCTTGTCTATCACTTCTTTTGGCGCACATATCCAGGCAAGCCTGAAGCCGGGCGACAGGACCTTTGAGAACGTGGACAGGTATATGGTGTTCTCTGGCGCATAGGCCTTTATCGATTTTATCCTGTTACCTGCGAATCTGAGCTTTTCATACGGATTGTCCTCCAGTATTGTCAGATCGTACTCGTAGGCTATCTCTGCCAGCTCTTTCCTCTTGTCCTTGGAATATGTGATACCCGAGGGATTCTGGAACGTCGGGACGGTGTAGAACAGTTTTGGCCTCGTTTCCGATCTGTCCAGTATTTCTCTAAGCCTATCGAGGTCTGCGCCATCCTCCTCCAGCGGGACCGTCTCGAACTGGGCCTGATACATCTTGAAGGCCGAGAGCCCCCCAAGATAACTGGGACTTTCAACAATTATCTTGTCTCCGGGATTTATGAACGTCTTTGCCACCAGTTCCAGCCCCTGTTGGCTACCGGACGTTATCAGTATGTTTTCCTCGGTCGCAAGGACGCTTACGCTCCTTTCCCTTGCCGCGAGGAACTTCCTGAGTTCAGGATAACCCTCTGTGGTGGTGTATTGCAGAGCATCCTCTCCGGAGTTCAAAAGGACGCTTTGGGATATCCTGAAGATATCCTCCATGGGAAATGACTTTGGATTCGGCAGTCCTCCTGCGAATGATATTATCTCTGGCCTCATTGTGAGTTTTAGTAATTCCCTCACTTCTGATGCCTTTAGGTCCTTGACTCTTTCAGAGAACAGATCGTTATATTCTATCATTATAACACCACGTTATATATGGAATTGGGATCATGAAGATGAATATATTGATTTACAATAATATATACGTTATGCATCCCTCGCCCTTGTATATGGGAATCGGGCGCGTGATATGCAAAACCATATCTATTGGCATTCAGACCCCGATGGACAAATCGAAATCCTTAACTATTTCCCCGGAGAGCTTTATCCATGCAAATGTCCAAGGGGGAGAGATGTGCCATCTGCAAGGGGAACAAGCTATTGTGCGGAAGGCCGCTCTGTCCCATATTGGAGCGGGTGAGAATCAGGTCGAAGGTGATGCCAAAACTCTCCAAGGACATATTTGGTTCATCTCCATCGTCCATATTCGTGGGCAGTTGGAACTATCCGAAGGTATACATGGGTCCTCTCGTGCCCCCCATAATCGGCGATACATCGGATATGGACAGGCCCGAGAGCTGGCATGGGAGACAGTTGGAAGAGATAATCGATTTCAGGACGTCGCTCATACGCTCCAAGGACCAATTGGACGTCAAGGTCGCCAGGGACCCCATCAGACGCGTCATGCTGATGCAGGACATAGTGATGTCCGACAGGCCGGTCGACACGGAGTTGTCATTTGAGAAGAAACCAAGATTTGGAATGAAGCTGTCCGAGTTCTCGGCTCCACACGGTCCGTCGGAGATACTTAGAAAGTTGGACCTTGCCCAGAATCCACACATTCCCAACAGCATAGACAAGGTGCACAACGACGACCTGTTGGCAACAGAAGGCATCAAGACGTTATACGATAGGGGGGTGGATGTGTCCCATATCTCCAAACTGCTCTCTGCAGGGATACTTGGGGAACAGAAGAATCGAAAGTTCGTTCCCACCAGATGGTCCATAACAGCCACCGATGACATATTGTCCAAGGACCTCATGAGGTCTGTCAGGCAGCGCCCCCAGATATCTGAACACATGGTGTTCCACCACGAGGAGATAGGTAACAAACTGGCGGCGTTATTTATTCCGGGCGTATGGTCCTATGAGTTCCTGGAATGCTGGCTGCCAGGGTCCCTGTTCTCCGGCGAGGACATCAACCCGAGCATAATATCGGACTGGGAGTACTTTACAGGAAGGAAGAAGTATGCCGATGTGATAACGGGGGCATATTATGCAGGCAGGCTCCCTGTCACAAGGTACCTTGATAATATCAAGAGACAGGCAATGGCCTTGGTGATCATGGAGGTGCAACCTTCGTATCACACGCCAATCGGCGTTTGGAGGGTAAGAACGATACTCGAGGATGCCTTGGAGCGGGGGCCGAAGAAGTTCGACACGCTGGACGAGGCGATAGCCGACCTTGACGGATTCCTCACGCTTCCGGCAAGAAGGTACATTGATAGGTCACAGCTCCTGAACTTCACCTCTAGACAGAAGGTCTTGGACGAATGGTTCTAGTCATAACACATATGAGTTATTAAGCATAGTTTTTTTAATCCTTTGAGAATTTGCATATCTTATGCAATCCCGCGATATTGCCATAAGGGCGTCATTCACTGCACTGGTGTTCATAGCCACGGCCATAATTCCGCCAATTCCAATCGCCGCCACAGGAGGTTACTTCAACTTCGGGGAGACCGCCATATACATCACGGCCTTTCTATTCGGTGGCATTACCGCAGGATTTGCGGGCGGTGTAGGTTCCGCCCTCGCAGACCTGTACCTGGGTTTTGGTTCCTTTGCCCCCATAACCTTCGTAGTAAAGGGCGTAGAGGGCCTGCTGGTGGGCATTATCGGAAAGAGAAGGGACATAAGGACGAGGGCCCTGGCCCTGATCGTGGGGGGGATTGTCCTCACGTCAGGTTACTTCATTGCAGAGACCTATCTTTTCGGTCTGCCGGCGGCATTGGAGGAACTGCCGTTCAACTTCGCGCAGTTCATGATAGGGGCGGTGATATCTATCTCAGTGATATCGACACTCGAGAAAAAGGGGATAAGGATGTTTGGTGTGGAGTGAGACTATTCCGTCTCCTCCGCATCCTCTATCATCTTCTTGAATATTTCGAAAGGCATGGCCACCACAGGCTCGCACCTCGGTTTCCAAAAGAAGACCACATCTCCCTGCAAGAATGCGTTTTCCATCCATTTAGGGAACTCCTTGTTCCTTGCCTTTGATTCCACCTTGTAGGTGTCCTTGTGGATGTTTGCCCTCACATCCCCGTCCAATTCCTTGCTGAATCTACCATAGGCGCCAGATGCTACAGATCTCTTCGCGCTTACCCCGTTGATGGTGTTAAGGTAGTCTTCGGTCTTTTTTTCATAAAAGTATCCTTTTGCCTTCTGTTTGGAGGTCATTTATCATCGCCTTGAGAACAATACTTGTTTATTGAATCCGTCATGGAGCATTTTAATGATTTCTGTTTATCTTGCCCGTACTGAGAAACTCCCTGTACTGTTCCAGCCATTCCTCTGAGATGGGAGCCTCCTCTATGAACTGGATCAGGTTGCGTATCTGGCCTATGGTGGCAGATGATAGATGATGGTCCATTATGCATGCATCGTTGTCCGCTATCTCCCTTGGCACCCTGATGAGCTCGAGGAACTGTTTTATGATCTTATGCCTCTTATACGTTCTTTTGGCGAACTCCTTTCCCCTGGGGGTCAGCGTGACGCCTTCGTACTTCCTGTAATTTACAAGCTCATCATCGTCCAGTTTCTTGAACATCTCTACGACACTGGCCGGGGTTATGCTAAGGGCACTGGCCACGTCCTTGGTCCTTGCATAGCCCTTCTTTGTGACTATGCAGAGGATAGACTCCAGATAATCCTCATATTTCTTGCTGAATTGCTTTTCATCATCGCTCATTGAACTTAGTATGGTTAGGAAATAATAAAGTTTTTGCTGCTTTTGTCACTGGTCCGATTCTCAACACGCCAAAAATAGTCCCAATTAATTTTTTATAGGGAAGTTCATATATTTACACCTTTGTTCATTAAGGAGGCAACAAAATGATGGATGAAAAAATGGTTCAACAGAATCAAAAAATAGAGGAGCGAATGGGAAAGATAAAACACAAGATCGCCGTTGCCAGCGGAAAGGGCGGCGTAGGCAAATCTCTCGTTTCTGGTCTTATCGCAAGCTATCTGGCCAAGAGTGGTTTCAAGGTAGGCCTGCTCGATGCGGACATAACCGGCCCCAGCATACCAAAGATGTTCGGCATAACCGAACTGCCCGTTCAGGGGGATGATGGAATAGTGCCGCCGGCGACCAAGGAAGGCATCAGGGTAATGTCGTTGAGCCTTGTCCTTCATGACAACACTTCCGCGGTCATTTGGAGAGGCCCGATGATCGCCAATGCGGTCAGGCAGTTCATGTCTGACATCTCATGGGGGGAACTGGACTACCTCATAGTAGACCTTCCGCCCGGAACGAGCGACGCTCCACTTACGGTCATGCAGAGCATGAACCTGGAAGGCATGGTCGTGGTCACTTCGCCCCAGCAACTTGCGTTCGAGATAGTCAGAAAGGCCATCAGCATGTCCAAGACGATGAAGATAAGGATACTTGGACTTGTCCAGAACATGGCATATGCCGTTTGTCCAAAGTGCGGAGAGAAGTATGAGATCTTCGGCAAGGACGAGGGCGAGGCTCTTGCAAAGTTGGCAGAGGTGCCATTCCTCGGCTCGATACCATTGGACCACGAGATATCAAAGCTTGCGGACAATGGCGAGATAGGTAGCTATGAGAGGGACTATGTCAAGGAGATCGTTGACAACATGTTAAAGGGCATCCAATAGGCCACTTGTCGCGCAATGAGGTATTCAATTGTTCTCTTGGATAAGAAGAGGGAAAGGGACGACTTCATTTAAAATGTCCAACGTAGCAGGGACATCCGTCGACCCCTATAGGCGGTCGAACTCCATCTCATTGGATTTTTGTCCTGACGACGATGTGCGTGAGGCTGTACTCCTCTTCAAGGAATCCACGTTTACCGGCCGTGATGACCTTATACTGCGTTCGGGGCAGAATCTTCTCAACGCCCTGAACGGTTCCTTCTGCATAGAGGACGGTGTTGAGCTGGTGCTTAGGGGAAAACGTCCATCAAGAAGGAAGGTGGACCCCGCCACTGGCAAGAAGAGGATCGTCTCATCCACCCATGGGAAATATTATCCCGGACGTTCGATGATAGCCTTGTACACGTTGACAGCGACCGGCAAGAGGGTCGCCTACAAGACGCTGTTCAACACGCTCATACATGAGTTCTGTCATCATATGGACTACAGACATCCCTCTCTGAGGCTGGAGAGGTCCTTGCACACGCGTGGTTTCTATGAACGGCTCAATTCCATATATATCCCCTTGAGGAATATTTGATTCGTAATAGCCGTTGATATTTTAGCATATACACTTCCGACAACAGAAAAATATATCATCACTTCTTCAGTTTCTTATTAAATGTCATCGCAATTACATATCCTGCACGTTGAGGACGATGAGGAATATTCAAGATTCATATCCATACAACTAAACAATATAGCGAAGAGGAACAAGAGTGACAGATTGATTTTCGATCTTGTGAAGTCTCCAGGTCTAGGGATTCAAAAAATTAGGAACAACAGATATGATTGTGTCCTGTGCGATTATCAGTTGATAGGCGGGACCGGCCTTGACTTCTTATACAATATCAGGACCCAAGGCATGGAATTGCCAGTCATCTTCCTAACAGGGCAAGGCGATGAGACCGTGGCGAGGGAGGCCTTTGTCCATGGGGCCAATGACTATTTTACAAAAGATGTGGGCTTCGCTAGCTATGATAGGATCTATAATGCGATCAATTCGCACGTACATCACCATCTGACACATATTGAAAAGAAAGACATGGAACAAAAGCTGATAATGTCGGACAACATAATACATTCGCTGCCATTGGGCCTTTACGTCCTGAAATACAGACCACCCGGGGACCTCTATCTACTTGATGCCAACAAGACCGCCAAGGATTATTCCCATATCAACCTCGATGAGAGCATTGACATGGAATATACACAAATATGGTCCTCAGAAGATGCACAAAGATTGAAAAATGAGATAATACGCTCATTCGAGGATAACACCGTTTTCAGAGACGATTGTTTCACGTTTGAAGTTGAGGGTAGGAAATGTCATTTCATAGTCAATACCTTCAGATTGCCTGATGATAAGATAGGTCTTTCGGGGTATGATATAACAGACATAAAGGAGACAGAGATCGAACTCCAGAAGAGCAAGACATACCTTGAGAATCTGTTATACATCCTAAACGACATCAACATACTGAGCTTGGATATGGTCTTGAGGAGAATAGCCGAAAAGATAAAGCTCCTGATACCATTTGACACACTATCGTTCTATAAGATAGACAAGGAGAGGAAGTATCTTCATCCGATATATGCAACAGGTGTTGACAGGGATGCGATCATGGGCTTCGAGGCGTCGATCAACGAGGGGGCTACGGGACGCGTCGCAAGAGGTGGCAAGGCGGAGATCATCAACGATCCCCTCTCCGACAGGGATATCATTCTCATACCCGGGACGTTGGAAAAGGATGAGAAGATGATGTCCGTTCCCCTGAAGGGGCATGGCGACACCATCGGCGTATTGAATCTTTTCAGAACGGGGACGAACTTTGAGAATGTGGAACTGGAAAAGGCCCAGATGTTTGCCGCGCAGACATCCATAGCCTTGGAGAACGCCCTGCTCTTCAATAATTTGAAGGATACGAAGGAACTGACAGACTTCTTCATATCAATGCTGGCCCATGACCTTAAAAATCCTTTATTCATAAGCAGGGGATACATGGACATTCTTTTGAAGGAAGCTCCAGAAGCCAACGAGGTTATATCCAAGCTTCTTTATCAATCCGACAGGATGAAGCTCATAATAGACAACGCGTTGCTGTTCGCGAGGTTGGAAGAAGGGGAACTCTCAAAGCATTTTGAGAAGATGGAATTGGGAGGGTTGTTGTCCGAGTCCGTAGAGAACTTCAAACACCATCCAAAGTACAATAACATCTGTTTTACGCCACTAGACCACGAATGTCCCATCGAGGCGCTGCCCCTCCTTGTAAACGTCTTTAGCAATCTCATCGACAATGCCCTAAAGTATACCTCGGCCTGCCGTATCTCGTACAAATGCAAGGATGATCATTATGAGATCGAGTTCGAGGACGACGGACATGACAGCATATCCTCCGACGAGCTCGTGACTCTCATGAACAAATTCACAAGGGGCAAGAACAGGGAGAGGACGGGGGGCCACGGACTGGGATTGTCAATAGTGAGAGGGATGGTGGGGATGCACAACGGCAACATAACCGTCAAATCGGGCGACATGGGGGGCACGATATTCGTAATTTCTATTCCAAGGGCAATTAATTAGATAAATTCTCCAGTGGAAACAAAGGGGTATCAATTTAGGTTCCTTTCGAACCATTCTTTGCCGTAATCGACGATATCCGACTGTTTGAAAAGATGGCTTTTTGCATTGCCTATCATACCCATCTTGCATCTGCCAGTTCCTGAGAACTCGCTTAGGATTTTTGGAAAATGTTCGGTGTAGTCCTCATATTCTTCGTATTCACACCATTCCCTTCTGCCGTTCCTGATCATCGGAACGCCATTTTTCACTGTCTTTTTCGTGAAACATGCCCGATATTCGGCGAGGTGGAGAGTGGTGTTCCTCTCCGTGCCAATAAGCAATCCGTATCCGTCCATCTCACAGCATCTCTCCAAAGGGGAACCCGCTCCCATTGGAAATGACAATGGCTGTCCCTCAACGACGTATCTTGAGTGTTTCCCGCCGGCAATAAAGGATATCGGATGGTCCGACCTGACAACCCCCGGCCAACATCTGAATGCGTTGGCCACCGCACCCATCTTCCTTGCTGGTGTCACATCCTTGTCAAAAGGGGGCATGCAGTCCTTGATTATGTCCCACCAGCCCATGGGGACTGGCGGATTCTCCCAACGTGACGGATCGCTCCAGTCAGAGGACATGCACGGCATCACCAGCGTGCCTTCATCCCCTATTGTGTTCAGGAGCGCCTGTATGACTGCGACCGCACCCCCACACACCCACCCGATGGAGGATAGGGATGACTGCACGAAGAGCACTGTTCCCTCTCCGACACCAATCCTCTCCAGGTCGCCGACAAGGGAATCCACGGTAATGGGGTGCTTCGTTCCATCAACAACGTCATTTTCGGTCATCCTATCCCTCGGATTCGTATTGCTCCAGCAATGTCCTTAGCTCCTCTATCATGGTCTCCAGTTCGTCGATCATCTCAAGGATATCCTCTATGGTTATGTCTTCCCCGTCCGGAGTGCCAGGCACGTCCCCCGCAAAGAACGCCAACACATCCTCATCCGACTCGAAGGAGGTGACCTCGCTGGTCTTGGCATTGACCACGCACTGTTTCGTGACGCCTGCGGAATCATACGGAACGATGGATACCAGCCAAAAGAGTTGCTCTTCCTTTATGATGGGCCTCGGTTCTGATATGTAGAACGAGTTCCAGTCGAAGTTGGGGAACGTCTTCTTGACGTAGTCTATGGAGTACCTTGGACCTGTGAGGTTCTCCGAGGACACCCTGTAAACGTATATCTTGCCATCCACCGCGCTTTGGAAGTACAGTTCGTACAGGCCAAAGCTCTCCCCTCTGGGCTCGACCGCCGTCATCCAAACGAGTCCGTCCTCCGTATCGAGCAGAAAGGGCTGGACGTTCCCTCCGCTGTACACGTCCTGTATCTCTATCATCTCCTCATGATAGATCCACATGTTGACAAGGCCGTTCTTGGTGTTCACGACCTCTATCTGTTTTCTGGCTAGGGATTCTGGATAAATCCTGTTTCCCCATGGCTGTTCGGCGGCCTCCTCCGGATCATAATACTCTATGTTGCCATCGAAGTCTATCGTATAGACGCCGCCGAAGTATGGATACCTGCCAATGAGCTTGAACTTGTACTTGATGACCGAGACAATTATCAGGTCGTCCTGATAGTAGATGTCGGCGATGTCACAGAACATGTCCTGTTTGTAGATGTTCCATTCTATGCCATCTGTTATGCCGATGTTCTCACCTATGTCCATCTCCGACATGTTGGTGCTTATCTCCTTCTCACTGTTGTCGGCGCTGATGGAGATGACACCCTGGGGTTTTTTCGTGAAGTAGAGGATGGTGCCTTCCGGCACGATGGGGAAGTTCCAGTAAAGCCTTCCGTCCTGCTTCACAAGATCGCCATCGCCCAGCGTGTATTGGGGGTCTGTGAAGGCGTCCAACGAGTACCTCTCCGCCACGGAAAAGGGCAGGAAGCGTATCAGGTTCGTCTCAGGCATCGATTCGATGTAGATATAATCTGTGTTCTCATATAGTGTACGGTCCATGTAGTATCCGCTATACATGTATAGGGGGACGAGCGCAATGATAAATATGACCACCAGGGCGGTCAGGCCCTTCCTGATCCTTTGATATCTCTCATATCTTGCGGTGTCCCTGTTCCTGGTCTTCTCAAGTTGGCTGTACATGAAAAGATTCATCATTATAAAGAGAAATATCGCAAATAGGAACATCATTACCAGAGGGGCCCTGTAGAGGCCAATGATAAGTCCGTGGAACCATGGCCTGACATAGTAGCACAAGGACAGGACGGCTGCCAATGCGACAAGGATCCATATGGATGGCCTGCCGATGGATATCTTTCCCCCTCCTTGAAATCGCTCCCATATATCTCTAGCTTTTTTTGACATTGTTGATAATAATTTGGCACATATATAAAATTACTTCGAATGTCGGCCAATGGATGAACGCCATGTTTCATGAAGAAAGTATTTATCCTGATATGTTTTGATAGTAATGTATCCCATGTACATGGAATTGTTTTTGATAGCGATCGGATTCATAATGTTGGTGAAGGGCGCGGATTACTTGATAAAGGGCTCTTCTTACATCGCCCAAAGGTTCGGAGTGTCCTACTTCATAATAGGACTCACGATCGTCGCCTTCGGCACATCGCTGCCGGAGTTCATAGTGAACATGATATCCGCCCTCAAGGGCAGCACCGACATAGCTGTGGGAAACATCATAGGTAGCAACATGGCGAACATACTGCTCATAGTGGGAGTGACGGCGATGATAATGCCTCTGGACGTCAATCGTTACGCCAAGACCAGGGACATCCCATACGCCCTCTTCTCTTCAGTGCTCTTGCTGGTGTTGGCAAGTGACGTGATAATCCTTGGCGGACAGACCAACATAATTTCCCGTTTTGACGGTATTGTGCTCTTGATCGGTTTTTTGCTCTTCCTCTTCTTCATCCTTAGGAGGTCCAGGGACGAGATACTTGATGAGCAGGTATATGAGGCGGACTACGGATTTCCGAAGTCCTTACTGTTCATATCCGCAGGCGTGGTCGCCCTCTATATAGGGGGGGAACTGATAGTCGACAACGCCGTGGCGCTTGCGAGAAACCTCTCCATATCGGAGATATTGATAAGTTCGACCATAGTCGCCTTCGGCACATCGCTGCCCGAGCTTGCTACCAGCCTGATAGCAGCATTCAAAAAGAATTGTGACATCGCTGTGGGAAACATAGTCGGGTCCAACATCTTCAACATCCTCTGGGTCCTCGGGATGTCCAGCATCGTTACTCCCATACCAATAATGGATTCCCTTCTCCTGGACATGTTGCTGGTGATCGTGGCGACGACCGTGTTTCTGGTCATGGTCCATATGGGTGTCGAGAGCATGATAAGGCGGCCGAAGGGCATGGTGCTCTTGGCCCTTTACATAATATATATCGCGATGCTGCTGATAAGGGGATAAAGGAATGAAGAACTATGAATAGTTCTTCTTGTAGAATCTTTCCACCGTCTTCTTGTCCGGCAGCTTCACGTTCTTCCAGAAGTCTATGATCGGCCTGAGCTCCCCCTCGTTCAACTGATTGGAGAAAAGACCGTTGAGATATGACGACCTCTCTAAAATGTCGTCATTGGCGAACCGAAGCAGCTCCTCTGAGGAATAATGGTTCAACATGTTGAATCTTTTCGAGTATCCCTCGATGCCTTTCTCCTCCATTTCCTTCGGGTTTGGCACGAGATATCCGAATATGGGATTCGCAATCCATTCGTCGATCTCCTCGCTGTCTATCAGCTCAAGGATTCTCTTGCTGTCCTCCACCCTTATCTTCTCTCCGAGGAGGTTGCCATCGGCATCCTTGCGGGCGTTGCCCTCAATGTCGTTCCTTCCAACATACCCCGAGTTGAGTATGATGAACACCAGATCTCCGCTCAGCGACAGGTCCAGGTCCTCATATATCTTCCACTTCAACAATGCCTGCTGCGCCTGTTCCCTTGCCATGAAGTCTGTGGCGGCGTATGACCTGACCTTGGAGCCGGCCTTCTTACCGGAGACGGCAGAGGTTATGATGGATTCGCATGCGCTGTCAAGCGCCACGGCCATCCGCGGGTCGACGACCCTGAACATCGGTTCGACAGTGTTGAATCTCTTGAACACGAGAGCCTCCGTCTTGAGGGACTTTGTCTTCTTGTTCCAGTCCGGATTAAGCGCGGAGAAGTCGAAGATGAATCTGCCGTTCTTGGTCCCGGACTTCTCATACAGCGTCGTCTGGAGCTTTCCGGCCTTCTTTCCCTTATCCACCCTTGGCACCTTTATCATGTGGACGCCGTGCTTTTCCATCACGTACTCCACGTTCTCGCAGTCTATGTTCATGGCAATGACTATGGTGTCCTTCGCCCTCATGAGCCCTGCCCACTCCGGGCTTTTGGGTGTAAGCCCTTCTGATTTGGCGAAACTGGCCGCCTCGAGCCCTATGATCGTGAGACCCTTTGCGTTCCCTTCCTCATCGTACTTTATCTTTCCCAAGAGCGCGTCGTCCTGTTCAAGCATCGGGCCGACAGTCAATGTGGTCTTGCCCGTGCCGCTCAATCCCTTCACTATCCTGTTGGAGGTGCATCCTCCGTGGTATGAAACAAGGCCGTCTGACTCTCCGCGGTTCCAGACCATTGTGAGATTGGGTTTCTTGTAGGCACCCCCGAAGTAGTCGACTCTCAGCGACAGGACCTTCCGGACGTCCTTGTCCATCCTGGTGAAGTCGTAGAGTGTGAGGGGAACCTTGGGATCGTATTCCGGCCAGAACTCCCTTATCCTATCCGCATACTCCTCTGGGAGTATCTCTGGCACGATGAAGTTGAAACAGGAGAACTTCGTCTGTTCATCATGCTTGAACGTCATATGCCTCCCTATCCAAGGTATGTATGCCGCGTGGGGGCAGTCAACGCTTGTCGTGATCTGCATGCCGGTCTTGTATGGCTCCTCGCCCTGTATGACGTCCTGGACTATTATGTCGACGTTGTCGAGGTAGTCCATCGCGACCTTGTATATCTTCTGTCCGATGTCGGTGGGAAAGGATTTCTGACCGTAGCCAAGTCTGTAATCTTCAGGTACCATATAGAACGCCCTGTCTGGTCTCCTGCCGGGTTGGGTGCACCCGAATAAGTATTGACCATCGGCCGTTCGGACGTAATATGGTTTCAAATACTCTATATAATAATCATCGTCTGGGTTCCTAATTATCTTTCTCATTCATTTGGCACCTTAACACATTTTGGCTTGTTTTTGCATTATGCTAAATTTCATATGCTATATAAAGTTATTGATTAGAAATGGTAACTTTTTTATAATAAATTGTAAATTTTTTCCTTGATATGATAACTATTAGGAAATATGGAGATGTTGAGAGATACATCACGATAAAAAAGTTCTTGAAGAGGTCGCTTTTCAACGCCAATGTTTATAGATTTGGCAACACGATGTTCGACACCGGGATAAACATGGGTACGGATATTCTGCCCCTGTCCAGAGGGGTAGAAAACATATTCATATCGCATCGCCACCATGACCACGTGGGCAACAATGCCGTGGTGCAGGACCAGAACAGTTGCACCATATATTGCCATGCGAATGCTGTGAGGGGCCTGGAGGACCCCGACAACAGCTCGTTTATAGAGTGTTTCATCGCCGGCAGGGTGGCGCCCTCAAAGCCCACGATATTCCCCGATTCCGTCGAGAGCGATGGATTTGAAGTGAGGCAGATATACACGCCAGGCCACAGCGATGACCATGTTGGTTACTATCTGCCGGAGAAACGCTATCTTTTCTCAGGCGATCTGGTGCTGTGGGGCAAGACAAGATGGGTCAGCGACGAGGTCAACATATACGATGCTATGGGCTCGTTGGAACGAATATCGAAGTTGGACATAGAAATCCTCTTTCCCAGCCATGGCCGCCCGTTCGAGGAGCCGGACAAGGTCATTGAGGAAAAGATATCACACCTGACATCCATGGGAGATTCGGTATTGGAACTCGATGGAAGGGGATTTTCCAGAAAAGAGATAAGGGACAGGATACTGGGAAAGGAGGAGACACTGGCATTCATCACACGTGGCAGGTTCTCGAAGCTCAACCTTGTTGACAGTTTCCTTGACCACAGGTATTAGTTTAGTTCCTGCCTTATCAGTTCCTTCGCCCTTTCCATCCCTATCGTCTCGATAAGGCTTCCGGCCCTGGGCCCCCTTGGGACGCCTAGGAGTATGGAGTATATCAGCTTGAAGAACTTGGCAGGTTTCAGATCATGGTCCTTTGCCGTCTGGAATATGGTGTTTTGTATCTTTTCGGCATCCATTCCGTCATCAAGCGTGTCAAGCAGGACAGAGAGCGCATCCGACTCCCTTTGGTCTATCTCGATCTTCTCCCTCTCTACATCGCCAGTTTCCTGCAACCAGTTCGTTGCGTATCCTATCCTCCTCAGTGCCTCACCCATATGCTCTTCATCTATCTCTTGGGGAATTTTTCCGCAGTTTCTGAGTATGTTGATGATGATGTCGTCCCTGTTGGGGGTGTCCACGGGTATGACCGATGCGACATTAGCCACGACGTTGTAGGGGATCGTCAATCCGGGCGAATCGGGCAGATTAAGGAATTTTATGTACTCGTACATCCTTATCAGATGGCTTCTTTCCTTCTCGTTGTTGACCTTCTCCTTCTTGAAGTAGACATCATGGAGATAGTCCACCTCGTCCATGAGCTTGGGGATCTCCAAGAGGTCGACGACCCTGGAATACGCGAGCCTCTTCAGCATGAGGAGGACCAGCGAGTCAGGACTTCCGTACGAAAGCCATTTCTGGGGAGTGAAGACATTACCCTTGGACTTGGAGATCTTGCCTCCTCCACGCTCCACGAACATCTCGTAGAATGCGTGCACCGGCGCCTTTGCCGAAAGCAGCTTCTCCTCGATCACATCGTTTACCTTCACCGATTCGAGTATGTCCTTGCCGAACGCCTCGAAGGCAATGTCGAACGCCTTCCATCTCGCTGCGAACTCCACCTTCCAGGCAAGCTTGCCCTGCCTGATGTCGCATTTTCCCTCGTGGCCGCAGCCCTTGATATGGATGTCCTCTCCTGTGTTGGAGTCCTTGCCCACGAACTCCCCGTCACAGACATACGAGACCGTACGCTTGGATTCATCGAAACCTGTAACCCTGGTGGTGTATATCTTCCCGCATTCCTCGCATATTGCGAAGTATGGATATTGTGTAAGGTACTTGTCCTGGTCTGTGACATCCTTGATGATCTGTCCAGCTTCCTTGTGCTTGGAGAGGAGCTCCATTATCTCCCTGTCCAGCATTCCTTTGTTGTATGCCTGGTCGCTGGACTGGAACTTGTAATCGATCCCTATCCTGTCGAAGGCATCTGTCAACAGCGATGATATGTGCGCCCCAAACGAATCATGGCAACCGAAGGGGTCTGGGATGTGGGACACGGGATTGCCGATGTATTCCTTGAGCGAGGATGGGAAACCATAAGGTATCTTTCTCAGTCCGTCCCTGTCGTCAGAGTAGGCCTGGAAGAAGGAGTTCTTTCCCTTGTTCTCTATGGCCAGGGTCACCACATAGGACCTTATGCCATCGCCCAAACTGCCGACATGTGGTATTCCAGATGCGCCAAGTCCACATTCCGTGACATAGATGTCGCTTTCGGGGTCCCTGTCAATTACCTGCTGTGCCGATTTGTCTGCCCAAAAAAGCTCGCTCAAGTTATCACCATGCTATATTGATTATAGGCATTTGAAAATTCATTTATAATATTTATGTTTATTTTTCGTGCAAGTAAGGCCTGTCGCCTGAACTCCGAATTTTAAATGTGAGGAAATAGGAACATGGATCTTGACAAGATGGATCGCTCTGGTATTGAATGGTTCTAGATTACCAACGGATATCAAAAACACTCTAAAGACAAAATAGAAAAAGAGGGAATCTATCCCTCAACTTCCACCATTGGCGCATCGGGAGCGTTCTTCTTGACGCTCTCCATGCCGTTGATGCATGCATCCTTGGAGTTGTATCCCTCTCCCGATGCAATAACCTGGCCGTTTGAGGCCTTCAACCTGAAGCGGTACTTTCCCGCTTTGTCCTTGTAGTATTCGAACTTGCCTCCCATAATGATCCCTAATTATAATTCCTATTTATATTATATAAATCTCTCTTAAGAATTAATATTGGGAAATGATAATACTATCTCCGCCACATCGAAAGGTTCTTTTAGTAATGTTAATATTCAATACCCATCCATCCTTTGATTAGGGGTGTTTTCAAATGCGAGAAGAGGAAATGCTTGAAGAATTAAAACAGATTAGAGAACTTCTGACACCCAAGCCGCCAGCTCCCCCAGCTGGGCCCAAGGGCATACAGGAAGAGTTTATGGAATTCATTAGGAAGTACAAGCTGCTGGGTCTTGCCGTGGCCTTTATCATAGCAATGTATCTTGGGGCTCTTGTGCAAGCGCTCGTAAATGATTTTATCATGCCGCTTCTGGAATACGTCGTGCCCGATGCCTCAAGCTGGGAGGCTATCATGCTCGGTCCTTTCAGGATAGGCCATTTCTTTGGTGCAGTTCTCACATTCCTTGTGATCATGCTTGTCATTTTCGGCATCATCAAGGCAGCCAAGAGATTCAATATCGAATAAGCATGGGATATTTTCTTTTTTTATCCCACCATATATTTTTAATTAACATTTATGTAAGCAATAATTTATCTTGATATAAATGTAAACATCGAGGCCCATACATCAAGAGGACCCCCGATGATGGATACCTTTTTCCCTTTATTTATATGCTCCAACTTCTGTCACGGCGCTTCCATTTCGGGTCTCGTACTCCATCTTCCAGTAAGGTTTCCATGCAATGGCCATCATCCTGATGTCCACATCCGACTTCCTTGGCCTGATCTCGAGGTCTGTGATATCCTCTTCGACATTCTCCCATCTCTTAGTGATATCCTTCACGGCGGTCTCAAGCTCCGACTCTAACTTGGAGAGGTCATTCTTCACCTGTTCGATATCCTGGGTGGTTTCCTTTATATCCTGGCCGGCCTTGGCCGTCAGCCTCCTCTTCCTGGCTATGGTGGATATGCCGCTGGTCCTTTTCCTGCCCATGAAGAAGCTAAGTGCCGACTCCCCCATGCCGACCATCTCTTCCCTTTTCCTTGCCTCATACTCTGCCTTGTCTGACTCTAGGTCCAGCTCAAGATCATCAAGTTTCTGTGACAGCTTGTCAATCTTCTTCTCGTAGCTATCCTTGAGCTTGTCTACCTCTTTGTCTCTTCTTTCTCTGGCGGCCTGGTGGAGCCTTACCAGGAAGTCCCTCTCGGATTCATCATGTTTTTGGAAAATCTCAAGACCTTTGTGCTCCTTTATCAGCGATCTTTTATTGTAGTACAGCCAATTGGACAATTCCTTCTCCAAGCCTTTTATCTCCCTTGGGTCGTTGACACTGTCAGGCACATTGGAATAGAGGACATTACCCCCAGCCGCCTGCAGTTCTGGCTCGCTCAATATATTGTCCGGACCGATGGAGAGCTCTTCCGCCTTGCCCCAGTCCACAAGATCCGTCTTCTCCCCGGGCCCTATCATCATGGCGACCTCTGTAAGGTCATCGATATCGCGCTTCTTGTCAAAGAAACGGACTTGGGCCTCCCCCAGGATATGTGGTGCATAATGGATGTAGACGCCCTTGATGTCCGTATCCTGTCCAACACTTTCATATACCGTATCCATTGCCGATCCCCGTCCCACATTTATCGGCAGGAATATCTGGTCTATGTCCGGGGAAAGTGAGGGCCTTGATGAGAGCGAGGATGTGGTATCCCATTTTTCGATAACGGGTGGTGTGGCCACATCCACGTCTTTCGGGACCGTTACTTCCTTGCCATTCATCTTCAGGAGATTCTTAAGCTGTGGCCTGGTCAGCGGCCCCCTCAGATAGCTCATAACCCATCTGGTGTTGAAGATGACCGGTCCGTCCTCATGGACGTTGTGCATCAGGAACACCCTGCTCTTCAGTCTGTCAATGATATTCTCGTAATCAACGCCCCTTTCCATGTCTTTTGGCGACAATGTCCCCTTAAGACCCTCCAACACCTTTTCCTTATCCCTTTTGGCCTGAAGCTTCCCTATGAACCATGTGCCTATGTTCGTAAGCCCCTTGTAATCGATGTCAACTGGGTTCTGCGTTACCATCATCAATCCCAGTCCAAAGGCTCGGGCCTGCTTCACAAGGGTCATCAATGGCGCCTTTGAAGGTGGTTTGGCGACAGGGGGCATGAAACCATATATCTCATCAAAGTAAAGCAAGGCTCTCAGGCTCGTAGTGCCGCTCTGTTTCCTTGCCCATGTCAATATGTTCTCCAGAAGTAATGTAACAAAGAACATCCTTTCCTCATCGGTGAGGTGGGCAAGATAGAAGATGGTGTGCCTAGGCTTGCCGTTATCATCATAGAGCATCTTGCCTATATCGAGTTCCTCCCCCCTCAACCATTCCCCAAAGCTGGGGGATGCCACTAGGCTGTTCAATGCCATTGCCAGTTCGAATCTTTCTTTCTCCGGATAATATGTATCAAGGTCGAACACTCCCAGCTTTTTGAACGGCGGCGACTGGATGGAAGTTATCAGCCTGGCGATGTCCAAACCCTCCCCCTTGCTCCAGTAATGCTCGAATATGTTTGTGAGCAATATCATCTCCTTGCTTCTTAGAGGGTCTGCATCCAGACCGATAAGGCCCAACAATGCCGCCACAGTTCCATTGATCTGTTCCCTCACGTTCTCCATATTTTCTTGAAAATCTATCTCTGGAGGCGCAAGCCCGCCGAGTATGCTTATCTGCCTGCCGGCATCGGAACCCGGGGTATAGATGCTAAAGTCGACGCTCAGGCCTAGGTCCCTTATTCTTTTTCGATCTATTCCCCACTCCCTTAGGCCGTTTTCCCATGTCTTTGATGTATATTCTGCGTATTCATCGATGTCCATTCCCTTTCTTCTGGCATCGTCCGGATTTACCCAGGGCCTGAAGTCCTGGCTCTTGAGATCTGGGAACTGTAACAGCAGATTGGTGATGTCCCCCTTGGGATCTATTATTATTGCCGGAACCTTGTCCAAGGCCGCTTCTTCCAGAATTCCTATGCAGAGGCCCGTCTTTCCACTTCCCGTCATCCCGAAACAGATGGCGTGGGTTGTAAGGTCCCTGGAGTCATAGTTTATGGGGATGCCAAGAAGCTTATCGCTTTCAATATCATATTCTGATCCGATGTAGAATGAACCAAGTTTTTCAGGTGGGAGTTCCATGAGCTTTTACCCCTTGTGTGATAATCCTTATTTTTCAAAATAGGTTATAATCCTTAGATTTTAGAAAAATATAAGTTTATTCTTTTTAATCACAATATCTGTTTGATCTCTATTTTCCCATCTATAATGGCATGAGATGTCTTCAATCTGCGGAGAGAAGGAATTGGTGTTTGTTGTTGAAGAACTCCCCGTTCTCCAAGTAGAGGATGAGATACGCCACCAGTGCGTTGCTCGATGTGATGCCCATCATAATGGCTATCTGGTACTTGACAGCCGTCAACGGAGATGTTCCGGACAGTATCTGGCCCGTCATCATGCCAGGCAGTATGACCATGCCCGTTGCCGTCATAGTAATCAGTATCGGGAGGAATGCGGCCTTGAGGGCCTCCTTGAACTGCGAGGAGGTCGCTTCGGTGCTTGTAGCGCCCAGCGAAAGAAGCGTGAGGATCAGTTTTCTGTCCTTTTTCATCAGGGAATGGAATCTCTCGAACGCTATTGCGCAGGCGTTCATCGAGTTTCCGATTATCATGCCACCGAGCGGAATCACATACCTTGGGTCGTATAGAGGGTCCGGTCCCACAATAATCACTATGAAGAAGGCCATTATGGAGCCCGCCCCCAATAGGAGCGATATTAATATGTTCCTCGAAAGATTCCTGGTCTTTGCCTTTACCCTGCTGAGCACGATCCTTGAGGCGAGGATGAATATGGCCATCTCCATCGCTATGACCACATACCACAGGCTCATGTCAAATATCATCTCAAGGATGAAGGCCATGACTATGAGCTGGACGGTCATGCGTATCACTGCGGTCACGAGGTCCCTGCCAAGACCTATCCTTTTCAATCTTATCAGGGCAAGGACGACCAGGACGAATCCGTAAGACGCCATCATCCTAAGCAATGAGATGTCGACTATCTGTGATGTCATCATACCTCCTCCAATATTTCCCTGAGCCGTGACTTGTCCAATCTGTCCGTGATGGTTGATATCCTGCCGCCTTTCACGACTATGATATCATCAGCAGCGCCTATTAATTGATAGGAGTGGGTCACATATATCATCAAGGTTTCCTTGGCCATCGTCCTTATGACGTTGATTATGTCCTTTTCAGATTTTGAATCAAGGGCCGATGTGGGTTCGTCCAGAAGCATGGCCTCGGGCCTCAACAGTATGGTCCTTACAAGGCTCAACCTCTGTTTCTCACCGCCAGAGAACGTGGATATCTCCTTATCAAGATATGTTTCGTCCAATCCGCATGATCGCATCTTTTCCCGAATCTCCTCCTCCGTTGGGACCTTGCCAACGTTCGTTTCCAAGGTGAAGGGGAGCATGATGTTCTTCCTGCCATCTCCCGGCAGCAATAACGGTTCTTGGAACAACATTGGGACCTGCGATCTGTAATGGGGCATCTCCATCTCCTCAAGAGGGGTGCCGTTATAGGATACCTTGCCCTCCGTGGGGCTTATCAACCCGTTGATTAACATCATTATAGTTGTCTTTCCAGATCCGGAAGGCCCTACTATGGCATATGTCCTACCTTTCCTGAAACAGAGGTCAACATCGCTAACTATGTCCTTTCCATTGGTGGAATAGCTGACATTTTCCATTTTTATGAGGCATTCTCCCTTCACGAGATTTAATGTCGTTATTTGTTATATATTACTATCTTTCACAATTAGATAGTTTTTTAAAAAGGTCATTTCAAGAATATACGATGATTATAGTCCCTGACACTTCTGTGATACTGGACGGCAGATTCTCTACTTTCCTGGAATCCAACGCGGTGGATGAGGTAATAATGCCAGAGCCTGTCATAGCGGAGATAGAACATCAAGCAAATACAGGCAAGTCCTCCGGGGAGGCGGGGATTAGGGAACTGATGAAGATCAAGAACATATGCGAACAAGCATCCATACCCTTCTCGCACTATGGCAAACGTCCAGACCCCAGGGAGATAATGTATGCTTATCTTGGTGAAATAGACGACCTTGTGAGAAATGTCGCTTCCGACAACAATGCCACACTCATCACGGGCGACAGGGTGCAGTCCCAGATAGCGAGGTCAAAGGGTATCGACACGATATACCTAGAACCCTTCTCGGAGACCACAATGCGGATCGAGGACTTCTTCGACGAGACAACCATGTCGGTCCATCTGAAGGCGGGATTGCCGCCTCTCTACAAGAAAGGCAGGCCCGGAGACATGAAATTGTTGAAGGGGGACTCATCACTTGATGAGAGCGAGCTTGAGGAGATATCCTACGACATTGTGGAGAGGGCGAAGAACACCAGGGACTGTTTCATAGAAATGGAGGAGACCGGTGCCACGGTCGTGCAACTGGTCGATTACAGAATAGCGATCACTAAACCGCCCTTCTCGGACAGATTCGAGATAACGGCCGTTCACCCTGTCAGGAAAATGGCATTGGACGACTATAGGCTGAGCTCAAGCCTCAAGGAGCGGCTTGGAGTGGCGGAAGGCATCCTGGTGGCAGGGCCTCCGGGGGCGGGAAAGTCCACGTTTGTGCAGGCCATTGCGGAATATTACAACGATATGGGAAGGATCGTCAAGACCATGGAAAAACCAAGGGACCTTCAAGTTTCTGATGAGATAACGCAGTATACGGCCCTGGCAGGCGACATGTCCAAGACAGGCGACATCCTGCTTTTGGTCCGGCCAGATTACACGATATTCGATGAGATGAGGAAGACCGATGACTTCAAGGTCTTCTCGGACCTGCGCCTCGCGGGCGTTGGGATGATAGGTGTGGTCCATGCATCCAGGACCATCGATGCCATACAGAGATTCATAGGCAGGATCGAGCTTGGCATAATACCTCAGTTGATAGACACCGTCATACATATAGGGGATGGCGAGGTCAACGAGATATTCAAGCTCCAGTTCAAGGTAAAGGTCCCTTCGGGAATGGCCGAAGCAGACCTCGCCAGGCCTGTGATAGAAGTATACAACCAGTTGGACAATCAGCTTGTCTATGAGATATACACCTTTGGCGAGCAGGTGGTCGTCATGGAGGTCGGCAGCAGCAAGAAGCGCTCCCCTGCGAACGTGCTTGCGCAGAAATCGATCGAGGAGGAAATCCTCAGGATGGTGCCCGGCATAGACGTAAGGGTTGAGGTGACCGGCAGCAACAGGGCCTCCGTATATGTCGATCCGATGGACAAGGCGCTCATAATCGGGAAGAAGGGAAAGAACATCTCGAGGATAGAGCAGCGTCTAGGCCTCAAGCTGGACGTGAAGACCGACGAGGAATACCAAAGCGAGGTGCCTGTCGGTGCGAAGGTCTTGAAGAAGTACGTGAACCTCTCGATGGACTACAGGTATGCCAACAAGATGATGACGTTCTTCCTTGGGGACGAGGAGCTTTTCACAACGACGCTCGGCAAGAAGGCTATGCTCAGGGTGGAGAAGAACAGCGATTTGGGTCAGAAAATCATCAACGGTGTGAAAAAGAAAAGATTTTTATATGCCACACCTGTTTGAAGGATAGTGGGCCCGTAGCCTAGCTGGATAGGGCGACAGCCTCCTAAGCTGTAGATCGTGGGTTCGAATCCCACCGGGTCCGCCTTTAACGCAAGCACGACGCTTATTTTCTTTTATGGAGCAAATAACTCTTAGTTTGATGTAAGTCATTGTATCGATGTATAAGAGGCCCTTATCACATGAGAGAATTAATCTCATAGTTAAGGAATGTGCCTGAAAGGCACGGATGGAGAAGAAGGTAACAGCGCACGTATTAAGCACACATTGGCCACGAATATGATACTTAACGGGGCAGATATTACCTTAGTTCAGAAACGGTTAAGGCATAGGGATATACAATCCACTATGGTGTACCCCTCCATATTACTACAAAAAAACAGAGGGATTATATGATAGATTTACTCCGAATTTTTAGGTTTTCGTGTTTCCTTACATATTTTTTCAATTAATTTATCAGCATTGTTTTTTTCCCATAGATACTCATGTAAAACTCTCAATTGTTCTGAAAAAATAGTTAAAGTTAATAAAATACTTATTGTAGTATCATAATATGCATCTTTATAAGATGTGATATTTTTATTTTCTAAACCTTTTTCATATAATCCTTTATTAATATCAATTATTTTCTTTAGATGTTTTTTTTCATTTTCACTTATATTATCGCTACTAATTATCTCTTCGAAAGAAATGGCATCTAAATTATGTGCAAATACATTTCTTATTTTTCTTATATTATCTATTGCCGTTAATAATTCAGTTGGTATTATTCTCATAGCTAATGTCAAATCGATTTTCATAGAAAAAGAAAAATCTCTATTCTTATAGAGAATATTATAATTATTAATCCATTTTGATAAAAGTTCATCTAAAGTATTTTCTACAATTAGAGCACCCATTATTGCTAATGCCCTATCATCACCATCTTTCTGATATTTATTTAATTTTCTTTTTAATATCTTGGTATATTCTTTAATAAAATTATAATCAGGATATTCCCATATACATTTTAGATATTTTGATAATAAATACAAATCTTCATTCCATTTACTCTTAAATACAAACTTTATCTCATCATCATTTTTCATTGTTATAATTATTATTCATATAATAATACATTACCCCCGGAACCTTTATTTTTTAATTTTCCTTCCAACCTATAGGAAGGGTCGGAATGAATGGATTGTTCAGAATGATTTTTCAGCTGAATTAACATATTCCGGGACAATCTTTAACTATAAAATTTAATAATAAAATAGGAGGTGATAAATTGAGTTATAATACAGGGGAAAAACCCGGTAAGGGTGTATATCACTGTAGAGCATGTGGTCAGAAAGTTAGGTTAGATGATACTACAGATACATTACCACCATGCCCTAAGTGCAATAAAACATCATATAATAAGTAATTTCCATAGAGCCATCACAACCAAAAAGTTTTATAATAAAATTCCGATTCATAATTGTTAGTTTGCATTGCTGTAGATAGTTCGTTGAAGAAAAATAAGTATTAAAATCAGCCTCCTAAGCTGTAGATCGTGGGTTCGAATCCCACCGGGTCCGCTGTTTATAATATCCGTTATTATCCTACCTTATATGGAAATATTTATATAATTGTTAACAATTCTTCTATAAATCCATAATTCGGTGTTGGCATGAATTCATTCTTTGTAATAGGTCTTGGAGGGTTCATAGGCGCGGTGTTGAGATATTACTTTTCCACGATCACGCAAAGCTATTTTGAGAAGTTCCCCCTGGGGACCCTGAGCGTGAACTTTCTTGGATGCCTTTTACTGGGGATGGTGATGTATCTCTCCGAATACAGGGGCATCTTCTCCGACCAGACAAGGATATTCCTCACCATAGGCCTCTTGGGCGCGTTCACCACCATGTCAACATTTAGTTACGAGTCCTTCAAGCTGTTGGAGAACAACGAGATGGCAATGTTCTCCGCGAACATATTCGGCACCATGATACTGGCGTTCTTGGGAGTGTACCTTGGAAAGACCTTGGCTCTGGTGTTAGGAAAGGCCTGACATGGCCTTGAAGGATGTGCCATTGTAATATTACTAGGACAATATCTTGTTGTAATAATATTAGTCTTCCTTTATGCCAGTCTTGAAAATAAGACATTCTCTACAAGATTAATCAATAGTGGAGGTAAAGTATAGGGCTTTGGGGATGGAAGGAGCAGCGCCCTATACTTTTTTTTGGTGGTCATTGTTACGATATTTTCAAAAAAACATAACGAGTAGTAATATAAAAACTTTTCTATTGTTTCATGAACTTATTACGTCATTATACTAGAACTACAGGACAGTGGGCATATTTCGCGACCTTTTCAGAGACATGCCCCAGCATGGAATTGTTATAATCCGACATTCCCCTCGTGCCCATGACTATGAGGTCGAATCCGTTTTCCTTGGCGACCGACACTATGGTCTCCGGAACTGGGCCTTTCGTAATCTCTTTCGTAACGTTGAGGACGTAGCTCATGGCTATGCCCTCCGCCTCCTCGAGTATGTTCTTTGCATGTTCCACCTTGAGGTCATACAATGTCTCGTCATCGGTCGGACCCATCCTTTCTGTGTCGATGACATTGAGAAGATGGATCTGGGCATCAGAACTCTTGGCAAGTTTGGACGCATACTTTATAGCATTGTATGAGGTCTTTGACCCGTCTATAGGCACCAGTATCCTATTGACAATCTTTTCCATTTTCCTACCTACAATGATTTTGACGGGAGAATCTTTTATAATTTATCATCTCACGAAGGAGATTCCCGCATATCCTTTTTTGAAAGACCCTCCAAGCCCCTCACGCATCTTGAATGAGGCCTTGTCACCAGTGCAGTGGAATCCATAGATGATGATGTCCTCCTTCTTGAAGAATTCTATGGTCTCCCCTATCCTTTCCTCGCCCGCGGCAACTAGGTGGGTCCCCCCCGCCATGGTGTCTACGGGTACCTCAGTTAGCCCTCTTACATGGTCGAACGTGTTCATCAGCCCAGAATGGTTGCATCCAAGGAACACCATCGCCCTTCCCTTGTTGGTCACTATCAGGGATTGGTCGTCGAGGATGTCGTCCTTCACCATCCTTCCGTTCTCCTTATGGGCGAACTGGTCGGGCACGGCCTCACAGTCATGGACCCTTCCAACTTCCCCTGTCATTGTGATGCCCTTGCACACCTCTAGGCTGTCTGTCTGCAGGATGAGGTCGGCCCGCCTCTCTATGGCCTGCCTGTCGATAGGAATGCCGATGTATTTCTCTTTTGAGGAAACGATCTTGTACTTTTCCTGGAAGATGTCTGGATGTGCGTATATGGTGGGGGATGCGATATCTAGCAACCCGTCAAGACCTCCTGTATGGTCGTAGTGCCCGTGGCTCAGTACAAGTTTATCGATGTTTTCCAGTTCTATCCCAAGCTCCATCGCATTGTGGGAAAGGACACTAAAGCTCTGTCCGGTATCAAAGAGTATCTTATTTTTTCCTGTATCGATGTGAAATGCAATGCCATGTTCCCCTCGGAGATGGCTTGAAAGCTTTACGTTATTGTCACATAGGCAGGTAATGGAGATATCCATACTATCTACCTGGGCATGCACACTATCTCATGGTACTTGAAGTCGAAACAATTGTTCGTATGTGCTGGGCTCACGATACATGCGGTATCGGCGCCCGATCCCTTGCCGCCAATGGCCATTATCTCCCTGTCCATCGGAATGAGACCAGCATCTGCGGCCATAAGAGTTATCTCACAGCAGACCTTCACGCCGTGTCCCATCATCCTCAAGGTGTTGGCCATCAGTTCAAGGGGCCCCATGAGGCCGAACTTGTTCTTGATACCCCTTTCCGCACCCGATAGGGCATGGCTTGTTGTCAGGACCTTCATTTTCTTCATCATGAGCTCAAGCCTGGCATCCTCGCTCATCCTGTCGACGCCTACCTCCTTGAATCCCACCATATGGGTGACCACTGTGATCCTTCCGCCATCTTTTACCTTGTCGTAGAGAACATTGGCAGTGTATCCAGAGGTCGAGGCAACGACAAAATCGTTGATACCTAGCTCGTTGGCCCTCTTCACGGCCAGTTCTATGCATCTCTCGGTGTTACGTTTTCCAGCCTCTGAAAAATACACAATATCTTTCTTAATCTCTGCATTGACCATGAAATCAAGTGTTTCCCAATCAATATAATGATTTTGGTCCTCATCAATTAACTTTATTAGAAATGATATTGACCATGACGTATGGAACTTCATCTCGACATGCATTCACATTCAGGATATGCCGGCGGCGTGGGAAATACCTCATTCGGCGACGTTGAGAAAAACATGCCCCTCAAGGGCATCAATGTCGTCGGCACGGGGGACTGCATGCATCCGCACTGGAAGGCAAGGCTTGAGGAATGCCTAAAGGAGGACGGCGACGGCATTTTCAAGTATGACGAGGAAAGCGAGATATCATACGTCCTTCAGACCGAGATCATCATAACGGCGGATGTTGGCAGCTCGAGAAAGGGTGTGCACACCATCATTCTCTTCCCATCCTTCGAGTCGATAGGCTCGGCCGTTGAGATGATGGAATCCTGGGGCATGAAGAACACAGTCGGCAGGCCGTTCCTGAAGTGTGGCGGTCCAGTTGACGTTGGAGAGAGGCTCAATGCGATACGGTCGATAGATGAGGGAATAGAGATCATACCCGCCCATGTCCTTACCCCGGAAGGTGTATTCGGATCCAAGGCCCCAGTGGATTCGTTGTCGGACTTCTATGGGGGGGCCGCAGAGGATATAAGGATCATAGAGACAGGCCTTTCCGCCGATCCCTTGATACTGTCCCTCATACCGGAACTGGACGATATCGCCTTCATATCGAACAGCGACGCCCATTCGCCGGCCCTCAACAGGATGGGGAGGGAGTTCACATCTGTCGATTGCGAGAGGGACTATGGCTCCATATTGCGAAGCCTCAGGAAGAACAGGATCGTGGGCACTGCCGAGTTCAATCCTGTTGAGGGAAGGTACTTCCTCACTGGCCACAGGGCTGGCAGGAAGGGCCATGACGAACATTACTGCGTATATTCTCCAGACCACACCCCCAAGGACAGGAAATGCCCGATATGCGGAAAGGGCCTGACCGTAGGGGTGTATGAGAGGGCCTTGGAGCTCTCGAAGGTCCAAGGCGATCCAAGGACCCTTGACGATGCCAAGACGGACATACCTTTCGTGCACATGGTGCCATTGGTGGAGATAATAGCATATTCCCTAGGCATATGCAACATATCATCGAAGAAGGTGTTGGACCGTTACAACAGGATAACTTCAAAGGTAAACGAGTGCGATCTATGGTTCAAGAGCCCCAAGGACATCCAGGGCGCGCTTGAGGGTCTGGTCGAATACAAGATAATAAATGACATCATATCCGTGAAAAATGACGATTTCTGTTTTTCTCCCGCAGGATATGACGGAGTGTATGGGAATCTCATCATCGGCCAGCGTATGGACTATGACGATGTCAATATGGTCGAATGATCAAAAAAGGGACAATATGAAGCTGGTCCCAAAGGCCATTATGGAACATCCGATAAGGCTGCCCGCAGAAAGGAGGGGGTACATCTGCCTGTTCTCCAGTTTCAAGATGTATGCCAAGAGGACCCCGCTCCACATGCCGCCGCCCTGAAACGGCATCGCTGCAAGCAACAGGGTCCCTGCCTTTCCCAGATTCTTGGCCCATACCAGGATTCTTGATCCCTCCATCTTGGTGGACTTCCCCTCAATCCGGGCCTTGAATCTTTTTATTATTGCAATGTTCGATGTGTGGGTGTAGATATACATGAAGAGCGGTATCTGCAACACGTCCAGTATGAAGGCAAATATAAGAACATTCCAATCCGTTATCCCCAGCGCAATGGCGTAAGGGATCGATATCTTCCTTCCAAGACCGATATGAATGAAGAAGAATGATATGAGAATGTATATGTCTATCATGTCAATATACCTCACAGGCCGAGATAGAGTCCCACAATACCGATTATTATCATAAGCTTCAGCATGGACTTGGACTTTTCGACATTCCTTATCGATGGGTCGCTGACAAGCTTATATGCCATGAGCAGGATGGGCAGGTCTATCCCTGCCAGGATTATGGCCATATAGTAGATGTTGTAGAGCCCAGTGATGTATGGGATGGGCGTGACAAGGATGATCGCCAGCAACGGCACCAGGGACATGTACAGTGCCTTTTTAATGCCGTATCTTATCGGGAGGGTCCTGGCGCCCTGGGAGTTGTCGCCTTCGTAGTCCTCCACGTCCTTGATGATCTCCCGTCCCAGATTTACCAGGAAGGCGAAGGCCGCCACGTACATTATCTTCTCAGCGTTGGAAACCGAGAGGCCTGCGTAGATGATGGCCATGCCCGTCAGTCCAGCTATTGTGAGATTTCCTGTAAATCCTGCATTCTTCAAATCCTTTGCATAGGCATAAAGCAGTATCGAGGCGAGTATCGCAATGATGAAACAAGGCAGATTTATGAGATATGCCACGATAACGCCTGTCATGAACATGAGAATTGAGAACCTCGCGGCCCCGTCAAGGCCAATTCTCCCCGAGGGCAGTGGGCGTCTAGGCTTGTTGATCTTGTCTATCTCGAAATCGAAGTAGTCATTGATGGCGTTCCCACCAGCAGTTATCAATGCCACGGATATCACGGCATAGGCCACCTTGTAGTTTATCTCCTTGGTCATGAAGGCGCCCAGAAGAACCGCTATCGATGCTAACAAGAGATTCAGGGGTCTTGAGAGCTCGATAAATGCCTTGATGTCCATAGCTCTTCTTTTCATCAAAAACCTTATAAATCCTTCTCCGCCCTTAGGATGTAAATAAATCTGTATTCGATATGTATTAAGAAATATTTTTCTTATTATTCGTCAATTCGAGTAAAATAATCACATAATTATATTCAATATTCTTTGTATTTTTATATTATACATACTCAATTATCAAATTTTAAAAAATATTATTTTATTTATTATTATAAAATAGAATATTATTTATTTTCAAAAATAATATATAATTCAACCTTATTTTTAAAAAATAATCCATATGGATGGTTTATCCATAAAAACTTTTATTAATTTGGCGATTTATAACTGAACTGTCATATGACTATAAATTTTTGGGAGGAATTAATATAGTTGGTGAAATGACCCCTAAAAGGAGGCATTTGGCTGCACTTCAGGGAGGAAGGACCGATAGACCATCGACAATAGTACTATCGAACTTTGTCCTAGAACTGATGGACGCCACCGGCGTGACGTGGCCAGAATGCCAATTAAAACCAGATGTAATGGCAAAATTCCAAGCTGGACGTTATGAGATCTGGGGGCTTGACAGCCTTCTTTGTCACAACGATCTCATCAGTGAAGTCTCAATGATAGGTGGCACTGATATCATTGATATAGGTACCAAGGACAGGCACCCCTCCGTGCTCAAACATGTTTGGGCTGGAAAGGACCCATCAGATTGCGCGATACCTGAGAATGTCTTGGAAAAAGGCAGGAACCCCATCATACAAGGGTGTTTGGATGATTTGTCAAAGGACTATGGCGACACCGTCTCGGTGACCAAGATGCTTACGGGCCCGATGACCGTGGCCGGGCACCTGTGGGGTGTTGAACCTGTCCTTGAACTTTCAAAGACAGATCCGGACAAGTTCATCGAGACCCTGGATATCGTAAATGATCTTTTGATCGACATCGCTAGGGACGCCATCGACAATCATGGCGCAGACTCTGTCTACGTTCCAGATCCGACGGCCTCTGGTGACCTTTTGTCACCGTTTGACTTCAACACGTATCTTAACCCGATATACAGGAGATTCACTAAGGCCATCAAGGACGTGCCTTCCTATCTGCACATTTGTGGGAACACGGCCGGATTCCTAGGATATGCTCCTTACAGCGGTTTTGATGCCTTCTCATACGAGGCGCCCGGTTGCTACACCATTGATGCAAAAAGGGCCATAGGCGACAGGATGACGTTGATAGGTTCCTTGGAGACCGTGAGGGTCGTGATGCTGGGTTCACCCGAGTTGGTGAAGATGGAGACCATACAGCATCTCAAGGATGGTGCGGACATCATATGTCCAGCATGCG
>DAINBB010000003.1:79769-98665 GCA_036733165.1 Halobacteria archaeon | reverse complement strand
TTCTATCTGTCCGTTCGCTAGGCTTTCAGCCTGCAGATTGCCAGGCGGGTCCGGCCTTGTCATTACAGTGACCTCAATGATAATCTCTGCATTTCCTCCATTCGAGTTTACAAAAACAGAACCGCGGTAGGTATATCCACTGACCAGATCACTACAATCGATGCTTACAACAATATCGTCTGTTTCAGTAGTGGTAGTTCCACTGAGGGGAATGACACTAATCCACGGTATACTCTCATTAACTGTCCATGAGAGGGTCTCCCCCCCTGTGTTCTGTATATGGAACGTGCAACTATCCGTCTCATCTTGATATATCACACCAAAATCCCAAGATGAAGGATCTATGGAAAGCAATGGCGGTCCGGTTACTGTCGGTCCATAATATCTATCGGCTCCATGATCTATAGCTGGTAAAAAATCATATCCTCCACTATTTCCATCTGAAAAATAAAAATAGTAACTGTGGGAACCAGCAGAAAGAGTGGTGGTATACCCATATATTCCATTGCTTGGAGAACCACTATAAAGGGACATTGTATTTTGATATCCGTCGATCCAAACAAAATTATAGTCTGGCGCATCCCCATCTGGATCATAATAATGCACAAGATATGTGAACAGTGTATCCGTTGTCCCATTAGTCGGGGTGACATATCCGTCTGCCAATGAGGGCGAATAATTTGGAGATATCCGAATCGAAGGATCGCCATATACATTGAATCTCATATGATTGGCCCAACGCGTCCATTTTTCATGTTCTAGTTGTGAGCTAGTCAAATAGTAACTTTTTGCGCCTTCATATTCTTCAGTTATATAATTTACAAAACTATATGCAAATCCTGCATTTGTAGAAGAATTAATAAAATTAGTCTGATCAGAGGAATAATAGGTAATATATGTACCAGCAACTGTTAAAATTGCCCCATTATATAACAATGAATGAGTTAAATTATTTGGATATGTTGGATTTGCATTTGAACATGAACATTGAAAAACAATTGAGGGATGATCATCGTCAAGAGTATAAGTATCATTTTGATTTATTATTCTTCCATAAGATGTATAATTTGAGATATATGCACCATAATAACTACCATGTCCCCACCATGCCACTATCCCATAATCATGATTCTTCCATCTATTGGCAGCAGAACCATCTGTTAAGTTTCCATTGCTAGAAAAAGTAGAGTCATACCATGTTCCTTGATCGTACATCGTGTAAGCATTGTATCCCCCTGCTAGAATATAATCTGATTTCATCTGTTCTCCGAGATACGCACCATCAGTGTCGGCATCTGAGAATGCCATAGGTAATAATATATTGTATTGCCATGATGTAGATACCTGATTTTCATAATCGATAGTCTTCTGCAAAATTTTGTCAACATAAGTAATGTCTCCAGTATATGGTATGCGACCCACCCAAAGTTCAGCGTCAAAATTTACCCCACCATAACCACCATCTTGGAACCAACCATATTCTCCATACACCCCATCTCCATCATTGTCCCAATCTCCTGTCAAATCCGCATAATAATAATCGGTCGGAGACCATCCATTATCCACTTCAGATGAACCTGGGTGACATAATTTCATTGGGACAATCGACGAATTTGGATCAGGATCTCCAATCAATAACACATATTCAAAACTCCAATTTTCATATCCATAAATTAAGTATTCCCTAATATTTTCCGGAGTGCTTGTTCCATATTGGTCTTCAGTAGCAATGCCTACACTGAAACCCATAGAGGCCTTATGATTGAGAAAGTCAATGATTTTTGTGCTATTAATGAGGACTTCGTTCGTTGTAACAATAATATAATCAAAAACATAGCTTGTATCTATTAAACTGGATGAAATTATGTCCGAATTCAGAACAGTAGGTATTTTCGAGTAAGAAACATCTATTTTGGGCCTTAGGGTATCCGGATACCAATTACTTGCCTGTGAATAATTTACAAACATTTCTGCCGCAATATCATCGAAAGCATTGTCTGATAATATTAATTGAGTTTCAACTGTGTCCATCATGCTTTCCGGCATGGTTTGGTAACTGATTTTTATCTCAATATTATCACAATAGTAAAGCTTTCCTTGAACAGGATTGTACTTGAAAGGATAGAAATAAACCCTAACAAACTTCCATTTTCTCATCTGTGCGGACTCTTCTTTAATAAATATTGAATCTATCGGATAAAAGGAATCACTTTCATAAACATCTATGTTTTTGCCATCAACAATCGTTTCACTCCCCCAATAACAGATTTCTTCCCCATCCACATAAGTACAGATTGGAGAACATGGATTTATATCAAAGTATCCCTCAACTTCCTCATAATCTGCATTTATGACCTCCAAGTCCAAAGATTCGAAAATGACATCATAGGGAAGCAGGACCTTATAAATCATATATGGTAATTGAGGATTACCTGGATCGCCATCAAAAAAGGCATCTTCCATCGCCAGAACATCTAAATTATTTACATCTTTTTCGATTGAATATTCTCCAGAATTTAAAGATAGTTGTATAAAATTATAATCTTCATCGCCCGTATTGCCGTAAATTGGGGATAGGCTCGATAATAAAAAAATGATTATTATCAGGGGATAAGACATTTTTTTAGTGGGCTTCATGAAAAACTCTCTTCCATTTTTATAAGAGAGGATTATATTAATCGTTTATCCCGGAACCAAGCTTATAAGATACTATTTTTTTGAAACTTGAATAAGTATTGTTATCTCCACATGGCAAAAATTAGATAATAGAAATAATAAAAATTCTGAAAAAATGACAATAAAAAAGGAAAAAAGATCAAGTGACGGTCGTGACCTCTATCTTGTACACATCGGTCAAGACCTGTGAACCTTCATCCGTAAAGGCGAGCAGGCCGAAGGAATCCCCTTCCACGAAGACTATGACCAGATCGTTGTCCAAGACGTTCTCGATAGGCACATCCAACGTTCCAGATGAACAGTAGTATACCACATTGGTGGAATCCAGGATATATCTCGCCTGGTCGAACAGCTGTGTCAGGGTCACGCCATAATAATCGGTCCCATCGAACGTTACCGTAGAGTGTTCAAAAGTCTCCAGGTCCCCCGGAGCCAGCAACAGTGGGGCCTTTACATCGCCGACTATCTGCAACTTGCCGACAGTCGTTGTGAACGTCAGTTTAGTAAGGCCTCGCATCCAGGCCGGACCCCATTTGTGAGGAAGTACCATCCTAAGGGGCTCGGACTCCTGTAGGCGCTCACCGTCCATCTCGTATGCTATGAGGCCGTCTTCAAGCTCGTCCATCTCCAGTGTGACGGTATAGCCGTCAAAGGCTTCCAGGATGACCCTGTCGACATTCTCGTTCAATCCCGCCCTTTCAATGAAGTATTCAATTGGGACCCCGGTCCATTCATTTGTCTCTGTCGTCCCCGTGGTCTTCTCGATGGTGGCCTCGATGGTCTCAGATTCCAGTTCAAGAAGCTCATCGAAAGTGATGGTGAAGGAAGAATCGACTTCTCCCTCTACGGCGAGTTCCCAATCGGTTCCGGAATCTCCACCATCACCACTAACACATCCTGAAAGGAAAATGCATGCTATGATAATCAGTACTATGGCTCTCTTCATCACCATACACTAAAGTCATTCAAATAAAAATGTTATGTCAAAAAAAACATAACGTTTCATGGGCCATTCAAAATTTGGTCAATCGGTCTGTCAGGAGGACGGGTTCGTCATCCTGCTCGTAATCGTCTTCGTCCTTCTTGCCACGCCCGAGGAAAAAGACTATCACGACGATCAGGGCAAGCAGTGGGAGTCCATAATAGATGATCCGCGTGGAGACCCCCTCCGAACGAACGTTGACCTCATTGGAGAGCGAGGACTCCTCGTCGCCGTTATAGGCACTGACCATGTAGTAATGCCTCGTGTTGTCGGATATGTCGTCCTCATAGTATGTGGTGTCGGCGGGGACCTTTGCATGTTTTGCCCTGTCCCTGTAGATCCAGAACCCCTCCTCGCCCACGCTGTTGTCCTGCCATGTCAGTATGGCCGTGTCGCCGTCAAGTTCCACAGATAGATCTGACGGGGGCTCCAACGTCTGCAAGGACAATATAAGGGCCAGGACGAGAACAAGTTTGTAGACCATGATATTTCTCAAATCTACCTATTTATAAATATAATCAATCGCCCATGAAATGCAAAGTGACAACAATGCCATGCTGATACATGTGGTAATTCAAAGACAACATGTTTTTTCATGTTTATTTTCACATTGTTATAGTCTTTAGGGAAAAAAAGGGATATCAACACGAGATAGGCATCTATCACCATGAACGACATGTGCACCCTTGAGGAGTTTCTCAGTTTTCTGAAGGTATCGTGCGGTTTCACCTTCGATACCGAAAGGCATTGCTTTGGCGATCGGATAAAGTTGCAGAAATACGTCTTCATGGCCATAAGGATGGGGCTCGCCCCAAGAGAACAGCTGGACTATAGCATGTACATAAGGGGGCCATACTCCAGCGACCTGGCGGACATCTACTTCCATGAAGGGTCATGGAACAGGCCCATATTTGACAGGAAGAAGTTCGATGTGGCCGGATTCGTGTCCGTCGTGGGATACAGGGACACTAGATGGTTGGAGATAGCCTGCTCCATCGTCTACATATGCCAGAACTCGATTGTCCAGTTTTCAGATGAGATGAACCTTGACACCATCTATGAAAGGCTCAGCCTTCTCAAAGACTTTTCAAGAAAAGAGGTTGCCGATGTATATCAAGAACTGTGCGAGAGGGGGATCTTCGACCTCATAGAAAGCTGAGATGGGATTCCTTGTTCTTGTTCAGGACAAGCACCGTATGTGTGTCCTCCACAAGGGGATGGGACTGGAGCTTCTTTAGGAACTTGTCGAGTTCCTGCCTGTAGGCAAAGACGCATATCAGTACGCCATCGAACTCGCCAGTGACGTCATATATCGTGATGACCTCTTTCTCATTGGAAAGCTCTTCGGCCAGTTTCGGGTACATCCCTCTCTTTATCTTCAGGGATATCATGACGCTCAGATGGTACCCCAAGGCATCATAATCCACCGATACCGTGAAGGATTTTATTATCCCGGTGTCCTCCATATGCTTGATCCTATTGAAGACGGTGCCTACCGAGACATTCACCCTGTTCGCTATCGTTCTCACGGGCGTTCTGGAGTCCATGATGAGCTCATGGAGTATCTTCTTGTCGATTTCATCTAGGATATGCAATGACATTCAAATACCTTGATTTGAACAAATTTATAAAGTTTTTGTTTGATATGAGTTAAATGTTCAATATAAAACAGATAATTTTTTAAATAATACTAATTATCTCACTATATTCTTAACTACATCTATGTGGATGTGTTTTTTATGGGAAAAAATATCGTAGAGAAGATAATCGATTTGCATAGGATGGATGAAAACAAGCAAGAGATCGGTATAAGGGTGGACCAGACACTGACGCAGGACTCGACAGGCACAATGGTCTATCTCGAGCTTGAGACCATAGGGATCGACAGGGTAAGGACGGAACTGTCGGTTGCCTATGTGGATCACAACACCCTGCAGTTCGGATATGAGAACGCAGATGATCACAATTACCTAAGGACCGTCACAGACAAATACGGCATTGTATACTCCCCTCCTGGCAACGGTATATGCCACCAAGTGCATCTGGAAAGATTTTCAGAGCCTGGAAAGACGCTATTGGGGTCAGACTCCCACACACCGACATCCGGGGGAATAGGTTGCCTGGCAATAGGCGCCGGCGGAATCGATGTGGCAGCGGCGATGGCGGGAGAGCCCTTCTACCTCCCAACGCCCAAGGTCATGAAGGTGGAACTCAGGAACTCACTGCCGCCGAACTGTGAGGCAAAGGATATCATACTGAAGATTCTTTCCATATTGACCACCAAGGGCAATGTCGGATACATAATCGAATACGGGGGAGAGGGGGTCTCCACGCTTTCGGTACCCGAGAGGGCGACCATATGTAACATGGGGGCCGAGCTCGGGGTCACTACGTCCATATTTCCATCAGATGATGTGACCAGGGAATTCCTAGAGGCACAGCAAAGGAAGGATTCCTTCAGACGGTTGACCGCAGACGATGATGCCCATTATGACAAGGTAATGGAGATCGACCTCTCAAAGATGGAGCCTCTTGTTGCGACGCCGCACAGCCCTGACAACGTCGAGAGGATAGAGGACCTGCAGGGACTGGACGTACAACAGGTATGCATAGGCTCATGCACGAACGCTTCACTATATGACATGGCCGTGGCGGCCACTATCCTAAAAGGAAAGAGGGCGGGCCCGGGAATGAGCCTGATAATAGCTCCTGGATCCAGGCAAGTGCTGCTCACATTGGCCAAGATGGGGATGATGCAAACATTCATTGAGAGCGGGGCCAGGATAATGGAACCTGCCTGCGGCTTCTGCCTGGGGATAGGCCAGGCCCCCTGCACCGACGCCAACAGCCTAAGGACCAACAACAGGAACTTCTACGGAAGGTCCGGGACGAACTCGGCGGGGATATACCTCATGGGTGTCAAGGCGGCTGCGGCCTCCGCGTTGGAGGGAAAGCTCGTGATGCCTGGGGATCTGGATGGGTCCGAACCGCTTATAGCAGATGCGAAGAGATTGAATGGGATAGTCATAGACGATTCCAGATTCGTACATCCCACAGGGAAGGATGGCGTGATAAAAGGACCCAACATAGGCCCGCCTCCGACGGGGGAACCCCTTGGCAAATCCCTGCACGGGGTGGCGGCCCTCAAGGTGGGCGACAAGATTACCACCGACCACATAATGCCTGCGGGCGTGAGACTCAAGTACAGGTCGAACATACCAAAATACTCGGAGTACGTTTTTGAGGGCGTCGACCCGGAGTTTCCACAAAGGATGATGGAACTACACAAGAACGGCATGAAGGGATTCATCATCGGAGGCGAATCATATGGACAGGGCTCATCAAGGGAGCATGCGGCAATATGCCCCGCATACTTGGGGGTCAGGTGCATCATTGCAAAGTCCATAGAGAGGATACACCGGGCAAACCTGATAAACTTCGGAATATTACCACTCGTCTTCTTGAACGAGCTTGACTATGACATGATTGAACAGGGCGATGAGTTGGAGCTCGGTGACATCGAAAAAGGTCTTGAAGGTCCGACCTTCACCCTCCATGACAGGACCAAGAACCTGACGATATTGCTAAAAGGTGAGTTCTCCCCGAGGGAGAAGCGATACCTTCATGCAGGGGGAAAGCTGTTCGCGCTGAAAGGGTGACCATTATGAAGCATGATGTTGCATTATTGAAAGGGGACGGCATCGGTCCGGAGATCGCTGATGCCACGATGGACTGTATAGACGCCACAGGTGTCAGCATAGACTGGCATGTGGAAGATGCTGGGATAGAGGTGTACGAGAGGGATGGCGACCCACTGCCAGAGAGAGTTGTTGACACCATCAGGAAGGCCAAGGTGGCAATAAAGGCCCCCATAACAACTCCCGTTGGCACAGGTTTCAGGAGCGTTAACGTGAGACTGAGGAAACAGCTTGACCTTTATGCATGCCTGAGGCCTTGCAAGAGCTATGAGGGGGTCAACTCGAGATACAGGGACATCGACCTCGTGATCGTCAGGGAGAACACAGAGGACCTCTATGCGGGTATAGAGTTCGAGGAAGGCCAGGAAGAGACCCTCAGGCTGATGGAGTTCATAGATGGAATGAAGGGCATCCATATGCCCAGGGACTCCGGCATATCGATCAAGCCCATATCGATAGCCAGGTCCGAAAGGATCGTGAGATTCGCATTTGACTATGCCTTGGAGAACGGCAGGAACAAGGTAACGGCCGTGCACAAGGCCAACATAATGAAATACTCTGACGGGCTCTTTCTCAAGGTGGCAAGGGCGGTGGCCGAGGAATATCCGGAGATAGAGTTCGAGGACAGGATCGTTGACAACATGTGCATGCAGCTTGTGCAAAAACCTCAATTGTACGATGTCCTTGTTTTGCCAAACCTGTATGGGGACATCTTATCCGACCTGGGCGCAGGACTGGTGGGCGGTCTTGGCGTGGCGCCCGGCGGCAACATCGGAGAGGAGATCGCCGTGTTCGAGGCCACTCACGGGTCGGCACCGAAGTACGCCGGCAAGAACGTGGCGAATCCTACGGCGCTGATACTGAGCGGGGTAATGATGCTTAGGCACATAGGAGAGACGGAAGCCTCCATTGAACTGGAGAAAGCGGTAGCGGACGTGATACGCGAGGGCAAGGACGTGACATTCGACCTTAAGAGGGACAGGAAGGACCCCACGGCAGTCGGGACAAAGGAGATGGCAAAAGCGATAATAAGGAAGATTGGTGGATGAAAATGGAGAGGATTAGTGAACTTTTCAATCTGGTGGACGAGAATGACAACATATATCCCGATCTATATGCGAAGTACAATGTCAAAAGAGGATTGAGAAATTCCGATGGAAGCGGTGTTCTGGTAGGACTGACCAACATCTCCGCTGTCTTCGGATTCCAGGTAATAGACGAGGATACCCGGCCGATAGAAGGCGAGCTCTTCTACAGGGGATATTCTATACGGGAACTTGTGAACGGATTCCTAAAGGGGAAGAGACAGGGATTCGATGAGCTCTCATTCCTTGTTCTCTTCGGAAAGCTGCCCAACAAGGACGAACTCGATGCATATTCAGAGACACTGAGGAACTACAGGGCGGTGACCGACGAGTTCAATAAGGACATGATACTGACACATACCAGCAGAGACCACATGAACATGCTGGCAAGGAGCGTTCTCGCGCTCTACAAGGACGATGAGAATCCTGATGATCTATCGATCCCGAATCTTATGACACAGTCAATGAATCTAATTGCCAAGATGCCGACCCTGATAGCCTACTCGCACAGGGCGATAAAATACAAGTACTACGGAAAATCATTGGTGATGAGGCATCCCACAAAGGAGCTCAGCACCGTCGACAACTTCCTTCATCTCATGAGAGAGTCGGGCAACTTCACAAAACTTGAGGCAGACACGCTGGACCTCTGCTTATCACTGCACATAGACCACGGTGGAGGTAACAACTCAACGTTCACCACACATGTCGTGAGCTCGAGCGGGACCGACACCTATTCAGCGATCGCGGCCGCCATAGGGTCGCTGAAGGGGCCGTTGCACGGCGGGGCGAACAGATTGGTGACCGACATGATGGATCACGTCAAGAACTACGTGAACGATTGGAGCGACGAGGGCGAGGTGGTCGATTACCTGACGAAGCTCCTCAAGAGACAGGCCTTTGACAGGAGCGGGAAGGTCTACGGAATAGGGCACGCCGTATACACGAAGTCCGACCCGCGTGCGATCATCCTCAAGGAAAAGGCCATGGAGCTCGCCAAGGAGAAGGACAGGTACGATGAGTTCCTGCTGTACGACACCATAGAGAGGCTGATGCCGGACGTGTTCGAGGAAGTTAAGGGTTACAGGAAGATCATGTCACCAAATGTGGACTTCTACTCGGGGTTCGTATACGACTGCCTCAATCTGCCAAGGGAGATATACACTCCATTGTTCGTGATGGCAAGGATAGTGGGATGGTGCGCCCACAGGGTAGAGGAGATAAGGAACGGCAAGAGGATAATAAGGCCCGCCTATAAGAACGTTGCATACTTCAAGGACTATGTGCCATTGGATGGGAGATAGACTCTTATCCCTTTTCCTATTTGTCTTGTCCGATGGCGCGAATCAAGGACATGCCCTATCGGGCATTCCGAATTTTCAAAGGGCTATCCGGTCCATACAAGCTTAGTTTTATAAAAGAGATTCCCGAGATATATTTAAAATAAGTAATCACCACGATTAAAGAGTGAAAAAATGAACATCAAGAAGATGAGGGGCACGGCGGTCGGGGTCGCTTTTCTGATATTCTCCGTTGCATTGGTCCTGGCCTATCCTGATGACGCCATTGCAAGGAGAGCCGCATTTTCCGGTGTGCTCATAGGCATATTCCTGCTTTTCATGCATGTCAACTACAATGTGCCCGAACAGATGACAGGCCATGTGATAGAGTCCACAACCGCCTCCGTCCACGATGTGCTCAACGGCCTCAATATCAAGGGGAGGGGGATATTCCTGCCACCGAAGCGTGAGACGGTCCATGACAGGGTGTTCGTGCCGCTTCACGAGGGAAATGACGTTCCCGACCTCAGGAGGATATATGACAAGCCAACTCTCGTCACCGACAACGCATCCAAGAATTTCGGGCTTCTCCTAAGCTCGCCCGGAGGCAAGATGATGGGTCTTTTGGAGCAGGAGAGCGAAACGCGGTTCATCGGAATGGGTGCCGGGATCATGTGTGAGACCATCAAGGTCATGGAAGGCCTTGGAATGGTCGATTCCATCGACGCCGAATACGACGAGGGGGAACTGCGAGTAGTGTTTAGGCATTCCAACTTCGATGAGAACTGCACAAGGATAAGGGCAGAATCGCAGGGTGTGTGCGAAAAGACGGGTTGCCCGATATGCAGCCTGATCCTTTCTGCATTCGCCAGATCTGAGGAAAAGCCCCTTCAGGTCACAGAGATCTCGAGAAGGAACAAGGTCTATATCAAGGGAAGATTCCTGGAGATATAGCCGCCCTATGCGCCAATCTCTGTGGGGAGAGATATGATCCCTGGAAGTCCGCGTATCTCGACATATTCTATGTCATCAAGCGGCGGGCAGGCCAGAAGCATCAACTCGCCATCCATGTTGGAGTAGATGAACACTTCCCATCCGTCCTCCCAGTCCACCTGGTCCTTCACGGATTTCTCGAATCTCATCGTGTACTTCTTGGACTTGAGCATCCTTGCGCTGCCTATGGGCTGCATGCTCCTGAAAGGCCTAACGGACTTCAGGGGCGGTTTGAGCAGTATCAGGTTGTCAGTTATCTTGTACACGTTATAGAAGTCCTCGGAGAACTCCATGTCGTCGGTCACCATTATCCAGATGCCCCTTGAGGTCACCCTGGCATATGTGGTGTCGTCGAACTCGTAACTGGCTATAGGCGCCATCACACCATCTCTGATATATGATTTAGAGGGACCAGTAGCAGGCATGTATTGTAGCACATGGCCTTGTCGCTCATGATCGCGAACATGGTCTCAACCTGTTCCACAAGAAGTTCCCTGTCTATGGAGAAGACTGAATAGTTCACCTTGTCCCTGATGGCCTTTATGCAGAAATCTGTTATCATTTCCAGATCCATGCGCTTGATTTTGGTGAAAGTCTTCCTGTTGATGTAAATGGGGAAGAACTCGATCTCTTCCTGCCATTCGATCTTCTGAGGCATGTTCTCCCATTTTGTGTCTTTCATTTATGTCCCTCGAATTCATCAGATAGCTAACGCTCCCTGAATTCTCAAAATGAAGGAAAAACATATAATATAAAAATCTTTCGGAATGGAAAAAACTGTATGTTCAATGCTGAACATATTATTAAATTATGTAAAGAGAAAAATAAATATTATAACAAAATGAAAATTTTATCCGCCCATGAACAACTTCTTGACGAAGGCGACCATATTGTTCTTGGAAAGTACGAAAATCCTCGTCCCGGGCTCTATCACGGTGTCCCCCTTTGGTATCAGCAACTTGCCTTCCTGGTATATGGCCACCACGATGAAGTCCTTCGGCGGGATCTCCTTGAGCTTCTTGTACGCCACTGTGGACCTCTCGCCCACTATCATCTCCATGATCTCCGCCTCTCCGCCGCCTATCACGGTAAGGTCGACGACATCGGGTCTCATTATGAATCGTTCGATGTACTGGGACGCTGCGAGTTCCGGCGAAACCACGACGGAAACACCGAGCTTCTTGAATATCTCTGACTTCTGAAAGTCCGCCACCCTCGCCATCGTGGTCTTGACACCGTATTCCTTGGCGAGCAGGCAGCCGGTAAGATTGGTGCCATCGTCGCCAGTGACGGCCACAAAGGCGTCGGCGGTGAAGATGTTCACCTCCTCAAGTCCCCTTATGGTCGTACCGTCGTCGTTCACGACCAAGGCATCAAGCTCCGCGGATATCTCCGTGGCCCTGTCCTTGTCCACTTCAAGGACGGTGACCTCATGCCCCCTGTTGACAAGGGATTTGGCCAGGTTGTAACCGATCCTGCCACCGCCCATGATAATGACATACATGTTTTTCATCACCTGGCATTGACACTCTTATCATTGCCCAAAATGATATTTATAACCTTCGCATATGTGGGCCTCGTTATGAATATGCCGACCAACAGACCGATTATCGTGACTATCGCAAAGCCCCTGAGCACCCCGAGCTGCATATAGGCCAGGGGTATCATGGCCATTATGGTCGTCGTGGCCGATGCGAAGATTATCGCAAACGCCCTGGACACCCTCTTGGAGAGGCTTGCCCTGATCTTGCCTGAACCCTCCCCGCGAAGGACCTCGTCGGTTATTATCACCATCTGGTCCACACCGGTACCAAGGGTCGCAAGTATACCGGCTATCGCCGGAAGGTCGAGTTGGTAACCTATCACATTCGCCACCCCGAGCACTATCACGGTCTCGCTGAAGGCGGTGACGAGCAGTGGAAGGACGATGTTCGCCTTTTTGTACCTCAGGTAAACTATCAGTCCGACGACAAGTATCGCAACTATGCCCGCATAGACGATCTCTTTAAGAAAGAGGTCGCCAAGTGTGGCCGACACGTATCCTTCGGACACAACCCTCTGCTTCACTGGCAGGGCGCCGGCATTCATCTGGATCCAGAGATTCCTCGCGCTCTCGCCGGCATCGTCGCTTGTTCCCAAACTGGCGCTGAGGGACCCTGACTTCTGCCAAGAACCGTCCTCAATGCTTTCGGCAAGGGACGAGTCAAGAGGCGCCTCGAAGATCAGGACATCGTCAAGGAACATCGCTATCGGGTGCGCATCAGGGTCATCTGTGGCCCCATACTGTATGCACTTCTCGGCAAAGGTCTCAGCCCCATCCCCTGTAAGTGAGAAAGGAACGTACCACTTCTGTGTGGATATGTCCTTGGAGTAATGGTCGACACTCTCTATCTCGTCACCGGCCACTATGAGCGCGTATACGTCCTCATCGCCGATGTCCTCGGCCGCCTCAACAAGCACCTTTATCTCGAACTTGCCCTGTTCCGTGACGAGCGACTCCGCCTCGCCCAGGTCCACGCCGGCGAATTCCACGCTTATGTACCTGTCGTTGTCCGTGGTCTTTACTGGAATGTCTGAAAGACCCAGATAATTGAGCTTTGTGGATATGATGTCCCTGCTGTCGTTCGTGGTGTCCGGGGACACCCTGTTGAGCAGATTCGTGACTGTGGCAACGCCATCGAGCTGCTCATTGTACCAACCGTGCAGATATGACTCGAACTCGTCGCTACTTAGCTCGTCCGCAAGGGTCTCCTCCTCCTCGGAGAGAGAACGCCTCACCTCGAACCATTCGTCGCCATCGAACTCCACAAGCGTGACCTGGCAGCCGTTGTTTATGTACTGCAGAAGCACGGCCATGACCGATTCGTTGTCCGCTTCCAGAGTGAAGATTCCCGTATCAAGGTCGAAGGACGTCGTCGAGGTCCATGTTATCGAGTTGTCTATATCGGACTGGTACGTCTCCAGATCATCGAAGCTGAACGTGAAGATATCGTCACTATATTGGACGAATGTGATGTCGACACCGGCCTTGCTCTCTATCAGGTATTCCACCATGGTGGCGGTGTCCCCCGTCGCCTGTACGAGATTTCCCTCGAGCTCTAGGTTGATCCATGAACCACCCTCTATCTCGATGCCAAACTGAAGGTCTGTGTCAAATCCATCTGAGAAAGATGGATTGATCGATACTATCGCCGCCACCAATATGATGGCCCAGAGAAGTATCCTGAGATTTCCAAGCAATGATGGCATCTTCATGACCCGGACCTCCTCTTCTTCTGGTCTGTATGCTGCCTTTCCAGGAACCACATAAGGATGCCTGTATTGAGGCACCATGTGTTCATCAGATCTATGGAAAGGGCAAAGATCAATACTATCGAGATTGACTCAAGTGTCGGATGACTTGAGACAATGTATAGGGCCAACATCGCACACAAGGTGGTGATGGTCATTGTAAATCCGGTCTTCATGGCGTTTTTGACCTTTGGAACGAGTTCTCCACGTCTCTTGAGCAATCTTGTCGTCAAGAGTATGTTCGAGTCGACAGAGTAACCTATGACCATCAGCAAGGCCGCTATTGTGCCCAATGTCAGATTGATTCCCAACGCGCTCATCAGCGCCACTGTTATGGTTATGTCCGATATGGCCGAAAGCACGACGGTAAGGCTGGGTATCGGCGTCCTGAAGACTATGAAGACTATTATCGACATCGCAATAAAGGCCAGGATTATGGCTTTCATCGCTTCAGACTTGAATTGACTTGTAACTGTGGGATCGAACATTGAGAACGAGACGTCGGTACCGGGATATTTCTCGCCGAAGTATTCCTGCACATCGTCCGAATCTATGTTTGATGGAATTTCAACATACGTAGGACCAGACCCTATGTTCGTTGGGGACTTTACAGTTATGTCTGCGGTCCCAAAGTGGTCCCTAAGCTCCGCTTGGAGCTCATTGCCGTCTGTTGTGAAGTTTGTTAGCGTCACCATAGTACCGCCCTCAAGGTCGGTACCGAAAGAAAGGCCGTTCAAGGCTATCACTGAGATGGACAGTATAAAGATTATTATCGGAATGCCGATTATTATCTTCTTATCCCTTTGAGTGATATTTATCTTATCTATTACATCGTCAAGATTGATCATGGACACACCACTGGACCAAAATTATATGAAAACTGTTAATCATAATCAATTCCTTATATCATCGAACAACTCGCTTTTTAACATTTTCCTTATTCTTGCCCTGTTGTGTAATGAAGAAGAAGGATTTAAAAACAATATGGTGTACCGTAACTATATGGCATTCAAAGAGGGCGACAGGATACTTCTCATCGACGAGAAGGGAAAGAAGTTCATGGTGACCCTTGGGGACAGGTCGGAGCTCCATACGCATGGCGGCGTGCTGGACCTCAACGAGATATTGGGAAAGGAACCAGGTTTCAAGGCCATCACCCACAAGGATAACGAATTCACAGTAGTATACCCAAATCTAATAGACTACTTGGAGAAGATGAGGAAGCTGCCACAGACGATACAGCCAAAGGATGCCTGTCACATCATAGCAAACACAGGCCTGCACAGCGGCCAGAACGTGGTCGAGGCGGGTGTGGGCTCTGGTGCGTTGACACTTTTCCTGTGTTCCATAGTGGATCCCGGGACGGTGACATCGTACGAGATCAGGGAGGACTTTGCCAATCTTTCCAGAAAGAACATAAAGGAATGGGGAACGACAAACTCCACGATAAAGCTCCAGGACATCTATGAGGGCATCGATGAGAGGGATATCGATCTTGTCGCCCTTGACCTGCCTGAACCCGACAAGGTCACGCAGCATGCGCTGGAGGCCCTTAGGCCGGGGGGACACATATTCTCGTTCTCGCCGACCATCGAACAGGTCATAAGATTCCAAGACTCCCTTCGGTACAGGGACTGGATGGAGATAAGGACCATCGAGTGCATCGTCAGGGAATATGAAAAGAGGAAGATGGGCACCAGGCCCAAGACGCTGATGGTGGGGCATACAGGTTACATGACATTCGCAAGGAAGCGTTAATCGTCCTCAAGCACCCTATCGACAAGATTGACTGCTTCGCCGATGTAGTTCTCCGGAATGAGCAGGCACTCTATCTCGTCCTCTGAGAGATATCCCCTTATCTCCTCGTTGGACTTGACGGCACCGATGAAGTCGTCACCGACCAGGGATATCTTCCTGAGGATCTCGTGGGCGTCCTGCCTCGAGGCCCCCTTCTTTGTGAGGGCTATCATTATGGCCTCCGCCATGTTCTTCCCATTGCTCATATAGAGATTCTTCCTGATGTTGTCAGGGAACAGGACAAGACTGCCGTATACGCTTATCATTCCCCTTAGCATCTCATCCAGCAGTATGAAGGATTCTGGTATTATCGCCCTTTCCGGAGCGGAGTTAGTGAGATCCCTCTCGTGCCAGAGGACGTTGTTCAGCAACGATGGAATAACGTTTCCATACAAGATCCTTGCAAGCCCGCATGTCTTCTCGGAGGTTATGGGATTCTTCTTGTGAGGCATTGTCGATGAACCCACCTGTGTGGACTTGAATCCCTCCGCCGCCTCGTTTATCTCCGTCCTCTGAAGGTTCCTTACCTCCGTGGCCATCTTGTCAAGAAGACTTCCTAAGAGGGCGATGTTCAGCATTATCTCCGCATATATGTCCCTCGGCACGACCTGATTGGTTATCGTGGCCATGTTGATGTCAAGGATGTCGCCCACCTTCTCGGCCATCGCAAAGCCGTCATCATATGACGCCATGGTTCCGACCGCACCGGCGATCTTGCCACAGTTCCTTCCATACGATACCAACATCCTCTCCTCGTTCCTCTTCAGTTCGTCCAGGAAAAGGGCGAACTTCATGCCGTATGTCGTAGGTATGGCGTGCTGGGCGTGTGTCCTGCCGACACATACAAGTCCCTTGTTCTCGATGGCCAGCCTCTTCAGGGCATTCTTTAGCTCCGCCATCTCGTCCAATATGAGGTCGATGGCGTCCCTGAACTGCATCGCCGAGGCCGTATCGTTTATATCGTTCGAGGTCGCACCGAAATGGACATACCTGCCCCAATCGCCGCATTTGTCGGCCAATACCCTTACCATGGCCATGATGTCATGATTGGTCCTCTTCTCCTCCTCGTATATCTCCTCCTTCGTCGCGATGGAAAGCTTGGCATTGTTCTCTATCGCATCGGCCGCCTCCGCGGGAATGTGCCCAAGGTCGGCATGCGCCCTGGCTATCGCCGCCTCCACGTCCAGAAGAAGTTGCAAACGGTTGTCCTCTTCAAAGATCTTCCTGATCCCCTCTGAGCCATATCTGTAATCAATGGGATGAATCATTATTAACACCAGGGTTATAAATAATATGACAGCTTTTTATTTTTTCCTATCAAAGTATTAATTAAAATGGCAAGCTTGGGAAAAGGCCGCTCATGCAAAGAAAAGATATGACAGACCAGGATTCCCCCCGTGCTTCATGATAAACTCGTGAAGTGCTTCTATCTTCAAAATACTCGAATCGGTTCAGGGATGGATTCGCTGACGATAAGTAACTCTTCACGTCACCAGATATTTGATCCTGAGCAATGTCACCCATACGACGGCGGATACGTATATCCACCCCACCAGCACGAAGGATAACATAAACGTCAATGTGAAAATAGATGACAGTCCCATCCTGTTCTTTATGAAACGCACTAGGAGATAGGTAACTATCAACAAGGCTACGACCATGGCATAGTTGACATACATCTCCCAAGCCTCCACTGTGAAGATGTCGAGGTACCTCTCAGCGCCCGCCTCCATGATAATGTTATATCCGAACATGTTAAAAAGAGCGAATGCCGCCCCCAATATCGCCCCCATCGATATGTCCTTGGCCTTTTCTTTTCCGTTCAATCTCTTGTAATCTCGTGACAGGGACCCGAGCATGGCATTATAACAAGGTATATGAATTAATAATTAATCCCTAACATCCAGCATTGTCAGAAAAGGTTTAAAAGAGAACAAGAATGCTAGTAAGTGAGGGGACATATTTGGGTCTAGCAACTGCACTGTGGTTCATATTGCCTGCATACGTGGCCAACGGAGGCGCCTGCCTCATTCATGACAAACGTCCGGTGGACGGCGGAAAGGTCGCCTGGGACGGTCATAGACTGATTGGCGACGGCGTCACATGGGGGGGACTTCTCTCCGGTACAACGATGGCCATAGTGTTCTCCATAATCCAATTCTATTTCTCAAAAACGTTCCTTGACTATTATCCAATAGCTGATGCATCCGTCTACGATGCCGCCATGTTGGGCGCCCTGCTCGGCTTCGGCGCACTTTTCGGAGATATGACAGAATCGTTCTTCAAGAGAAGAATGGGCATAGAGAGGGGACGGCCGCTCATAATGTTGGACCAGTGGGACTTCCTCATCGGGGCACTGTTGTTCGCCTCCTTGATATACGTTCCACCAAATTCAGACATATTGATACTGTTCATCCTGACGCCAATCCTGCACTTTGGCACCAACTTCCTCAGCAACAAGGTCGGTCTCAAGGAAGTCCCTTGGTGATGCCAAGACGCCTGCCGGAGCCGTTGTAAATGGATGATATTCCGTGTCCGGAGGATCCATGTGTCTGGGGATCGCTAATCCCCTGTCCATCAGGCCGGACGGAAGGTTTTGGGACAGATATGCGCCCAATCCAATAAGAAACGGCATTATTTATAAATTGTTTTTAAACATTTTTAAATCATTTAAATGGGGAAATCTTTTAAAACATCATTTTCATATTGAATAAATGTTTTAATAACACTTGGTGATTCTCGATGACAATGATTTCAATGATAAGATGTCAAAAATGTAAGAAGTGGTTCTCGGAAGATGAGATGAACGAGGAGCAGATATGCGAATCGTGCCAAAAGAAGGAAGAGATGAAAAGGAGTGCAGAGAAGTATACGGGTGACGACATAAAAACGAACTTCCTTAACTACATAGAGAGAAGCGGGGCGACATCGTTGGCCACATTGGCCAAGAAGTACAAGAACAAGGTAAACGAAGAAGAGTCCATGGAAGCTTTGGAAGAGCTTGTGAAGGAAGGCAAGCTTGCCAAAAGGGAAAGCAAGAACAAGAAAGGCAAATATGTATATGAAATTTTAAAGGAATGATAATATGACAGAT
>DAINBB010000003.1:0-79759 GCA_036733165.1 Halobacteria archaeon | reverse complement strand
CAAAAATCGTGAATGTCGTGGTATCGGCAGACATACATGCCGACCTAGACCTCAACACGATCACTGCCAGGATAGAGAACACGGAGTTCGAACCTGAGCAGTTTCCAGGGCTAGTATATAAACTGGAAGAACCAAAGACGTCCACACTTGTATTCTCAACCGGTAAGCTCATATGTACCGGCGCCAAATCGGTCAAGGATGCCGAGAAGGCAATATATATAATCATTGATAATCTTCGTAACATTGGTTTTGAGATAAATCAGAAGCCAGACCTCAAGCTGCAGAACATGGTCGCCACCGCAGCGCTTGATGTGGAGCTGGACCTTGAAAATCTCGTCTTCGAGCTGGAGAACTGTGAATATGAACCAGAACAGTTCCCGGGCCTCGTCTACAGGGTGAAAATCCCGAAAGTTGCGATACTCATATTCAATACTGGTAGGATTGTTTGTGCTGGTGCAAAGAGCAAGGAAGATGTCGACAACGGTATCAAAAAGCTTGTCGAGGAACTTGAGAACATTGGCATAGACATTATCGATAGGTGAATCAATGTCAGTGCCATACAAGAAAAACTTCAGGAAACCAGATATAAAGAAGAAATCGAAACGCAAACCTTGCCTCAGCATGAGGAACATGGACGATTTCAAGTTCAAGCTTGCACAGATCCTCAAGGAGATAGATGAGAAGAACTACGCCCAGGTTAGCGGAATGATTTATGCCAAAGCCTCCAGGCAAGACATCAAGGAGGCAAAGAACTATATTTCTGATAAGGAGAAAGAAGGCGTGATACCGGAGGAGACCGCAAAAAAACTAAATCGTCTCCTAAGCAGATATAGCACCTACAGGTAAGGACCTATGGGCAAGGAACTGGACCTAGGGGGAGAGGTCAAAAGGAAGAGGATACACTATATCGGACTTTCGGTTCCGATATTATATTACTTTTCTAACAAAGAACTGATGCTGGTGATCATAGGCGCAGCCCTCTTCGTGTTCATCCTCATCGATTATCTGAGGCTTTACACAAAGAACAGGCATATAGACTACCTCTTCGGCAAGAAAGGTTACTCGAAGCATGTCCATATCAAGGTGCCGGACGGGAAGACGATAGAGAGGGACATCTCGCTTCCCACCCTGGAGCCCATACTGCGGCCCGAGGAAAAGAGAAGCTGGGGCTCGCATACATACTACGCAGTCGGCGCCTTCATCTGTATCTTGCTGTATTCCAAGGACATAGCTATATGTTCAACGGCGGCACTTGTAATTGGCGACAGCATCGCCGCGATAGTGGGCAAGATGGTGGGAAATCATAGGATATACAAGAAAAAGACACTGGAAGGGTCTTTGGCCTGTTTCCTATCATGCCTCGCAGTGTGTTATCTTGTCGTGTCCCTGCCGCTTGCCATGACGGGTGCGACCACCACCACGCTCACAGAGCTATACACTGTCAGGATCAATGACAATCTCTCGATACCGGTGGTATGCGGTGCCGTCATGACCTTGGTCAATTACTTGATCTAGATGTTGCAGTGGAAGACTCCCACAAATTATTTATTGATTGGAAACTAAATTCTCCCATGCCTGCGATGGCCAGAAAGTTCACCGATGAAAGTCTTCTAGAGCTCTATAAAAACGGCATGACCGACAAGGAAATCGCCGACGAGCTCGGCGTTTCGCAATCCGCCGTGAATTACAGGAGGGAGAAACTGGGTCTGCCATCCAACTACAAGAAGGACATGATACCCAACGACCTTGTGAAAGACCTCAACGAAAGGGGATATACAGACAAGGAGATCGCCGAGAGGCTGGGGGTGTCCCAGTCGTCCGTCAACTACAAGAGACAGAGATTGGGTCTCACGTCGAACTTCAAGACCGGCAAGCTCTCCGATGACCTGATCCTGACGCTCTACGACGAGGGACACACAGACAGGGAGATCGCCGATGAGCTCAGCGTCACTGCCGCGGCCATCAATTACAGAAGGGAGAAGCTCGGATTGCTATCCAACAGCAGGCAGATAGATATGGAACAGTTCTCGAATCTTTTCTATGCGGATTTTCCGCTGGAGTACATTGCCCATACAATGCATATTTCAATGTCGAAGGCCCTCGACGCGAGGGAAGAACTTATATGGAAGAGAAGACCATCCCATGTATACTCCAAAGAGGAAGGGATATAATCCATGGCATTGGAATCACTGAGCGAGGCGCTGAACGGCGCCTTGAAAAAGATCACTAAATCGTCTGTCGTCGACAAGGAGACCATCAAAGAGGTCGCCAAGGACATCCAGAGGGCATTGCTCGTCGCCGACGTCAACGTGCAACTAGTGCTCGAGGTGACGAAGAACATCGAGAACAGGGCCATGGATGAGAAACTTCCCCCCGGTGTTTCCAGAAAGGAGCATATTATCAAGATCGTCTATGAGGAGATAACCAAGTTCATGGGCGACAAGGCCGAGAAGATCGAGCTTCGGCCCCCGGGCGAGACCACGGTACTTCTCATGGTCGGCATACAAGGCTCCGGCAAGACCACAACCACGGGCAAACTGGCGAGATATTATCAGAAAAAGGGATTCAAGGTCGGCACCGTGTGTACCGATACATGGAGGCCGGGAGCGTTCTCACAGCTGCAACAATACCTTTCCAAGTTCAATCTCGATGTATGGGGGGACCCGGACGAGAAGGACGCCATAAAACTCGCCAAGGAAGGGGTAAAACGATTCAAGGAAAAGAAGTATGACATAATCATAGTCGATACCGCCGGAAGGCACAAGGAAGAGCGGGGCCTCATAGACGAGATGAGGGAGATAGCCGATGTGGTGAGGCCCGATGAGACAATTCTGGTCATCGACGGAACGATAGGCCAGCAAGCGAAGAATCAGGCGGAAGCCTTCAAAGAGGCCACAAAGCTCGGGTCCATCATAATCACCAAGCTGGATGGCTCTGCCAAGGGAGGCGGCGCACTTTCCGCCGTGGCCGCTACGGGCGCCCCGATAAAGTTCATAGGGGAGGGGGAGAGGATAGAGAATCTCGAACCCTTCGAGCCGGAGAGGTTCGTTGCAAAGCTGCTTGGATTCGGGGACCTCAAGACGCTTCTCGACAAGGTGGGCGAAGCGAGCAAGAAGCAGGACCTGACAAAGGACGACGCCAAGAGGATGATGAGCGGAAAGTTCACCCTGAAGGACATGTACCAGCAACTTGAGATGCTTTCCAACATGGGGCCCCTGCAACAGATATTTCAGATGATACCTGGCATGGGCGGCAACGTCCCGAAAGAGTTCATCGAGGCCAGCGAGGGCAATCTTGCCAAGTACAGGATAATAATGGACTCGATGAACGAGAAGGAGCTCAGGGATCCAAAGATCGTCCATTTCTCAAGGATCAAGAGGATCGCCAAGGGTTCTGGGACCAAGACCGATGAGGTGAAGGCCCTCCTGCACCAGTACGACATGATGAAAAAGATGATGAAAACGATGAACAAGAGAAAGTTGGGGGGTATGCTATCGCCCAACATGTTCAAGAACATGAAGATGCAATGAAAGTCATCTCATGAACTCTTCAAGCGACCTGATGCTCTTGGCTTCCTTGTTCTTATCGAATCTCTCAAGGATTATCACATCCGAGACCATGTAGATCTTGTACTTGTCAAGGTGCTTGATCTTCTGTTTTTCCCTTATCGACTTGGGGATGGTTATCCTTCCCCTGACGCCTATCTTGATGATCTCCTGGTCCATCGGCATCACTTGGACCTCTTGTCTGTTCTGAGCAGTTCCATAAGGTGTTCAAGTATAGAATAGTGGCCCTTCTTGTTCCTTATGAGGCCCATGGATGAAAGCTCCTCAAGGTCAGCATATACCCTGGTAGGCGGTTCCTTGAGGGTCTTGGAAAGCTGTATGTATGTTACCGGACCTCCCCCGAAGTCGTCGATGATCGACCTGATGATGTTCTGGAGGTCCTCTGGGACCTTCAGGATGTATTCGTCTATGGAGTTAGGAACGGCTATTATGCGCGTCACGTAACGATCGTCTATGAGATCTATGGTGGGGTCCCTTGCTGCGGAGGACAGGATATTGTGCATCAGCCTCAAAAGCACCCTGGGATTGCCGTTCGACACCTTGTTTACCATGAATATGGCGGAATCCTCAAAGGGGAATGTCGGGTCTGAGCGTTCGTCCATCCTATAATACTTAAGGCGTTTCTCAACGAGCTCGAAGGCCTTCTGGTCAGAGAGCTGCTCGCACTTCAGCTCAGCGTGCAATCGTATGGTGAAGGCAGGGAACTGTTCCCTGATGGTCTTGTAGAACTCGGGAGTACATGCGAAGGCGAAGATGAATCCAGGGGGCATGTCGGATATCAGGGCCCGGAAGGACTCAAAGAACGGTATAAGCTCTGACATGGGCGCTGATGTGACATTCTCCATCTCATCAAGTAAGAGGGCAGATAGAGGGTACTTCGAAAGCGATTCCCTGATGAAGTCGCCTATGGCCTGTGGGTCGTAGCGGTCCAACGAGACCTTCATGCTCCTTACCTTCGTCTCGTCTGGGCCCGTTTTCTCAGGCTCGCTGAAAAAATAGTTCCTAAGGGCCTGGAGGAAGCCTCCCTTGTTCTTTTCAACCTCTGCGGACCTCTCCTCGACGACATTTTCCTCCACGGTCAGGGAAGAGAGGATGTTGTTGGTTATCTTGACCGTGTCGTTGGCATCGACCTTCAAGAAATGTACGAAACCGCCGGAATCCCCTATAAGCTTCCTGATACCCTTGAGCCTCTGCGTCTTGCCCGTTCCAAGATTCCCGACTATCGAGAGGGCGATGCTCGCATTGTTGTCTATCACCTCCGATAGTATGTCGGCGATCCTGTTATCGATGCCTTGGGACACATGTATGTCCTCAAAGTTATCGATCCCCTCGCTGGACAATGCCGTGAAGGGATTCTTCTTAAGAGCGAACTTGTTGTAATCAGGAGGATTAAGGGTATCGTACATAGTTCATATTATTTAAATTTAATATAAATATGTTACTACATAATATTATTTAAAACATATCAATGCGTTCAAATGCCCCGTCAATGGGGGCCCCTGGCATCTGTTCCGACCAGGTGAAGCCCTGTATGATCGCATTACCTATCACGATTTATATAACGTCGAATCGTCACAGCGAAAAGGCGATTCCGATAAAAAGCGCCTTTCCAATGCCATGACATTTTGCTCTGGCAAATCTTTACTTATATGGCTAAAAAATCAGAAAAGTTTATATTTTATGAAATTACGCTTTCTTAAGGGGAAATTATGAGAAAATGGCTCATATTGTTGTCGATATTGTTGATTCTCTATCCAAATCTGTCATTGGCACAAGAGAAAAACGATTATGATGTTATCATAGTCAGGAATGACATACCTGTTGAGTATATCATAGCCATGCCTTATTCATCCATGTACAACGTGCCCATAATCCAGGTCTCTCAAAGCAGCCTCAGCGACCAGGAATACGAGCAGTTGCTCGGATACTATGAGAACGGCGCTAGAAGGGCCCTTATCCTGGGGGGCACCCAGAATGCCGTGTCGGAAAGCGTGGCCGAGACCCTGCATTCGATGGGTTATGTCGTGGACAGGAAATGGGGCGATGCCAGGGAAAGCACCGCCGCGGCCTTTGCCATCGACTTCTGGGAATCGTCCAGAGAGGTGGTGTTGCTGAACGGCTCTGACACTGGATCATTCCTGTCGGGCTCGAAGGTGGCGATGGAACTCGAGTGTCCCATCCTCCTGACCGAGACGGCCACCCTCTCCTCGAGCACAGAGGAGGCGATAAAGAATCTCGGCACCGGCACCGTCTACCTGATCAATCACAGCCTCTCAGACACCATCATCGAAGAACTCGAGAACATGGGGATGGAGATAATCATTGTCGGCGAGGATGTTGACTATAACGATATCAGCAAGGACGGTGGCATCGCCCATTGGGCGTTGTTCTTCATTGTCGGAGCGATCGTCGGGGGTGTTCTGGCAACGATCGCACGGGAGCTCAAGAGGGATAGGTCTGTCCCGGAGGTGCCCCTGTTCGTCCTCACGGAGGACGAAAGAAAGGTCGTGAACGCCATAGAGAAGGTCAACGGGGAGTTGCAGCAGGACAAGATCCCAGATATGACGAACTTCTCCAGACCCAAGGTCTCAAGGATCGTCAACGACCTCGAGTCAAAGAAAATCCTACTCAGGGAGAAGTATGGAAAGACTTATAAAGTGAAGATAGCGAAGAAGTTCATAACTAATGATTAGAGTTTATCGGTGTGAAAGAAATGGAATGTACCTCTTGTAAGAGAAAGATCACTCCAAAGGAGAAAATGGTCAAGTTCCCATGTCCAGAATGCGGGAACGACATAATAAGATGTGAGAAGTGCAGGGTATTGGCTAACAAGTACAAATGCCCTAACTGTTCCTTCGAGGGACCTTAGAAACAGGTGATGAAATGAGCAAGGATTTCAACTTATTGGCCACCATCAGGGTTATGCCAGATGGTGTGGACATAGATCTTGAGGACCTCAAGTCCAAGATAGAGGGAGCTACGCCGGAGGACAGGGAAGTCCACAGGATAGACGAGGAACCCATAGCATTCGGCATAGTGGCCCTGAACGTCCTGGTGCTCTCCAACGACAAGGAGGGAGGGGACGTCGACCCGGTGGTCGACATATACTCCGAGCTTGAGGGAGTAAGTGAAGTTGACGTGACCGATGTCAGAAGGCTTCTTTAGAACCATTGGTCCAGTGTCTCTTGTCTTGTGACACTGTCCAACCCTTTTTTCAATCTTTCCATTGCGCGTTCGACCCTAAGGCGCGAGAATTCCCTCTCATCGCTGAGGAACGTGTATATCCCGTCCTCGTCTGGGGCTCTGAACTTGAATGAAAAGTCATCTGTGACATCGGGTTCCAAGAACAGTTTCTTTATCTTGTCATCGATGCCATACTCGTCGAATCCGCCCTTTTTCACTATGTCAAGGGCCGATTTTGGACCAATGCCCTTCACGCCGTCGTTGTAGTCGGTGCCTATGAGGATCCCTATCTCCACCAGCTGTTCCCTGTCGATCCCAAGCTCCGAGAGGGCATCGGAGAGCACTATGGTCTCCGGGACGACATCCCTGTACACGTTCTTGCCGGGCAGTTTTCTCCTTCCGGTGATCGTCACGTTCCTTAATAGTACGGGTGCGCCAAAGAGGAGGGAGTCATAGTCCTGGGACGCCACTGCAAATATCTTGGGGTCCACGCTGCACATATGGGACGCCTGGGCCTCGCCCTCAGAAGGGGCATCGATGTATGGGATGCCCATCAGGTCCAAAAGGGTCTTTGACTCGAAAAGCATCTCTCCAGAAAAATGAAGCACCTGCTGCGAGAACTTCACATAGTCGCTCTCCCTTCCTTCGACCTTCGCGCGTATGGCCTTCTTCTTGGCCGTGTCCTTGGTCTCCTGCCTATGCCTTAGCGTGTCTATCTTCTCCTTGGGCGGTTTGCCGTCGAAGATGTAGACGGGGCTGATGCCTAGCTCAAGGAGGCTTATGGTCCTGTAAAAAAGTCCAGAAAGGTGCGAGGTGACCCTTCCCGAGCTGTCCCTCAGAAGTTCGCCGTCCCTTTGCCTTATGATGGCGAGGAACTGGTATAGGGCATTTAGTGCGTCCACGGATATCACCTTGCCCTTGAGATTGGCTAGGTCCGTTTCGTTCCTGTTAATGATATCCTTTAGGTCTACACCCATTTCTACTCATCTGGCCTGACAACGGTCAAAGGAAGGACGCCTTCGTCGAGCTCCTGTATGGCAATCCTTATGGAGTCCATCTCCTTGGTCTCTATCAAGGTTGGCGCATCCATTGCTATCTGCAAAGCCCTTGCACCGATTATTCTTGCTTTTTCGTATCTGTTGAGCGTTGAATCACCTTCATGTTGATATGATAAAAACGATATTTCATAGATTACTGAAGCTTTCTTTAAAATCTTTCGGTAAAAATGTTAAAAAAAGGAGAAAAAAAATGATCATAGGGCTTCGAAGATCCTGTCTTCCAGTGCCTTGATCATCTTATCCGCGCGCCTTCTTGTGGCATCGTCCATCTTCTCTACCAGCGAATTGCGCCTGTCTATCAGGGACGAGTACCTTGCTATCGCGCCCTTGAGGTCCTGCTTTATCATCTCCATGGTCAATATCTCGGAATACTTCTCCATGTCCGCCATGAACTTTGATATCTCGTCCTCGTCCTTTCTCGTCACCAAGGGTATCGGTATCACAGGCGGGATCTCCAGCTCTTCCTCAAGCGGCCCTCCGAACAAGGAATCGGGTTCCTTCTTGGCTCCGCCCTCGGATGGATAGATACCAAACGTGGTGTCGCCTTCGTCCTCCTTCTTCCTTCTGGAGTACAGTAATATTAGCAAGAGCAGTAGAGCGACAAGAAGCAAGACTATCCACTTCCAGTACTTGCCAAAGAATCCCTTCTGGGGTTCCGGCTCTGGCTCCAATTCGCAATTGTCAATCTTCGTGTTAAGGGAATCTATCCTGTCCTGGTCACCATAGTCCTCATAGATCGCTATGGCCGCCTCCCATTTCGCTATGGCGCCCTCGCAATCTCCATTTGCGGCCAGTACGTCCCCCTGTGACTCCAGCTCCTCGGCTAGGGTGTAGTCCTCGCACTTGTCTATGAGCTCTTGGCACAGCGTCGCGCCGTTTGTGTCCCCGCATTGTTCGTACAAGGCCTTGGCCACCGCGAGGGTTGACATCGCGGACTGGCAGTCCTCATCATACATACCAAGTGCCAGGGCGTATGTATCATCTGCAAGTGTGCATGGGTCCTCGGCAGGCAGTATCGATATCGTTGTGGATATCTCGTTGTTGGTGAGGTCGGACTCGTTGCTGGTCGGGTTTAGATACAATCTTGCGGTGAAGTCACCGATCTGGCTTGCGGTCCATGTTAAAGATATGGTTTCTGTGGAATTTGGATCTATATCTACCTCCACACTGGCAAGTTTCGACTGGGAGATGTCATTTATGTAGAGTGCGACAGTCTTTGTCGGTATCAGTACGTTCCCGTCAAGGGTAACGTCCGCCGTGAACGTTATCTCCTGTCCCAACTGGGGTTCGGCGGGACTGTAGGATATGTTCGAGATGAATACATCGAACGGGTCGAGCACCCTCACGAGCAGCTCTACGGTCTTGTCCACCCCCTCCATCTTGGCAGTGAAGAGTATGGAGTAAACTCCGGGTTCGGCATCCGAAGGGGATGTCACCTCCACCAGCACTTCCTCCGAGTCCTCTCCGTTCATGTAAAGCGTGTCGGCTGAAAGCTCGACATCCCACCCCTGGGGTGCCGTTGCGCTCAGGTAGACATTCTTAATATCTGCCAGGGAAAAGGACGATTGGACAGCGCCCGCGGCTCCGTTCATGGAATATGACAGCGGACCTAGGGAAGCCGAATCGTCTGGTGGTGGTGGCGGTGTAGGCCACGTGGTCGGCGGATTCGTGGGAGAGGGAGTGGATGTGGGTGTGCCTTGTGCCGTGGTAACTATGGTCAGATTGAACTCTGCGCTGTTCCCGGCATACACCACCCTTTCCTGTTCGTCCCAGACGATGTAGTGCTCATAGGTCACACCGGCTACCTGGACCGCGCTGAGGAGCACGATAAGAGCCAGTGCGAGACCTATAGGATATCTTCTCATCAGTTTCACCATCATGGGGAGGATATTGTCAATGTGCAGTCATAGTCCACATAGACCCAGTAGGCATGCCATATGTCGAACGTGGTGAAGTCTGGAGGTACGAATCTACCCCTTGGGTCATACAACTCTGCCGCCGTAGGTGGTATGTCGTATGTCCACATGAGATTCACCGAGTCCTCAGGAGTCTGCTCAAGCGCCGTCGCGATCGGGTTGCCATCTGCTGTCAACGCGTAGCCAACGAGCGACCAGTGGCCTCCGGGCAGAGTGTACTGCACACTCGTCTCCTCAGTGCCCACTACCTTGAGATTGTATGTTCCGGCCTCCATGTGGATCCACACGCCCGGTTCGTATGTCAGGGACGGGTCCCTTACAAGCCAGTACTCCGTGGTCCTCGAAAGCGTCATGTCATAGTATTCATAGGCGTCGGTCGTATTGCTCCATGAAGCTATCATGTCCCAATCCGTCAGGTCTATACCGCTTGCGTATAGCAGTGCCGGCCAGAAGGTATCGTCCTCGACCAGTACCGGCAGCGAAAGCAGGTACCACTGCGATGTCGTTCCGTCAAGCGTTATCGTCGATGATGTTCCGTCAACAAGCGTGAAGTCCACTGTCTCTGTGGCATTTGCAGCGAGGACCACTTCCTCGGTCTGCATTATCCTGTCGTTGTCGTTGTCGGATGCACATACATAGTACGTGCCTTCCGGCACGTCCACGAACGTGATCGTTCCAGCGGTCGTGAGGCCATCCACGATGATCTCGAACAGATTCGATGTCGGGCTCTGGTACCATACCGTCACGAGCACATCGTCGAGCGGATTCATGCTTTCGTCCTCAACGTTCACTACGATGTCGCCAAGTCCTCCGGCCGGGTCAAGGCCAAAGTCGTTGGTGACGGTGGCGCCTATTCCCACAACGACATTTGTCACAGTCTCGCTGACGAATCCGACCCTGGAGCACACTATATCGTATGTTCCCTCCGGCACCACTAGCGAGTAGCTGCCGTCGGCCAGGCTCTGTATGGCAAATATGTCAAGCGTGGTCTGGTTCGTTGCCGTGATCGTGGCGTTCTCTATCGGTGTGCCGCCATTATTGTTGGTCACGGAACCTTCCAGGGTGCCGACATCGGCCGATGTCGGATCAAGCTCAATGTCGATCGTTATTGGTCCCGGATAGTCATCATAGTCCAGCACCACCCACTTTGAAGTGGTGTTGTATCCTGTTGCGGAGAATACCACGTACCATGTGCCTACAGGTACGCCGACCTCGTCTGGGTCGACAATTCCGTCGCCATCAAGGTCAGCATGGTTCCAGTCATCATCCGAGCCAGGGTTGGCGCTGGTGCTCCAATCTCCGTAAAGGTCTGTAAGTGCTATATATCTAGGCGTTACGAAGTCATCTGGAGAGTACCAAGCCACTGTAACGTTCACTATTGCCATCGACGTGTCCGAATCCGTGACAGTTCCGTCGACATCGACATAGTACCTTGCCATCGGGATGTCCACCGTGGCCGCGTTGCCTGCGGTGATGGTCACCGGATTGTCAAGATACGTCCAGTCCTGGTATTCCGGAAGCTCAAGACCGCTGACGATCTGCGTGCACACTATGTCATAGTCGCCAACCGGCAGATTTGGAAGCAGGTAGAAACCTGTGGCGTCCGTGTAAGCCTCATAGTTTCCGCCACCGTCCTTGACCGCGGTTATCTTGGCGTTGATTATCTTGTCGCCCGCGTCCAGTATACCGTTCTCATTGACGTCTTCGAAGACGAAGCCAGATATGGAGTTGGCCTCCTTTGTCATTGAGAAGTTCACCTTCGCGTTGTAACCGAGTTTGGCGGTCTCATACTCGTTGTGGTCCTCATAACCGTTTGCGGTGACGTTTACCAGATATGTCTGGTTCGCCGTGAGCCCGTCGAATATGTAGAAACCGAAGCTGTCGGTCGTCTGCGTGTCCGAACCTATTGTGAGTGTGGCATTGAGTATGCCCTCGGTGTAGGGAGTATCATCAACGTCGTATGTGCCAGAGTCATCGGCATCGAAGTACACCTCTCCAAAGATGTATGCCGAGGTGTACGATGTCGTCCTCACGAGCGGGAAGTCTATCCATGTGCCCAGTCCTGACTGGATCGGGAGATTCCTCTGGATCCCAATCTCATAGATTGCGGTGGCACTTGGCTCCCCTGCAAGGACCGTGCATGTCACTGACACGTCATCTATCCTTGAAGGGATGTCATCTATGATGTAGTATCCCGTGGAGTCCGTAACGGCCGTCAGGAATGCCGTGGCGACCTCGTTGTCGACGGATGACCCTGGTATGTAAACGTCCATATCGGCCAGTCTCTCGTTCTCGTCGACCGTGCCGTTGCCGTTCTCATCCCAGAACACTATGCCCTCTATCCACGAGTCGTACGGGCTCGTCGGAGGCCATTCCATCCCTATGTTCCACTGGACCGTTGTCGAAGGTTCGACATTCACTATGTACTCGATTATGTACTGGGTAGGCGATGTTCCTGGGATGGCCATCTTTGCAGTGACGGTGTAATGATAGCCGTTGTTCGGGACATCCATGAATATGTAGTTGTACTCGTCCCCAGAGTTCGGCGTCCCGTCCGGGTCCGTCAGGTCCGTGGCGCTGATCACTGTCATGCCAAGGCCCGGTATGGACACCTGGACGCCACCGATCTCCTCTCCGTCATCATAGGTCGAGTTTGAATTGTCATCACGGTAAACGATGCCGAACACATTGTTGTCAGGCATTGTCGTCTCGTCCCACAGCACGAAGTTCTCCCTGGTTATCGAGTACCCGCCGAGGGAAGCGTCGTAGATCTCCTTGGTGACATAGTCGGTCGCGTTTGGTTCCATGGGGGCCTGGAGCGTGTATGTGCCCCTGTTGGCCTCGATCACATAGTAACCTGCGTCGTCCGTCGTTCCCGTCTCGGTGTTGTTGGTGATCAGATCGTCCATGGCATAGACATCAATGTTCGCAATGCCATCCATGGTGGAGTGGTCAGATACCTTGCCTATGAAGAATCCTTCATACTTCTCAAGGAGGAAGTTGACCTCTGTGCCGTTTGGATCGGCGTGTATGACCTCCACATCATACTCGACGTCCATCGTGTAGTTCTGCTTCGTTGCCGTCACTGTGTACCCGTTGTAGGGGGCGTTGGCATAGACGTCGTCTATGATGAACTCTCCATTGGAGTCAGTGTAGACCTGTTTGCCAGCGATGGTGACCACAGCGCCCTGTATCGGGACGTCTGTCGCGTCCTTTATCCCATCGTGGTCTATGTCCTCAAAGACGGTACCATATATGAAACCGTCCTTCTCCAGGGAGAAGTCTATGTTCTCACTCTCGTATCCCTCTATTATCGGCACGTTCGCCTGTATCTGGGACACGTAGTTGGGCTTTCCGGCCTGTATCGCATAGTTGTCAGGGGACACGTCCAGGATTATCCAGAATCCTTCGATGTCCGACCATGTGTTCATGTTCGTGCCCTCTATCCAGACCTCGGCCTCTGCATTTATCAGATTCATGTCAAGGTTCACATAGCCCGACACGGACCCTGTCACTGGCAGAGGGTCGGCCTTGTCCAAGGGATAGTCGATGTTTGTCGTGACATCTGAGAGTGATATGTCCTCAAATATCGCTATGTTGTTGCAGTCCACGTATTCTACTGTGGCAATGCTCGTGTGATCGTATATCTCCGGATCGGCAGCCACAGGCGGATCGATGACGTAGGTCTCGGTGTCATAACCTGTAAGGTAGGCTATGCCGGTGTACCTGTTTATCTCGTATGCGGGTGTCGGATGTGTGGTCGACCTGTCCAAGGTGACAGGCACGTCCAATATCGTGTAGTAACCCGTGCTGTCTGTCATCGTCGAGTAAACCTTCGAGAGAGACACTTCCACGTCCGGAAGGTATGGCTCGCTAACGTCCTTGAGGCCATCGCCATCGAGGTCGTCCCATGCGTAACCCTCGACGCGTCCCGTCTCACGTGTTAGGGACACGTTCTTGGTAACGGTCGATGCTATGTTGACGAATGATAAGTCGAACTCGAATGACATGTTTCCGTCGTCCCATCTCTGGACTACGAGAAGATGTCTGCCCTTCTCCAATGAATAGGAATCTGCGAAGGCGTAGTTACCATATGCGTCGGATGTCACCTGTACTACCGATGTGGACCCCTCTTCCCAATCGTTGTCATATTGGGGAACCCACAGCTCGGCACTCTCGACAGGCGCGCCGTCCTCGCTAACGTTTCCTATAAGCTCTCCGGTCTTCCTGACAAGTTCAAGGTCGTTGCCCGGATCCTCAACATCGCTTGTGAATGTGACAAGCCCGTTGTTCACCCACTCGTAGTCGTCGCCGTATATGACCTGATAATGGTCACCGGCATCGGCTGAGACTATATAGAATCCGAAGTCATCGGTCTCCACAATGGAGTATCCAGGTATCTCAACGGTGACGCCAGAGAGACCCTCGCCTTCAGAGAAGCCCGAGCTCCCGTTGACATCATCGTATAATATGCCAGATACGTATCCGTAGAGCGAGCTGGTGTCGTCAGGGAGATAGAAGTTCTTCATCGTCTGCGCATTTGATCCTACGGTCACGTTGGTCGCTATGACTATGTCATAGGTCGTCTCGGTGTATGTCTGTTCAGGGCCCTCACCTGCGACGACAGTGTAACTTCCCACAGGGACGCCTACGAACTCGTAAACGCCACTCTCGTCGGTGATGGCCTCCCTGCCGTAGACCCTGACCCTAGCGTTCTCGATAGGCTGTCCGGTCCCTACTTCATAGACCTGTCCCTTGATGACGCCAGTTTTCTTGAATATATTAATATTATATGTATTATAGTACGAACCGTTCGCAGGTATGGGCTCCACTATCAGCGTGTTGGAGTTGTAGTCCGAATTTGATGCCTTTACGACAACATTGGCCACTACGTAGGTGATCGTTTCCGCAGTGTAGTCATATACGGAATACCTGCACACATCGACATCCTCAAGGGCATACCAGCCGTTCAGGTCGGTAAGTGAGGATATTGTGGAGTTCGGTATGGTCACAGACGCGCCGCTGACGGGCAATGCATCCTTATCATATATCTGTCCAACGATGAAACCCGTGTTGTTGTCCAGTGAAAAGTCGGCATCTGAGTTCTCGCCCTGTATCACATCAATTCTCGCCTTCGCCGACTTGTGTTCCAAGGTCCCCGTGGTTGGATTGGGGTCCTGGGCCAACACATCGTACTCCCCGTTGGGAACTTCCTCGAATATGTAGTAGCCGCCCTTGTCAGTGCACACTTCCATTCCCAGCCCCGGAATTGTCACATATGCGCATTCTATCGGGGTCCCGTCCTCATCAGTGAGGAGACCTGAGATGTATCCATTCACCGGTGTCAGCGGTTCAGGCTCCAGGTTGAAGTCTGCAGAGACAGGTGTCACGGACGGACCTGGTTGGACGAATGGCGAATAGTCGGCAGGGTTGCAAGCATAGGACGATCCAGTGTCATTATAGTATAGAACACATATCTTGTAACCGTCCTTCTCACATATCATCGTGTAGCTGCCCGGCATTACATCCGTTATGGTGTACTGTCCGTTCGAGTCCGTGACGGCGGATAGTCCAAGGCCTGGTATGGAGACGACAGCGCCCTGTATCGGCGTCGCGCCGTCTGTCACATGACCCGTGATGGACCCGTAGTTAGGCACCATCGTGAAGTTGACGTTCTCCGTTGTCTTGCCGTAAACGACCTTCACACCGGTCAGGATCTGGGTTATGTACTCGGCCTTCTTGGACCTTATGTCGTAAGTGGCCGCCGGCAATCCCTTTATAACATAATTACCGTACTGATCAGTGACCGTCTGGGCCGTTCCCCCGACAACATCGGTGGCCACGATGCCTGTGCCATACACCAATGCCTCGATGGTGATGCCCGCCACCGGTTGTCCGTCGTCGTCGACCACCCTTCCGTAAATGCTGTCCTGGGTGACCATCTGGACCGACCCTGCCGGAAGAGCATATACCCCAGCAACGTTGCTGACATTGTATGTCACAGTCCTGAAACCATCAGCCTTGAATGTTAGATAGTGCTCTCCATCCCAATCAAGGTCTGAATCAGCGGTTGCGAACACATCAGGGAAGGAACCGTTGGCATCCGTTGTTGCAACTACCACCCCTGAATTGTCCAGATAAACATTGATGTTCCCAATCCCCTCTCCAGCATCGAAGACCCCATTTCCGTCCGTGTCGTACCAAACGGCATCAGTAGCGCCAGTGATGGCAGATGCCGCACGGGTGGAGCCGACGTTGATGTAGACGAGGCTCATAACGATCAATATTCCAAATAATATCGAAATTCCCTTCTTATATACAGGTCGCATCATTAAACCTCCAACCATACTTATCATTGACAAAATCTGTATCAGAATCGTGTGTAAATATACCATTAACTAATTGGATTACTTTTTCGAACATGTTCACGCTCCAACACTCCGTATAGCTATATAGGCATTTAATGTAACTTTTCCTTTAAATACTTTTTGCAGTGGTTTTACTGTAAAATAAAAAAAATAAGGAAATAATGCAATTACTACATTGTAAATACTAAAATTCAATTGAAGAAAAAAGCAAAATTATAGTTTTCTTTCAATTAAGAAGTTAGCAAATGCCCCCAAAACATCCTTAGAATGTCCGTCTGGGATAACTTTCTCGGCTTTTTCCCAAGACGATTCGACAAGTGAACGGGCCACTTTCTCACATTCCTCTATGGCGCCGTACTTCTCGATGATGCGGATGGCCGCGTCTATGGAACGCTTGTTCTTGGTATGGGACTGCAGTATCCTAGTGAGCGCCTTCCTGTCCCTCGCGTCTGCCTTGTGGAGCGTCTTGATGACTATCAGGGTTATCTTGCCTTCCGTGATGTCGTTGCCGTACGGTTTTCCGAACTTCTCCCTTTCCTCTCCGCTTGTCACGATGTCGAGTATGTCGTCCTGTATCTGAAAGGCTATGCCTATGGACTCTGCAAATCTTCCCAAGGCGTCCAGCTGCTCGTCGCTGGCGCCAGAAAGGACGGCGGCAAGCTTCGCCGACATCCTGGCAAGGGTCCCTGTCTTGTAGGCGCACATCTGCATGTACTGCATTTCATCTATCTCGGAAGGATCCCTCTCCCCGCGATGCCAGGCTATGTCCATCGCCTGTCCCATGTGAACGTTTATCATCTCCTTGGAATATACAGAATAAAGGTCCAGCAACACCTCCTCGGCGAATCTGCCCTTGTTCGCCTCTATTATCGCCAAGGGTATGAAGTATATGGCATTTCCAGAGTTGATGGCAGTGTCAACGCCGAACTTGAGATGAAGGCTGGGCTTTCCCCTTCTGGTGTCCGCACCGTCCTCGATGTCGTCAATGATTATCGTGCCGTTGTGGACCAGCTCCGGTATCGCGGCAAAGGGCCTTGTCCTGTCCAGATCCCCGCCAAGGGCCTTCGTTATCAGGAGGAAGAGCGCTGGTCTCCATCTCTTGCCGCCCCTGGAGAGAAAATCCCAAACAGGTTCGCTTATGCCCTTGTTAAGGGCCATCGTGTCGTAGGCATAGGATGGCCGCCCTGATAAATAGTTAATATAGTTCTCGCTGATGACCTTTGGAAGCGCCCTCTCTATCAACGGTTCTATGACCTTCTTGCTGTCCTCAAGATAATCCTCAATATCAAGCAAATTAACACCAGAGATAGATGAATCAGCAAACATTAATAATTTACTCCTCATCGAGGTACTCATTGGCAACCTGCTGATACGCTGTCCTGAAAGGTATGCCCTTTTTCACGAGCTCATATGCCTTCATCGTCAGATAGATGTCGTCGGTAAGGGCCTCTTTGCATTTCTCGGGGGAGACCGAAAGGGAATCTATCACCTTGGCCATCATGTCAAGGCATCTGTCAACTATCCCGAAGGACTCGAAGATGGCCGATTTAGAGAGCTGGAGGTCCCTGTGGTAGCCTGATATGAGATTTTGCGACAATGTGGATGTCTGCAGCTCATATCCCTGTATGACGGAATAATACCCCCTTATTATCTCGAGCACGTCGGGGTTGGTCTTCTGTGGCATTATGGAGGAACCTGTGGTGAGGGACCTATCGAGGACGAAGTAGCCTATATCAGGGTAGGTGAACAATATCAGGTCGCTGGCCATCCTGTTCAGGTCGTACATGGCGGCCGAGAGAGAGCACATTATCATCTTCTCGTGCTTGGTCCTGCTCAGCTGGGAATATATGCCATTGACATCGATCGTCCCGAAACCGAGCTCCCTCGCTACAAATTTCCTGTCCGTCTCAATGGGCAGACCATAACCGGCCCCCGTGCCCAAAGGATTCGACCTCAGCATCTTGACCAGGAAGTCCATGATCGCGATACTGTCCTTGACGCACGCTATATATCCCATGGCCCAGTCCTTGACGGAGGTGGGCATGGCCTTGCGGGTATGGGTGTGTCCGGGGAACTCTGTCTTTCCATGTTTCTCGAGAAAGTCGTGAAGGGACGTTATCAGGTTGATGGCGCTGTGCGATATGTCGTCCATGCTGTCTATGTAGTAGAGCCTGAGCGCGCAGAGCACCTGGTCGTTCCTTGAACGGCAGGTATGTATCTTCCTGCCCACGTCGCCCAATCGCTCGGTGAGATGACGCTCTATGGCGCTGTGACAGTCCTCGTCCTCGTCCGTCAAGGAGAATTTGCCCTCGGCATGTGCGGATATGATGTCCTCCAGCACGCCCACGATCTCATCCGTCTCGGCATCTGTGAGCATGCCTATCTTGCAAAGTCCCTTGGCATGCGCGATGGATGCCTTGCAATCGTATGGCAGTAGCAGGTCGTCCTGAACCTTGTCCTTTCCTGCCGAGAACTCTGATGCGTCCTCATCATGTGGTATGTTCTTTTCCCACAGCTTCATCTACTGGTACCTGCCTCTCAATCTCAGTCCATAGATCCTTATGAATCCCTTTGCGTCCGTCTGGTCATAGTCTCCGTTGATGTCCATTGAAGCTATGCCCTCATTATATAAAGAGTTCTCGGATGTTCTCGACGTGACGATGGCATTTCCTTTATAAAGGCACATCTCTACCTCGCCATTGACGCTTTTCTGGCTGTTGTCGATGGCGGCCATCAGGAACTCCATTTCCGGCGAGAACCAGAGGCCGTTGTATATTATCCTTCCTATCTCGGAGGACATAAGGAGCTTGTAATGCTGCACTTCCTTGTCCAACGTTATCGTCTCAAGGTCCTTGTGGGCGTTATAGAGTATCGTGCCGCCAGGGGTCACGTACACACCACGTGACTTCATTCCCATCAATCTGTTCTCCACCATGTCGACAATCCCTATCCCGTGCTTGTAACCAAGATCGTTGAGGTATGTGAAGAGCTCCAACGGATCCGTGTAGGAGGCTCCGGTGCCAAGATTTTCCACTTCCACAGGGACGCCTTCCTTGAACGTCAGTTTGATCGTCTCCGTCTGGTCTGGCGCGTCCTTTGGATGTATGCCTTTTTTGAACATCGCAGGATCGTACTTGTTTGCCGGGTCTTCCAGGATTCCGGCCTCGTAGCTCGTGTGCAACAGATTCTCATCAATGGAGAATGGTTTCTTCAGTGTCACCGGTATGGGTATGTCATGTTCCTCGGCATACTTGATCATGTCCTTTCGGCCCTGGAACTCATTGAGGAACTCGGCGTCCTTCCAAGGACTGTATATCTCCGCCTCGGGCATAAGCGCCATGTAACCTATCTCGAATCTCGCCTGGTCGTTCCCCTTGCCTGTGGCGCCATGACACAGCACCGTGGCGTTCTCGAGCTTGGCGATCCTTACATGCTCCTTGGCTATCAGGGGCCTTGCAACAGCGGTGCCCAGGAGGTATGTGCCCTCGTAGACCGCATTGGCCTTTAGCGCCCTGAACACATATTCGGTGATGAACTCCTCCCTGAGGTCGCTCACGTATACCTTTGAGGCTCCGCAATAGTAAGCCTTCTCCTCGATCTTCTTGAAATCATCATCCTGCCCTACATCGGCGACGTAGGCAACTACCTCGTTGCCCCTTTCCACGAGCCACTTCAGTATTATGGATGTGTCGAGGCCTCCACTGTATGCCAAGATAACCTTCTTGTTCTCCATTATTATCACTGAGGATGAGCAGTGCTGATATTAACTTAAAAGTATCGACCAATTTCGAACTATTCAAACAACAATAAAGTGATTTTTAAACAATTTGATATCAAACGTCAATGTTCTTCTAAAAACATTTATATAAGAAATAATATCACTCCCTTAATATGAAAACAACTGCAGAGATCACCAAGGAGTATATTGACACTCATCCATCCATCAAGGACTGCATAAGGAACAATCTTATAAACTATTCCAAACTGGCGGAAAAGATCGCAGGCGAGATGCACATCGAGAAAAAGACCAGCAAGGACGCCATCATCGTGGCCAGCAGAAGGTACTTCGAACATCTCAAGCCAAAGAAGACCCACGAGGACAAGGTCATGGAGATCCTTAGGAAGAGCGAGCTTGAGATCAAGAACAGGATCGTGGTGGCCATCATCAAGAAGGGGATTCCCCAAAAGATCATCCTCACACTGGAGGACAAGATCAAGGACAGGCAGGACATCTTCTACAGCATAGAGGGGTCCACCGCCATAACGCTCATCACCACACAGAAGCACAAGGACGCGGTGGAGAGCATGATAGGCGACGACATCATCAAGATGTCTGAGGACCTGGCAATGATCACCATAAAGAGCCCTCAGGAACTTGAGAACACGGCCGGTGTGACCGCCTACCTCTACTCATTGTTCGGAGAGCATGGGATAAACATAAAAGAGACGATGAGCTGTTGGACAAACACCATCTTCATCGTGAACGAAGAGGACATATCACGGGCAATATCCTTCCTTAAATTTTAGGTGATGGAATGATTCTGATCAAGGCGGGGGGCTCGGCCCTGACTGACAAGAGGACCCCTTTCTCCATAAAGAAGGAAGCGCTCTGTACGCTTGCCAGTGAGCTGTCCGGGACCAGGCAGGAAATGGTGATCTGCCATGGGGGCGGGTCATTTGGCCATCCATTGGCACTGAAGTACAACATCGTTGGGAAGATTGGCACAGACGACCAGAAAAGGGGCGTGTCCAAGATAAACATAGCGATGAGGAGGCTGTCCAACATAGTAGCGGAGGCGTTGGAGAAGGAAGGGTGCAGGCCATTCGCCCTCCAAACGAGCGCGATAATGGACGCCGACAACGGCATCATCAAGAACTTTGATCTGGAATTGATAGATAACCTGGTGAAACTCGGTTTCGTGCCGATACTGTACGGGGATGTGGTATACGACAGGACCAACGCTTTCAGCATAGTCTCCGGAGACCAGATAATGAGGAAAATGGCGGAGAGATATCCCGGTTCCAAGGCAATATTCCTAACAGATGTGGAAGGCATATATACCACAGATCCAAAGGTCGATGGCAATGCCAAGCTTCTTAAAGAGATAACTTTCGACGAATTGGAAAAGATAGATGCGGGCACCACAGGCGATGCCACCGGTGGCATGAAGGGCAAACTGGACGAAATACTGCAGTTCAAGGGACACATCAACGAGATAGTGATCACGAATCTGGAGAAGAAAGGGTCTTTGAGAATGGCGCTGGAAGGCAAGAATCCCGGCACAAGGATCAGGCTATGATGCCATAGAGCACATACATCGTCAGCCCTGATAACAAGGGACAAAGCGCCCAGCTGGCGACCACCTTTAACATGAATCCCTTGTTTATGTATGCCCTGCCCTTTGTAAGGCCGCAACCCATGACACTTCCGACCATTGCCTGGCTCAATGATACGGGTATGCCAATCGCGGTGCATACAAGGACCGAAAGCGCCGTCGCAAGCTGGCTGACAAATGCGCGCAGGGGGTCCAGCGTGGTGATCCGCTTGCCTATCGACAGTATTACACCCTGGGAGAACAAGAAGGCCCCTATGGTGATCCCCACGGCACCCAGGACTACGGAGGGAACTGTGCCCAACACGGAATTCACCTCCAGGACGCCGACCACGTTCCCGATGTTGTTCGTCCCCAACGAGAAGGCAACCAGTATGCCCGAGAATATGACAAGGTACCGGATAAGTATCTGGTATGCCCCATACCATCGGCCATATATGGCACTGAACGGGACCCTAATCACAAAATAAAGGGAGAACGACAGGGCCATCGACAGGAATGGTAGGAACAGCCAGACAACGGCGATGTCGAGGAGGACCTGACTGTTCAATTCTATGCCCATTGCCATGCCCGTGCCGGCGAGGGAACCTACAAGGGCCTGTGTTGCAGAGACCGGAAAGCTCAGGTACGTTGCAACGCCCACGGTGAGCGCGGCACAGAATATCGCGGCCGCAAGGACCGCGGGTTCCACTGTTGTCGTGTCTATGACGCCCTTTCCCACAGTCTCGATGGTATTGCTCCCGCCCCAAAGCGCCCCTATGCCTACGGCGATCCCTCCGTACAAGATGGCCCTCCTGTACCTCAGCACGTTAGAACCGACGGTCGTTCCGATAGCGTTCGCCATATCGTTGGCGCCTATGCTCAAGGCCACCGCAAAGGAAGCCAGGATTATCAGATACTCCATTGCCGCCACGTCACATATGTTCAAATATCAATAAGATTATATACATTATAAAGCTATTATTATCGGTGTATACATGCCAACCGGAATAGACTATGAATATGAAATTTTCAAGAGTCCTGCTTACACGTTGCTGAAAGTGGGTCTCAAAGATGGACAGGAGATAAAGGCAGAGGCAGGCGCCCTGGTCTCCATGACGCCCAACTTAAATATAGAGACGAAAATGCAGGGCGGGATGTTCAATGCCCTTAAGAGGAGCGCCCTCGGAGGCGAGTCCTTCTTCCAGAACATCTTCAAGGCTGACGGCCAGGGAGAGATAACGCTGGCCCCGGGTTATCCTGGGGATGTGGAGAGGTTAGAGCTCAACAATGAGACCTGGTTCCTGCAGGGGGGAGCCTTCCTGGCATCGAACGTCAACATAGACCTCGACACCAAGTTCCAGGGGCTTAAGGGATTCGTCTCCAGGGAAGGCCTATTTTTCCTTAAGGCAGAGGGGGTCGGGGACATCTTCATATCCGCGTTCGGCGCCCTGTACGAATACGACCTCGACGGCGAGCTCATCGTTGACACCGGTCACTTGGTTGGGTTCCAGGGCGGGATACAATACGAGGTAAAAAAGATCGGCGGATTGAAATCGACGTTCCTCTCAGGGGAGGGCCTGGTCCTCAAGCTCAGAGGACGGGGAAAGGTCTTCATGCAGACAAGGAATCCGACCGCGTTCGCCTCATGGTTGACACCCATGCTGCCCTTCAAGAAGTGATCATTCCACAATATCTATCAGCGTTATCTGATTTGAGTCTATTGCGGTGTTGAAGTCTATCTGGGCCTCGACGCCGTAGACCTTTCTTATGTTTTCCTTCGTCAGCACATCGACGGGCCTGCCGCTCGAGAATACCTCGCCGTCGTGCAGAAGGATTAGATTGTCGCAATATCTCATCGAAAGGTTGAGGTCATGGGATATGATGACAACTATCATGTCCTCATCCTTTGCAAGTTTTCTGATAAGCTTCATGGTCTCGAACTGGTGATTTATGTCCAGGTTCGATGTCGGTTCGTCGAGCAGGAGTATCTTGGGTTCCTGGGCAAGAGCCCTGGCAATGATGACCCTTTGCACCTCGCCTCCTGAAAGATTGTTGACGTAACGGTAGTAGAGATGTTCAATGGCTGTCAGGGACATGGCCTTCTTGGCCACATAGACATCGTCCTCACCCTCCCCCTGCATCCTCTTCAGGTGGGGTATCCTCCCCATCATGACTATCTCGAGAACGGTGAAGGGAAATGTAATGTTCGTGTTTTGGGGAACGACGCCAAAGTACTTGGCTATCTTCGTCCTATCCCATTCCATTATGTCCTCGCCGTCCAGCATTATACTCCCTTGCCTTGGGGTGAGCGCCTTCCTGATGCACTTGAGAAGTGTGGTCTTTCCGGAACCATTGGGTCCGACTATTCCCATGACCTCCCCGCTCTTGGCAGTGAAGCTGACATCCTTGAGAATGTTCTTCTTGAAGTATCCGAAATAAAGAGATTCCACGTTCAGGTCCACCCTACCACCCCATTGAAGACTTTCTCCTCCTAAGTAGATATAGGAAGAAGGGCACTCCGCACAAGGACGTTATGATGCCGACAGGGAGCTCCGATGGCTGTATTATCATTCGTGCCACAATGTCCGTGAATATCATGAATATGCCTCCTGTGAACACAGAGGCGGGGATGAGGACCCTGTGGTCCGGGCCCACGATTATCCTGGTGATGTGGGGGATTATAAGGCCCACGAAACCAATGGTCCCCGAAACTGCAACACAGCATCCGACAAGGATCGCTGTGAGCACGAGGACTATCTTCTTAGTCGTCTCCACATCTATGCCAAGGTCCCTTGCGGCATCCTCCCCAAGCATCATCGCATTTAGGTCCCTTGAAAGAAAGATGTATATCGGGATGCATACTATGACGAACGGCAGGATGATCATCACCTCGTCCCAGCCCGACGCCCAGAATCCCCCCATCATCCAGAAGACGATGCTCTCAAGCTTCTGCGCGGCCAGGTACATCATCAGGGAGACGAGGGCCGAGAAGAAGGATGCCACAGCTATTCCCGAAAGGAGCAAGGTCTCCATCCTGACCTTTCCGCGCACCATGGAGATTGCATAGACCAAGAACACCGTCATGGCAGAGAAAAAGAACGCGAATGCCGGAACAAGATAATATATTATGCCGAGATTCACCGCAAGGGCTGCACCGAAGGCGCCGCCGGATGATATGCCCGTGACGTACGGAGATGCCATTGGGTTCCTGAAAAGCCCCTGCATGCCGCAGCCGGCAACCGACAGGCCTGCACCCACCATCAGACCGACCAACACCCGTGGAAGCCTGACGTCCATCACTATGCTGTTGTACGTTCCAGGCCATGTCTGAACGATGTCGTCGCCTATCAGGGGCAGATTGGAGGCCAGTATCTTGAGCACCACCTTGGGGCTTATGAAAACCGGACCCACCATTATCCCAAGAACGGTGACGAAAAAAAGAATAATCAAGAGGCCTATGAGAAGCATAAACCTCTTGTGCTTTATGTCTTGGTAGTATCCGTCGATGTTATGCATTTGATTCACGCAAAGTGTTCAGGGTAGAACCACTTGGCGAACTGTTCAAGCCCCAATACCATTCTAGGGGTAGAACTGACCCAGTTGCTCTCAATAGAATACACTTTGTCATTTAAAACTGCATCGATGGAGTCCCAACCGTCCCTTGACTTGATCTCGTCCGTTGTGGCGCCGTATGAGACAACGACAACAACATCGGGATTTTGGTCTATTATCCATTCGCTGGACATCTGCGGATATGTCGCCTCCTGGTCCGCCGCGATGTTTATGCCCCCCGCAAGCTCTATAAGCTCCCCTGTGAACGTCTGGTCGCTCACGCTCTTGAAGGCGGTTGACAGCTCGTAGAACACCTTGACCTTCTCATCTTCGGACAAGGATTCCGCATATGATGAGATCTCATCGATGGTCGTCTGCATATCTTGGACTATGGCCTGGGCATCGGCTTCGTGGTCGCATATCTGACCAAACAACGTGATAAGGTCCAGTACGTCCTGAACCGATGACGGCCCTATGGCAAGGACGGTTATTCCGTTCTGTTCAAGGCTCTCTATCGCCGAGGTGCTGTAGTACCACGTGATCACAAGGTCCGGATTCAGGTTCAATGTCTCCTCAAGGGCGAGGGATGAACCGCTGCCGAGATCTGGAAGATCGTTGGCCTCCTCAGGATAGACACTGTACTTGTCCCTTCCGACCAGGAGGTCCCCCGCATTGATCGCATACAGCGTCTCCGTGGCGGAACTCGCAATCGATACTATCCTTTCAGGGACCTTCTTGATGTATACCTCCCTTCCAGCAGCATCCGTGATCGTCAGGTCGATGTAGGTACTCTCGATGGTTGGTGGCAGGAGTATCTCGCCCACGGGGATGATATATCCGTTCTCGCACTCTATCTCCTCGCTCTGGGATATCTCAACATCGTTAACCGTCACATTGCCGGTCGTGGATATCGAGATAACCTCTCCCTGCAGTGTCGTTACGGTAGACATCTTCGATATATCTGCCACAGAGTACTTGCCTTCTATGATGTGATAGTTCAACAATGCCCCAAGGGAGTCGGTGTCCTCCAGAAGGTCGCCATAAAGCTCTGTATCGTAGTCGTCGAAGGCGCCGTCAGTGGGGGCCAGTATCGTGTATTCGCTTCCGGCAAGGCCCTCAAGGATTCCTGTTGACTCCAAAGCGTCAAAGAGGTCGGAGAACTCGGTGTTCTCTCCCAAGGCCTCTGTGAGGTCCTGGTCGGGGCCTCTGTCGTAAAATATGAAAATAGCAGCTATGATCACTATAGCGGTCAATGCTACAGCTCCAATCTTCTTAGTGTCATTTGCCATTATTACACCAACACTGCACTAATAACATCATTTTAAAAAAGTTGTTATCATTAATAACACCATTCAATGAAAATATCATATATTGTAACACATTATTCTAGTTATTAACATGTTCAAATATGCAATTTTCCTATCTTATTATATGGACCGAATAGGAAAAATATATTAACATTTAAATATAGCAAAATTGCGATGAGAAAATATCATTTGGCCATCGCGTTGGCCATAGTGCTAATGTCCTCATGCCCCTTGGCGGGTTCGCCTTCTCACCAGAACATAAACGAGGCCATGGAGGACCCAGAGGTCCTGCATTCATACTTCATGGGCGATGTGACTATCATATCCGATGCGGTCTTCCACCTTTCCCAAGAGAACTTCCAGGGTGCCATGGAAGGGATAGGAACACTTTCAAACGACCTTGCGGTCCCGGGGGAAATAGTGCTAGAGCTGGACACCAAGGAACTTGAAGAACAGCTTCTCCCACTCTACTATCGGTCATTCCAAGCGATTTATGAACAGCTGTACGGCATCATCAATATCCAGCCAGAATTGAAAACGCTCCTGGAGGGCCTTGAGACGATGGGGGATGGACCGGACATCGGATCACACATAATAATTGCCGATAACATGCTCGCCCAGATAGAGTCAAGACTTGACAATCTCGAGGAGGCGGCATCCGGCCTTTTAGGATTAGGTTATGAGACGGGGAACGTGGCAGCCTCCATATCGCTGCTCAGGGGCACCCTCGATACCTACAGGGATTCCATAGACGCACTCATGGAGAACAATGGGTACCAGGGCAACGGCCTGTTTATCAGCGCATATGACACAGGGTCTAGCGAGAACTACAGGCTTATCGTCGATGGACATCTCTATTTTGAAGGTCTGCCCGTGGGACTTCACGACATAGGGTTGGTCATCAACGGATCGGCCATAACGCTTGAAACTGACGAGGATGGACATTTCAGCTATCTTTACGACCTTCCCGTCAATGCCGACTTCGACCATATTAACATAATGGCCCAGACCACATATCAATATGAGACAATACTGTCGGACGAGATTGAGGTGTATGTCGAAATACCTACAACGATATCACTGTCGAGGGGACAGGGGCCGGCAGGAAACGATTATTCCATATTATTTACAGGCAGGCTTGATGACATCTATGGGCACGGATTGGAAGACAGGAACGTCTTATTGAACATAAACGGGGAGGCGACCCACATCGTCACCGGGGAAGACGGCCTATTCGAACATACTGTTCAGGGCATCGACGATGCTGACTATGTTGTGTACGCAGAGTTTGTCCCTGAGGAAGGTGCCCCGTTCGTTCAAAGCAGGTCGCAGGCCCTTGAGTTCAGCACCCATGTAACAGAGGCAGGGCAAGGTTCCAATAACATATATGAGATGCTGTTGGCAATTACGGTGGTGTCGGGCCTTGTTATCGCCCTTCTCGTGCACTGGAGAGATGGCCATGCGAGAAAAGATATGCAATCCTCGTCCCCAGAAACGGAAGGGATGGAGGATATTGGACGCAGGGAAACGTTCCTGATTGAACTGGGCATTCTTGAGAAGATAGGAAATGTCAAGGAATCCGTGATACTCGCCTATTCCAGGATGATAGAGTTCCTTGCGGTCCGCAGGGTCGTGCATCTGCACCCGTCGACGACCCATACGGACATAGACAGGGAACTGAGAACGATCTCGGATTCGGCCAACGAGGTCAGGGACATAACCGCCACCTTCGAACTGGCAAGGTACTCCGGGAGGGACATAGGAAAAGACAGGAAAAGCTCGTTCTTCAGGTCTGTCAGACACGTTGTCGGAAGGATAGGTGGTGGGAGATGATGTTTTCGCCAGGAATGAAGAAGTTCTACGTCTATCTTCTTATCTTTATCATAGTCATAGTGTTCATATTCGTCCCGTTGGTGGTGCCCTACCTCTCAAGGTCCTCGGACTTCAGTGTCTTTAACAATGGCTGGAACGGGACCTCGGGATTCTATAGGGATTATATGGAGAACGTCAGTGCCATAGACCTTGAGATGAACGAGGAAAGGTACCTCAACGCGTTCTTCGGAGACCTGTCAGAGACCCTGGAGGGAGATTACAATGACTCCGTAGTGGTCATAATAGGGCCAAGGGCAAGCTACTCGGGGGACGAAAAAGCGTTCTTGAGGCAATTTGTCGAGGGTGGCGGCACACTGCTCATAGCCGACGATTTCGGCACGGGGAACGAAGTACTTGAAGGGATAGGGCTCGAGGCAAGATTCAGCAATCTGCCGATGCTGGACACCGTCTTCGAAAAGGCGGGTGCATTCCCCATAGCCTACAAGGGAGGCGAGCTCTCTGAGTACAGCCTGCTCCTCAACTACCCTTCCACCATAGAAGGGGACGTGATACCGATATTCGAGACCACAAGCATGGCATTCCTGGACATAGATGAGGACGGTTCCTATGGCAAAGGCGATATCAGCGGGCCCTTTACGGTCGTGGCGAGCGTGGAGATAGGGGACGGGATCGTGTACATGATCTCCGACCCCAGCATCCTCATAAACAACATGATCGGCAAGATGGACAACATGGCATTTTTACATCATATGATGGAGGATATCACGGACAACTACTCAAAGACGGTATACATAGACGAGGCGCATCTTGGCACCTTGGAGGACATAGAGAGGTTCAACGTGGTGCTCACCATGCCTAACAATCCCCTCTTCAGATACATCATCATATCATTCCTCTTGATCGTGCTCGTGATAGAGGGCAATCTGTTATCGTATGTCGGTTCGGTCTCAAGACATATTATAAATAAGTTTAAATTCGGTAAGGAAACATCTTTAAGAAGTACGGATAGGAAGGAATTGATAGATTCGCTTAAGAAGATGCATCCGGAATGGCAGGCTTCAGGTCTCAATTCATTTTTTTCAAAGTTCAGGTAGGGGGATTATATGGAAGAAACGAAAAAACTGTCCCATGAGGAGGTCAAGGACACCATCGCCCAGATATACAAGGATATGGAAGAGACCCTCAAGGACTTGGAAAACATCAATATCGACGAAACGGCGGCAATGACGGAGGACAGGGAAGAAGACGCAAAGACGCCCGAAGAGCCCATCGCGGCAGAGGAAGCGTCCGAGCATGAAAAAACAACGGTCTACGAGGATCAGGCAGCCGAAGATGACATGGCCATCGAAGAACAGATGCCACCCAACGAACGCGTGGAAACGTTTGAAGCGCCCGAGGACCTGTATGAGGAGGGCGAGCCACCGGCCGACGTATCCCCCGTCGTCGCTGAGAAAGGCGAGATCATCGAGAACATGTTCGAGGATGAGCAGATTCCCCCCCAGGCCGTGAACGATGAAGTATCCCCAATTAACGTCGTCAGAGACAGCATATTTGGCGACATGCCGGCGGAAGGCTGCCTGAACAAAGATATCCTGGACATGGTCCAGGAGTTCAAGCGGGAGATCAGCCGTGTCGTCATCGGCTATGACGATATTGTCGAGAACTTGCTGATAGCCCTTCTGGCAAGGGGGCATGTCCTCCTCGAAGGCGTTCCAGGAATCGCGAAGACGACCCTCGCCAAGACATTCACATCGACATTGGGAATGGAATGCCAGAGGATACAGTTCACGCCAGACATGCTGCCGCAGGACATTACCGGTCACTTCTTCTACAACCAGATGGCCCATGAGTTCGAGCTGAGGAAGGGACCCATCTTCTCCAATCTGCTCTTGGCCGACGAGATAAATCGTACTACGCCAAAGACCCAGTCCGCACTCTTGGAGTCCATGGAGGAGAAACAGGTCACGATAGAGGGCAAGACCTTCGTGCTGCCCCAACCCTTCATGGTGATCGCCACGATCAATCCAATCGAACACGACGGAGTGTACCAGTTGCCCATGGCCCAGGCAGACAGATTCATGCTAAAGGTAAACATGGGCTATATATCAAAGGAAAGGGAGCTAGAGCTCCTGAGGATGAAGGCAAACGGGAAACGGACCAGTCATGCTCCCCCAAAGGTCTTCGACCTCGAGAGATTGGAAGAGGCCTATGACAACGTGTTTGTCGATGAAAGCATCATAGAGTACATCAACGAGATCATAGCCTCCACAAGGAACAGCCGACTGATCACCATCGGCGCCTCCCCGAGGGCCTCGGAACAGCTATTGTACGCCGCAAGGGCAAAGGCCTGCATAAGGGGGAGGGACTACATCATACCCGATGACGTGAAGGACGTTGTGTATGACACCTTGAACCACAGACTGCTGCCATCCCCCGACCTGGACCCCGAGGAGGGTTCGATAGGGGGGGTAATCAACAATATTTTGGAGAACATCAAAGTACCGTTGGAGAAAAGGTAGTGTAATTGATGGAACTTAGTAGGGACGCAAGGATATTGTTCGCACTGATCTTCGTGCTCTTCTTGCAGAGCTATCTCTCTGGAAATGTCCTTCCCTCCCTGCTTGGCATCGGCGTACTTTCATACATCCTCTTCTGCAGATCATCGTTCGCCGCCGCCGTGGACAGTCAAGACGTGAACATACAAAGGAACATCCAAAAGAAGACCTATTTCGCTAAGGAACCCGTAAGGGTCAGCGTCAGTTACTCCTATCCGTTCACGGACGAGGTCTTCCTCGAGATCAAGGATAGGATCCCGAAGGACTCGTTCGTGCTGGAGGGGAGCAACGTCCATACCGATGTCGTCAGCTCCCTGAGGGGAATAGAGTACTCGTATGACCTTGTGAGGGAAAGCAGGGGAACGGCCGTCTTCGAGGCCATTGAGACCAATGTAGTTGACAAGCGGGGGCTGTTCATGTTCCAGAGGGGGTACGACCTCCGCAACGAGATAACATACCAGGATTCCAGAGACAGGATCAAGAGGGCCGATTACATTGCAAAAGGTTCTTCAAGGGAGGAGCTGGTCGAGGAGGAAACTGTGCTCACCACAGGGATGGACTTTGCAGGGATACGTGAGTACCAACCTGGGGACAGGATATCCGACATAGACTGGAAGGCCTCGTCAAGGCTCCAGAAACTGCTCACAAAGCTCTCAGAAGCGGAGGGGTATGGCAGCATATACGTCCTGCTTGACGTCTCCAGGTCTATGAGGGCAACATATGGTGACAGGTCCAAGTTCAATCATTCCATACTTCTCACAATGCAATTGACGAAGATATTCCTTGAACATGAGAATCCTACAGGATTCATAGCCTTCGATGAGCACACTGTGGTCGAGAACGTGCCGGCCTTCTTCAACAGGGGACAGTACAGCACGATCCTCTCCTCGCTCGAGAGGCTGCCTGACACGTACAGGGCGACATATCCTCTCGACCCCAGATATGAGCAGGACGCGCTTGATGAGGAATCGAAGGAATTCCTAGGAAAGGTCCTGCCATACCTCTCAGGCAGCAGAAGGGCCGTCAAGTCCATCATGGGCGTATCGGGACTGTACAGTACCGTCATGGCGATGGGGGAGAAGTACGAAAAGAGCCTGATGCTGGTGATCTCGGACCTTGAATCGAACTCGAAGGCATTGATTGACACCATCAAGATGATAAGCTCCAGGGGTGGGGAGGTCCTTCTCATCACGCCATATTCCCCATGGTACGACATGGATATCTCCTCAATGGACATAAAGACTGCCGAAGGGCTCTACAAGAACTATCTGACAAAGAGGAGGAACATGTCCACGATGAGGAACGTCGGGGTCAGGATAATCGAAGAGACGCCCGAAGACACACTTAGTATCATATATCCAAAGATAAAGGGTGAACTGTCATGATGGCAATTCTGTTCTCATTCTACTCCCTCGCAATAGGCATTTACTCCGGAGTGGCGTGGCAGTATCTTGTCATGCTTTCATTGCTGGCCATCCTGTCCATCGCCCTAACATACAGGTGGAACGAAAGAGGTCTGCTCCTGATAGCGTTCTCGGACGCAATGATCCTCTCCCATCTCTTTCATTTCAAGAACGCGTTCGATACGTCCACGCTGTCGTTCACCATTGCCATATTGCTGCCAATGCTGGTCGCACTCGAACACACTCTCAACAAGGCAAGGGGTATGGGGCTACCATGGCTCAGGTTGAGAAGGAACAGGAAATACGTTCCCCCAATGCTCTATCTGGCAGCGATAATCATCACGTTCGGACTGTTGTCACGGTTCGGCCTCTATGACATATACTTCATGGGTGAGGGGCAGACGAACATGCAGATACTTCTGATCATAGGCGTTGCCACCCTGTACTTCATGCCGTTCTACGAGGGCATGCGCATCGAACGCAAAAGATAAAATCATCAAGGGCGATAACTATCACAATGACAGTATGCCTATGCGGTAACATCAACCAGGACATCATCTTTTCGCTGGACAGATTTCCAGGATGCCATGAGAAGGTGACCACCCGTTACTATTATATCGGCCAGGGTGGTTCCGCCGCGAACACCGCATGGTGGTTGGCAAGGATGGGTGCTGATGCCAGGATGGTGGGGTGTGTCGGAAGGGACAGACTTGGCGACGATGCCATAGAGGATCTAAAGTCGGCAGGTGTCGACACGACGACCATCGGAAGAAGCTGCAGGCGAACTGGTCTGGCCACCATCATCTCGTGCGGGCAGGACAAGAGGATGATAAAGGTCGCTGGAGCGAACAACGACATCCCCTTCGACGAGGACCAGTATGACAATGCCTCGCACATCCATATGTCCTCAGTGAAGAAAAAAATGGCCGAAAGCATTGTCAGATTCGCCGAGCGCCATGGCATAACGGTCTCGTGGGACCCCTCGGACTCGCTGCATGAGGGGATCCTGGACAAGGTGGACTACCTCTTCATGAACGAGGACGAATACGGAAGGCACCAGGAAGAGGTCGACGGAAACCCCCCTGGGAACATCGTTGTCACGATGAACGGCGGCGGTTGCGTCATCAACGGCACGCTCAGGGTGCGGGGCTGGGAAGATGAGGCCCTGGACACCACGGGCGCCGGGGACGCGTTCGATGCGGGATTCATCTATGGCCTGACAGAAGGGTTCGGACTTGAGGAATGCGGAAGGTGGGGGGTGGCATGTACGGCGCTGAACGTGAGAAATATGGGCTCAAGGGATGGTTTTTCCTCAAAAGAAGAGCTTATTGAAATGGTGAAAATGAGGGCTTAGGGCCCCACATGCATCATCTCGTTGAACTCATCGTAGTCCTCGAAATGCTTGATGGCCGCCATCTCGGCCTCCAGCATGTGATAATGGGACGCTTCAAACGATGCAAGGTACTCCAACATCGCACGTTCGCGTCCTTCCTCGACACTCTCCGACAATGTCTTGTAAAAGACCCTTGCCGCATTCTCTGCATCCATGGCCGCCTCTATGAGCAAGGACATGGGCTTTGAGTCGTCGAACGTCAGGGAAGGCAGCTCCAGGGATACGGCCTTCTCCTCACTTATGGCAACATTCACGCCTTGTTCACCCATCAATGAGAGTATCACGGCCTTGTGTCCCTTCTCCTCTGCCGATAGCTGCCGTAACTTTTCTTTAAAAAATACATTTTCGGTCTTGTCGCCCAGGCGGGAATAGTACAGTTCCGCCTCCTCTTCGGACCTTACGGCAATGTTGAGTATGTCCTTAACAGTATATGTCACCCATAGCACCTACATATATTTGTTGTATAGAAAGTAAAGTACCCTGCCATTGCTCTTTCCAACATGCTTCGAAGGCTCGAAGCAGAACAACGTCTCCATTTCGTCATCATCGTACATAATCTCATCTCCTATGTCGGGAACTTGTGCTCGTACCACATGTACCAGTTCCCTGTGTCTTCAAGATAGCTCCTTGCCTCCTGCAGAAGGTCAAAGTGCTCCTTCTCCTCCTGGGCAAGCTTCATGTATATCCTCTTGTGTTCCTCGTCCTTTTCCATCTTCGCTGCCTCCATGTATTGGTCATAGCCCATCCTTTCCATCTCCATGGCCAACTCAAGCGCCCCAATGTCCGTCGAGGTGTCGATGGAACCCTTCCTTTCCTCTTCCTTCATCTCAGAGAATATGGTCTTGAGGTTCTTTTTCGGACTGTAGTTCTCAATGTCGGATATGCAGACATGTTCCTTGCATGACATCTTTTGAAGTATCTCAAGGTGCCGCTTCTCATCCTCAACGAATGAAAGGAACATCTTCCTTCCCATTTCATCGCCACTCTTTTCGGCTTCTTTCTTATAGAACGCTATACCGTCCTTTTCGGTCTTTATGGCCAGATCAAGGGGGTTGCTCATTTGTTCCTACCTCCAACACACTAATCTGAATCCTTCATTTTAAATCTTCTTAACAAAAGGGAGTTGGAAACCACAGACACGGAGGACATTGACATGGCGAGCGCCGCCAGCTCGGGCCTCATGTTTATGCCATGACCCGACAGTAGCCCTGCGGCGATGGGGATCATCAGGGAATTGTAGAACAGCGCCCAGAACATGTTCTGCATTATCTTCGAATATATGCTCTTGGACAGGGACAAGGAGACGTTGACATCGCCTATGTCGTCACCGACCAGTATTATCTCTCCGGATTCTATGGCTATCTCGGAACCGGAGCCGATGGCTATCCCCGCGTCCGCCTGTATCAGGGCGGGCGCGTCGTTGATGCCGTCGCCGACCATCGCGACCTTCTTTCCGCCGTCCTGAAGCTCCTTTATCTTGAGCGCCTTGTCCTTTGGAAGTATGTTGGACATGAAGTTGTCTATGCCAAGCTGATGTGATATGGCCCTGGCCGTGTTCTCATTGTCCCCCGTGATCATCCATACGGATATGCCCCTCCTGCGAAGGTCTGCAACCGCCCGGGGCGCATTGTCCTTTACCGTGTCTGCCAAAGCCACATGTCCCAGATACTCGCCCTCCCTTGCCAGGTGCACAACGGTGTTTCCCCTGTTTTCAAGAAGTATGGCCCCCTCCTCCCTGAACGGGATATGATTGTCCTTCAATAATGATGAATTGCCTAAAAGGTACCTCTTGCCGCCCATCTCGGCCTCGATGCCCCTTCCAGGGATCGTGTTCAGCTTTTCAACGCCGGCCAGTTCTATGCCCTCTTGCTCCGCCTTTGAGGCGATGGCCTCGGCAAGGGGATGCGTAGACCCCTTTTCAATGCTGGCAGCGTACCTGAGCACATCCATGGATGTGTAGTCAGTGACCTCCGGCGTTCCCCTGGTCAGGGTCCCCGTCTTGTCGAACACTACCGTGTCGACGTCCTGGACCTTCTCAAGCGCCTCGCCGCTCTTTATCAGGATGCCGTTGTTCGCCCCCACACCCGTGCCGACCGCAATGGCCGTGGGTGTCGCAAGGCCCAGCGCGCATGGGCACGCCACGACAAGCACGGCTATCATCCTGGTCAGCGAGAAGACGAATGTCTCGTCAAGGACGAGATACCACAATGCGAAGGTGGTCAGGCCGATGATGATGATCGCCGGGACGAAATAGGATGACACCCTGTCGGCGAACCTTTGTATGGGCGGCTTGGTGCCCTGGGTCTTCTCGACAAACGATATTATCTGGGATAGCATGGCATCCGCCCCCACCTTGGTGGCCCTTACCTTCAGAAGGCCATTGCCGTTTATGGTGCCCCCTATGACATCATCGCCCCCGACCTTCTCCCTGGGTATCGACTCGCCCGTTATCATGGACTCGTCCACCGTCGAATACCCTTCAGTGACGATGCCGTCCACGGGCACGCGTTCCCCTGGCCTCACTATCGTTATGTCTCCCTCCTTCACGAAGTCTATGGGCACCTCTATCTGTCTTCCGTCGCGTTCGACCAGTGCGAACTTGACCTGCAGTGCCATCAGCTTCTTTAGGGCCTGGGAGGTTCTACCCTTGGCGTATGTCTCAAGCAGTTTTCCCAGCAGTATGAACGAAAGGAGCATTGCGGTGGTCTCAAAGAACAGTGGGCCTTCGAAGAAGAACGTCGTCCCCACCGAATAGAAGTATGCCGCAGATGTCCCAAGCATCACGAGGACATCCATGTTGGCGCTACCACCCTTGAGAGAGTAGAGGGCGCTTCTGTAGAATGTAAAGCCCGAGATAAACTGTATCGGCGTTGTCAAAAGGAAAAGCACGATGGGCCTGTTGTCAAACTCGGTGAAGTGGGTGATGAATATGACAGGAACTGCGAGCAGCAAGGTAAAGATGAACGTCCTCAGATACGGATTGCTTTCCTTCTCGTCGGTCTTCTCCCTTGAGGCGACCTTGTACCCCCTCTTCTCAACTATATCGTTGATAAGCCCCGCATCGAACGCCAAGGGGTCGTAGGTGACAAACGCCCTGCCAGTGTTGAAGTTCACATTTGCACTGGATACGCCGTCGGTGCCGCCCAGGGCCTTCTCAAGACCGAGCGCGCAGTTGGCGCAGTGCATGCCCACTATGTCCACCACGACGCTCTCGAGCTTCACCTTGTAACCCAGAGAGGATATCTTCGCCGATATCGTCCTGCCGTCTACAACGGATTCATCGTAATCGACTGTTCCAGAATTGGATGCAAGGTTGATGGCCACATCTTTCACGCCATCAAGGGACCTTAGTGCATCCTCTATCTTCTTCACACACCCTGCACAGTGTATTCCCTCGAGATGGAACCTCCCTTCCATGCCGGATCACCCATGGAAATATTCTGATGCGCAGGTCCTTGGTATTGAATGGTCCTCTTTTCCCGGAACGCCGCAGGAATCCGCCCTGCACTGTTTGCAGAGCCTGAACTGATTTATATGCTTCTCGGCCATCTGCCTTGCCCTCTTGAGGTCATCGCAACCCGGCGGTTCCATGTCTGAGAAATCGTTGAGCGGTATCAGTGGGATGATGTTCATTATCCATGCGCCAAGCTCGGATGCGGTCTTTGCTATCATCTCTACCTCGTCCATGTTGATGGAAGGTATGAGGACCGTGTTGACCTTCACCACCATTCCCGCATTAACGGCCTTTTCGATCCCTTCAAGCTGATTCTCTATCAGCTTCTCGGCGCCCCTTTCGTCCTTGTACAGCTTGCCCTCGTACACCACCCATGACACTATCTGTGAAACGACATCCGGGTCCAGGCCGTTCACCGTCACGGTGACGCTGCCGACGTTGTTGCTCTTGAGGATGTCCACTTTCTTTGGCAATAGGAGGCCGTTGGTGGCTATGCACTTGTATAGTTTCGGGAACGCCTTGTCAACCATTGACAATGTCTCGAACGTCTCGAGGTTGAACAATGGTTCGCCCGGGCCCGCTATTCCGACCACCCGGAGCGTCCTATACTTCTTCTTCGCCTCCCTGACCCGTTCCACAGCCCCCTCGGGGCTCAATAGGTGGGAATAGGCGCCAGGCCGATTGGCACACTTGTCCAGACCCCTGCTGCAGAATCTGCATTGGATGTTGCATTTCGGGGCCACTGGGAGGTGTATCCTGGCGTTTTTGTGATGCGCATCCTCATTGTAGCATGGATGGACACTTGTTATATGTGCAAACTTTGTGCCGACCTTCTTCCATGCCTCATTCTTAAGATCCTGTTTCTCCAACTATATCTTCTCCATAGCTTTAGATGCAAACTCCTTTCCAAAGGTGTAACAGTCCTCGAGCTCTTCGGCCGTAGGGACCCATTTAAGCTCCAGTGGCGGGAACGCTATCCTGACACCCGCCTCGTCCAGCATCTCCTCCGCGGCCTTGCACGCACCGCCGCCCCAGCCATAGGAACCAAAGGTCGCTCCTATCCTTCCCTTTGGCCTGAGCCCTTTAAGATATGTCAGAAAACCGCCCATGGAGGGGAACATGTTGTTGTTGAGGGTAGGTGTGCCCACAAGTATGCCTCTGCACCCGAGCAGTTCCTTGATCACGTAGCTGTATTCGGTCTCCTTAAGCTTCATCAGCTTGACGTTCATTCCCTGGTCTGTTATTCCCTTGGCTATCGCCCTGGCCATCTTTTCCGTGGAGCCCCACATCGTTTCATATACCAGCAACACCTTGTTCACAGACTTTCCATTTGCCCACTCGCAATACCAGTTTATGGGTTTATGCGGGTCGTTTCTCCATATTATGCCATGGTCGGGTGCCACCATCTCCAGCTTGATGCCCATGTCCATCACCTTCTCGATCAGGCGTGATACAAGCGGGCTGTAGAGCCAAAGTATGTTGGAATAGTATTCCCCAGCCGCGTCATAGAGCGTCTTCTCGTCAAGCTCGTCGTCGAACCTTTCTGTGGAGGCGTAATGTTGGCCAAAGGCGTCCGAAGTAAATATCACCTTGTCCTCCTGGACATATGTCATCATCGAGTCGGGCCAATGCAGCATCGGAGTCTTTATGAATCTGAGGGTCTTGTTGCCCAGGGATATCGTGTCACCGTCCTCCACGACCGTTATGTCATAATCCTTGCCGTGGTGCTTCAAAAGTTCCTCCTTGCCCTCCTTGGTGGCGACAATGCGGGCGTTCTTGAGCAGTTTCACGATCTCCGGGAATGAACCTGAATGGTCCATCTCGACATGGTTTACTATAAGATAATCGATCTTCTCAGGTTCCACTATGTTCCTGATGTTTTCAACAAGGTCGTTCAGAAAAGGTCTCTTCACCGTGTCTATCAATGCAATCTTCTCGCCAACTACGAGATATGCATTATATGTAGACCCGTTCGGCGTTTTGTATCCGTGGAAATCGCGGAGATTCCAATCTATAGCCCCGACCCAGTATATACCGTTCTTCAACTCTATTTTGTTCATTGGGATCCCCCTTGAAAAGGGAAGGGTCCATGCAGGGCATGGACTCAGATTAATCTGTAAGTCTCATCTTTACTCCGCAACATACAAGCGTCCCGCCTCCGGCCTTGACGACCTCGACCTCGTTTCCGCATATGTCGCAGATGTACTTTTCTCCTACCTTCGTCATGAGATACCTCCTTTTTTTCTTTGTATTCATATTTTCTACAAGTTTTTAATGCTTTTCTGAAAAAAATTATTATAATCCCCCAACATAACGATTATCACAAATCAAAAGAGGTATTGAAATGTGTGAAGAAGAAAGAAGCATGCCCCTCATCGGGGATAAGTTCCCGGAGGTCAAGGTGGTAACTACCATGGGAAGGAAGATACTTCCCAATGAATATTCGGGAAAATGGTTCATCCTTTTTAGTCACCCAGGTGACTTCACTCCAGTATGCACTACCGAGTTTGCAGGGTTCGCAAAGAAGGCGCCTGAACTCAAGGAGCTCAACTGTGAACTAATAGGGCTCTCGATAGACCAAGTATTCTCACACATCATGTGGGTCCAATGGATAGAAGAGAATCTTGGTGTAAAGATACCTTTCCCAGTTATCGCCGACCATGGGAAACTTTCAAAGATGCTTGGAATGCTTCATCCAAACAAGGGTTCCAACACCGTCAGGGCGGTGTTCGTTGTAGACCCGAACAGCATAATAAGGGTAATACTATACTATCCACAGGAGATCGGAAGAAACCTCGATGAGATAGTGAGGATAGTCAAGGCGCTCCAGTTCACGGACAAGAACAAGGTTGCCGCGCCCGCCAACTGGCCGAACAACGAGTTCATAGGCGGCAGGGCCATAGTTCCGCCCGCGACCACTGTCGAGGAAGCGGAGAAAAGGCTCAAGGACGACAGCCTCGAGTGCAAGGACTGGTGGTTCTGCTACAAGAAGGTCGATTGACCTTTCCATTTTCCTTTTCTGATTCAAATGCAGATCGTCTCATGGAACGTCAATGGCCTCAGGGCAGTGTACAAGAAGGGATTTCTGGAATGGTTCAGGTCTGTGGGGCCTGACATCCTCTGCATCCAGGAGACCAAGTCCCATGAGGATCAGCTTCCCCTGGACCTGAGATATATAGAAGGGTATGATGCCATTTTCTCGTATCCTGAGCGAAGAGGTTACAGTGGTGTCGCGATATACACCAGGCAATCCCCAACATCTGTCAATAAAACGTTCTATTTCGGTGATGTCGAGGATGAAGGAAGGATAATCGTTGCCGATTACGACAGATTCCATCTTATGAACATATACTTTCCGAACGGAAAGATGTCCAAGGAGAGGCTGGAGTACAAAATGGACTTTTACAAGGTGTTCATCGAACAGTGCAAGGACATGATGTCAAAAGGGATGGACTTGGTGGTATGCGGCGATGTGAATACCGCCCACACAGAAAAGGACATCGCCAGACCCAAAGAGAACGAGATGGCCTCCGGATTCCTGCCAGAGGAGAGGGAATGGCTGGACAGATTCATCGAGAACGGGCTTGTAGACACGTTCAGACTGTTTAACGATGAAGGCGGACACTACAGCTGGTGGGACTACAAGACAAGGGCACGGGAAAGGAACGTCGGTTGGAGGCTAGACTACTTCTATGTCAGCAAGGGGCTTGTCGGCAACGTGAAGGCATCCTACATGCTCTCTGACGTCATGGGCAGCGACCATTGCCCCATTGCACTGGAGCTGGAACTGTAGCGATATTATTAATAGATAGCCCACACAATCTATTGTAATGGGCGATGATGCAAAGAGAAGCTACGGATGGTACAAGCATCATGCATGGGCCGCATTGGCATTGTTATCTATATTTTTCGCGATTACCAGATTCTATCCTGAAGTTCCAGAACGCATGGTCTATGTTATAGTGGGGGGGCTTTGCCTATATGCGCTTATTGCGATTTTACTGACATATAGCCACAATCGTGAACATATTCTAAAAAATGAAGAAAATACCTTGATCACTGACAATGACGACGGACCGGAGAAAGAACGCCTCAAGATCGAGAAAAAGAGGATCAAGGCAGAAGCTAAGCGTATAAAAAAAGAGGAATCAAAATAAAAATCCAAAAAATCAAAGGTTGACTACTTCCGTGACCTCTGGGATCTCCTTCTTCAGTTCGGCCTCTATACCGAACTTCAAGGTCATCTGGGACATGGGACACCCGCCGCATGCACCTGTAAGTTTCACCATGACCTTCCCTGTCTCCTCATCGACATCGACAAGTTCGACATCCCCGCCATCCGCCTGTAGCATTGGGCGAATCTTGTCCAATACTTCTTTTACCTTCTCTTTCATGATTTTCACAGCCGTTATATAAGGGATATGCAAAGTTTTTAAAAAGGTTTCTCCCCCTAATAAGCTATAAATTTACAATCGTTTATCGAACGTGGGGAATTCTATGCTGACTGACGAGGAATTGACGTTGAACAGGAAATCCGTATGGAACGTCATAGGGGATGACGAAAAAGATGAGATAGAAGTGCTCTCAAGGGAGTACAGGGACTTCATAGATAACGCAAAGACCGAAAGGGAGGTCGTGGAACTTTCCGAGAGGATGGCACTAAAAGACGGATTCGTCCCAATAGAGGATCTCGAGGCATCTTTCAAGAAAGATGGAAAAGGGACAATGGCGGGAAAAAGGGTATATGTCAAGAACAAGGAAAAGAACATCGTGCTCTTCGTCATTGGAAAAAGGCCATTGAGCGAGGGATTCAGGATGATCGGCTCGCATGTCGACTCGCCAAGGCTTGACCTCAAGCCAAATCCGTTGATCGAGACCAAGAAATTTGCAATGCTCAAGACCCATTACTACGGCGGCATCAAGAAGTACCATTTCGCGAATATACCCCTTGCACTGCACGGGGTCGTATACAAAAGGGACGGCAGCAGGGTGGACATCACCATAGGCGAGAACGAGGACGAACCCGTGTTCACCGTCAACGACATCCTGATACACCTGTCCAAGAAGGTCCAGTACGAAAGGAAGACCCCGGACGTCATCAAGGGCGAGGAACTTAACATACTCTTCTCAAGCATTCCAGACAAGGACACGAAGATGGATACGAAGACAAAGATGATGGCGCTGAAGCTGTTGTATGAGAAGTATGGCATAACTGAAGAGGACTTCGTGTCAGCGGAGATCGAGGCCGTTCCGGCAGGAAAGTCAAGGAATGTCGGAATAGACATGAGCATGATCGGCGCATATGGCCAGGACGACAGGATATGCGTATTCTGTTCGCTCAAGGCCTTGATGGAGATGGATGTGCCGGAGTACACATCGATAGTCTTCCTGGCAGACAAGGAGGAGACCCACTCCGAAGGCAACACCGCCATGCAAAGCAACTTCTTCCCTTGGGCACTGTCTAAGATGATGTCAATCCAGGGTGAAACAACGAATCAGAAGCTTATGGACGCCCTTATGGGCGGAAAGACGATATCCTCCGATGTCGGCGCCGCACTGAATCCGAACTTCCCAAAGGTCCACGAGGAGAACAATGCACCCAGGCTCGGGAACGGCCTCTATATCCAAAAGTACAGCGGTACCAGCGGCAAATATGAGGCCAACGATGCGAATGCCGAATTCGTCTCAGAGATAAGGAAGATATTCAACGACAACAACATCGTCTGGCAGTCCGGTGAACTGGGAAAGGTCGATGAGGGAGGCGGCGGTACGATAGCCAAGTACATGGCGCGCCTAGGCATGGAGGTCGTGGACGTCGGGCCTGCCCTATTGTCCATGCACTCTTCCTTCGAAATCGCATCAAAGGCAGACCTCTGGATGACAAAGAAAGGGTTCAAGGCCTTCTACGAGGCAAGATGACCCTTTCGGTCCAATGAATATTTCCCCATCTGTTCCGCCATCATGCAAAAACGCCTGTCGACCAGGTAATGTATGGCGTCCTCATTCACGATGCCGACGGAATGGATGTGGAACCTCCCACCTTCGACACCTTCCACCCCCTCACTTTTCCTATTAGGTACCATTTAAAAATGGAAAAACGTATTTTAATGATAATCTACTATCAATGCTGGCAAGTGATGGAATGTACAGCAATTGTATACCTCTTGACACAACAAGATCGGGCGACCTGAACAAGGTAGGGGGCAAGGCTGCCAATCTCATAAGGCTGTTGGAAGGGGGATTCCCCGTGCCCAGGGGCTTTGTCGTTACAGTGGACGCGTACCTGGACTTCATAGGGTCAAACGGCCTGGACGGCAAAATAGCAGATTTGCTTCAGGACGCCGACCTGAACGACAAGAACGCCCTAAAGATGTGCTCGGACGCCATACGGGAGATGATCACCGCTCCGGCCATCGGGAAAGGTATCGTAGATGAGATAGAGGGCCTGATACGGGAATCTGCAGACGGAACAGTTTGGGCCATAAGATCATCTGCTGTCGCAGAGGACCTTCCGGAAGCATCTTTTGCCGGACAACAGGACACATTTCTCAATGTCGATGACAAGTCGGTCCTGGGTGCGATCAAGAGATGTTGGGCATCATATTGGAACGAGAGGGCCATGTCGTACAGGCATTACGCAGGCATTTCCCACACGGAGGGGGGTGTCGCAGTCATCGTCCAAAGGATGGTGGACTCCGATGTCTCGGGCGTAATGTTCACCAGGGACCCTGTTGACAAGAACGGCAAAAGGGCCATCATCGAATCCAGTTGGGGCCTGGGAGAGTCGATAGTATCTGGATTGGTAACCCCTGACAGGTTTGTAATAGACCTTGAAAGTCGCAGTATTGTTGAGAAAAAGATCAACAGGAAAGAAAGGGGCATATTCCTCTCCGATTCAGGAAACGAAGCGGTAACGATAGATCGAGGAAGACAAGAGTCATCCTCGCTATCGGAAGAGCAGATAATGGAACTATTGGATTTTGGAAGGAGGATAGAGGATCATTTCGACGGCCCGCAGGACATAGAATGGTCTATAGAGGATGGTTCCATACTGCTGCTTCAGTCCCGCCCCATCACAACGCTCGGGGACGGAGGGGATATATTGTGGACAAGGGCATACGGTGATGAATACTGGGCCGATGCCACTTCCCCGCTGTTCTTTTCATTTCTTGGGCATTATCTCACAAGGTATGTGAACGATGAGGGTTCCGAGATAATGGGATACAAGGAACTGACGGACCTTAAGCTACTAAAGCTCCATAAGGGGCACATCTACTTCAACTCAAAGGTACTTGAGGAAGTGTTCACGTTCAATCCAAGGTTCTCAAGGACAAAGGAACTTCTCAACTATTTTCCGATAAAGGACCAGGACAGGATCGCAAATGCCAAGACGAAGACCCTCAGAAGGCTCTGGGCAGAGATCAGGATCATGCTAAAAGACCCTGACGGAAGCATGATGAAGACCGACAAGGCATACAGGGAATGGACGGAGAACTTTCTTGCCGCCATGGAGGCATACGACAGGACGGACCTCGGCAAGCTATCTTTCGAGGAGCTCAAGGCACAGTACGACTACATGGAGTGCGCATTCTTAAAGCACTTCAGGCTGATAAGGTACGGAATGGTCACCCACAGCATAGGCACCAACCTTATGGTCAAGAGATGGTTGGTGGATTGGTTGGACGACTCAACAGGCGAACTGTACTCCAAGTTGATATCAGGCCTGCCAGACAACAAGACGATATTGACCAACATGGCCATTGCCAGGCTTGCCGATATGATAAGGAAAGACGAAGATTTGACGAAGGCCTTGATAGATGGCGGAGAAGAAGAGTTTCTCGAGACACTTAGGGGAAGACCACAATATCTGCACTATCAGGGATTTATCGATGAATATGGCCATAGGTCACATACCAGGGAGATCCTCTTCCCAAGGTGGTCAGAGGACCAAGGTCTCGTGATAGATATACTCAGGTCCCTTGTTGGATCCCAACCTATTGATTTTGAGGAGATCGAGCAGAAAAATGTAATGGAGAGACTGGAGGTCCAGAAACTTATAGACGAAAGGATTGGCAAGATGCCGATGGGTTTCTTCAGGAAGAGAATCTTCAATGTCGTTTTGAGATATGCTCAGACATACCTGATATTCAGGGAGAATCAGAGGTTCTATCTCGACCACATCCTCTGTAGGACCAGAAGGCTCTTTCTCGAGTATGGCAGGCGCTTCCATGAAGAAGGACTGACAGACTCTATTGAAGACGTTTTCTTTCTGTCCAGGGAGGAGGTCTTCTCAATCGCGGCCGGTGGCAGCAGGGCCGCCCTACGACACATAAAGTCCAGACGGGGGGAGTTCGAGAAGAACAGGTACAAGCTCCCACCAAAGTTCCTCAAGGGGAGGACAGAGTTCGACGACACCGTGATGTACGACAAGGATGTCGTGAAGATCATAGGGACATCGGCGAGCCCGGGCATAGTCACAGGATATGCAAGGGTGGTGGAATCCATCGAACAGTTGCCATCTGTCAACGATGACGAGATTCTGGTCACTTCGAACACGGACCCGGGATGGACGCCCATCTTCGCCAAACTTGGCGGATTGATAACGGAGACGGGAGGAATACTCTCACATGGCGCCGTGGTCTCAAGGGAATATGGCATACCGGCGGTCACCGCGGTCAAGAACGCAACATCTTTTTTTAAGAACGGGCAGAAGATCACATTGGACGGTAATGAAGGAGTTATTTATCTTGAGGAGTGATAATATGGACACAGATGTTTTGCATGAACCGAACAGCGAACCTGAATGGAACGAGAGCTTCTATTTTAGTTTTTATGATAAGGACAATGATTCCTATGCATTCATGAGAATGGGGTTGAGACCCAACAAAAAGGAGAAGAACATGTTCTGCTACATCTCGACCCCGCATATCGTCGCAGGGAAGAGGGCCTACGGGCACATATACCACAACGGGATGGAAACAAACGGATTGAAATACGAGAAGCTTGAGGCAGAGAAGAGATGGAAGATGACATACGAAGGGGACATGAAGGTCGTCTCGTGCAAGACTCTGGAATATATTGACGTGAAGCTCGACCTAGAGTTCAATGCCCTCAACGACATGTTCGATTACAGGAAATGTGTTACCGGACCCAAGGAAATGATGTCCCGGTCCGTGGCGTCTGAGCATTACGAACAGTTTGGCAGGGTCACAGGGAAGATAGAGATGCTTGAAAAGACCCTTGAGATCGATGGTCTTGGGGAAAGGGACCACAGTTGGGGGGTCAGGGACTGGAACGCCCCCAGGATGTGGATATGGTTGACGGGGCAGTTCTCAGAGAAGCTTGCCCTAAACGTCACAAAACTGATCGTGGACGAGGGGGAGGTCGATGCTGGATTCTTCCATGTAGATGGGACAGACCACCCCATCATCGGCGCAAATATAGATACCGTCTTCGGTGACGATGGTGCGCCGGAGAGCTTCACGATGGAACTGACCGACGCAGAGGGAAGAGTAAGAAGTGTGGACGCGAAGGTCATCAAGAACATCAAACTGCCGTTCATGAGCGAGGATAAGAAAACATTGTCCGTAATGCACGAAACGCTTGCCGAATACACCTATGATGGAAAGAAAGGATATGGAATAGCAGAGTATCTGATAAAAAATAAAAGAGAGTGAAAATTATAGATTGTAGGGGAACAGCTCCTCAACATTCACCATTACCGCATAGTTGGTGGGTGGAAGCTGGGGCATCATTTCCTTCAATTTCTTTGCCACATTATCAAATATGGGGCCCGAATCCATCAAGACGCATGTGCCCTTTATCTGGCATCCTTTGTTCGATTCCCTGTCCAGAACGTACATGGAAATCTTGGGGTTGGCCTTGAGGTTCTCAATCGTGTGGGGGGATGCGATCTCAGCGAAAATAAGCTTTTCCTCGTCGATCACGGTGATGCTGCCTTTCGGAGACACGTTGGGTACACCATCCTTTGAGGATGTGGCGGCATAGACAAGGTGTTCCTTATTGAGCAGATCGATTACTTCCTTGGTAAGTTTGGTCATTGTATCACCGATATGATTAGATTCAGTTATATTTATATATTTTTTTGTTATTAAAATATACCAACTACATTTTTGAGACCTGGGTGAATCAAATGAACGAAGGTGAAATCCATGACAAGCTTGAAAAGATGGACAAGAAGATGGATTGTCTTCAGGAAGAACTGAGAAGATATATGGAATCCACCGATAAGAAACACTACGAAGTTGTCCTGAAGGCCACATGGGACATGATGCGCGAGAGGATGCTCGACAGTCTCATGAAGAATTCCGACGAGTCCCTCAACAGATACATCGATAATGAATGTCCCAACAGGACGAAGTGCATCGATTATTTCAGGGACCTTATCGAAAGAAACATCGATATCATAGACAACGCAGAAAACGAAGACATGGTCTCTGATATAAAAAAGGACCTGATCATGGAGATAAAGGACAAGGCGCCCTATGACAAATGTGAGACCTGTGCCACAGAGCTGTCGAACATCTTCGACAGGCACTTGAGGCTCATTAGCTCACTGGACGTATATAGTGGTGCGGGCCAGGAAGACCTAGACGTTTCAATAGGCGACCTTGAAGGCATAGTTGACGAATACCTTGAACCTATCGCAAATGACAGGAGAATGCAGATAATGCTTGCCTTGTCAAAGCGGACAATGACATTCTCGGAGATCTCAAGGATGACGGACCTTAACGGAGGGAACCTACTTTTCCACCTTCAGAAGCTTCAATGTTCCGGGATGATAATGCAAAGGCATGACCGTGGAGACTACATGATCACGGAAAAGGGATTTTCCACACTGAGGGCGCTAAGCGCGCTTGTAAGGGAAAGGAACGATAGCTGATGACACTCTGACAGATTATTTTTTATATCCTCAGGATGTTTTTACCCTATGCAAAACAAATACATTCGGGCAATGGGAGCTTTCTTTTTAGGTATTGTTGCAATAATACTGTATGGCAGAGCGACTGAAAGACTGGACGACGGTGACGTGACGATGCTGTTCGCGGTCATAATTATAATTGTCCTGACAGTATTGTGGGTCAATCACAGGGAAAAAGAGAAACGCTTATCGTAGAATGTGAGTGCTCCGACCGGGATTCGAACCCGGGTCTCAGCCTCGAGAGGGCTGGATGATTGACCGGACTACACTATCGGAGCACAATTGATAAAGGCGATTGGCAAAATGTGTTTAAATATTTTTCGTTGCCATATTTTCTAATTTTCTCTGCTCAATCTTGAACCATATGTGTCCAAACACCGCGGAGAAGAGGTCACCCATGGCTATGGCAAGCCATATGTACCTTATGGAACCGCCCGCCACGACGGTGAAGTAATATGCCATTGGGACCGATACACATCCCGACCTGACCAAGGCCAGCACGAGCGACGGATACCCTTTTCCGATGCCTTGGAACCCTGCGGCCGACATGAGAGAGAATGGCATGATGGGATAGAACAGCGCCAATATCCTCAGATATCCCTCCCCTATCGATATGACGTTGGCTTCATTTGTGAATATGGCGTATATGATGTCCGGCATGGTATAGAACAGGATGCTACAAAAGACCATGAACATTATCAGCAATTTGATAGTATATGTGTGGATGGTCTTGATTTTATGAGGTTGGCCAGAACCCTTGAAGTAACCGACAGCGGAGATAAAGGCGTTCGAAAATCCTATCATGGGAAGAAATACCAAGGACTCCACCCTGAATCCCACGCCGAATGCCGCCAATGCCTCGTCGCCGAATGGGGAAACTATATCATTGAGGAAGAACAACGAAAGGGACATGGCGGTCTGGGCCAGCGAGGCTGGGAGACCAACATCGATTATGTTCTTTATCGTCCCGATCTTCAGCTTGAATGAATCCTTAACGAAACTGACATATGTGCTCTTCTTGATCAATATGTAGTAAAGGATGATCAATATCGCGGTGATCCTCGACAATACTGTTGCATAGGCAGCTCCGCTCACCCCATAGTCCAGATAGAATATGAAGATGGGATCGAGCACTATGTTCATCACGGCACTGATGGCCATGAAGTACATTGGGCGCTTAGTGTCGCCCTCTCCACGAAATACAGAATTCATGACCATGTTCAGGTATATGAAGACCGAACCGGCAAGTATGGGTGTAAGATATAAAAGGCAGTTATCTACCACATCCTCCGACGCATCAAGCGAGGAAACAAGAGCGGGTGAGATCAAGAGCCCTATCGATGTGGTTATCGCTCCGAAAATCAATGCCAGAACTATTACATGACCTGCGGCCCTGTCAGCATCCTCTTTCCTTGATCGGCCTATCGATCTCGCTATGAGGGACTGTGCCCCAATCCCAAGTCCGGCAGAGATGGATATTATGAACATCTGGAAGGGGAACGCAAGGCTCACGCCGGCGATGGCGCTGTACCCAAGCCTTCCCACGAATATGGTGTCAACGATATTGAAACCGCTCTGGAAGAGAAAGGCGATGATCATTGGCATCGCCAAGGATATGATACCCTTCTTCGGATTCGAGTCCAACAATCTATAACGATGGTTCCTCGCCTGTTCCTCCTGCATCAGCATACCTCAAAGATGCCATATATAAGACTTGCCATTGACAAATTGAAAACTTTTTAAACATCATCTTTCACTCCAATATTATGAGGCCCATCCTTTGCGACCGATGTGCGAAAAGATTGGGAATAGAGGATTCCGAGGAAGGAGAATGCCAAATATGTCAAAATGTACTTGACAGGACCGACCTCATAGATTCCATATCTCCCGACTTCGAGTATGAATCATTCAACGTTGGCATAGTGCTCCCCCCCTCCGCGTCCGAGAGAGAGGCGGGACTTGTTAGGGAACTTTGCCTATCAAACGTCAGAAGCTACAAGACAGAGTTCAATCGGGAGTTGAGGGACGTACTTTCAAAAAGACTGGGAAAAACGGTGGATCTTGAGAATCCTGATGTCACATTCGAGATCAACTTCGCGAAGGGCAGGGTGTTCTACAAGATAAGGTCACTGACATTGTTCGGCAGATACCGCAAGCTCTCAAGGGAGATACCGCAGACAAAATGGCATTGCAAGTCCTGTAGGGGAAGGGGATGCAAGAGATGCGACTTCACGGGCAAGATGTATCCGACTTCTGTGGAGGAAATAATCGCCGCCCCCCTCCTGGAAGCCACCAGGGGGAGGGAATCAAGGTTCCATGGGGCCGGCAGGGAGGACATAGATGTCAGGATGCTCGGCGATGGCAGGCCATTCGTCATCGAGATAATCAATCCAAAGGCGAGGGAACTGGACCTGGCGGAGATGGAGGCGCTCGTCAACGAGGACGAAAGGGTCAAGGTATCTGGCCTAGAAAATTGTGAGAAATCATTGATCGAACACCTTAAGAACGGCAAATTTAAAAAGACATACGTGGCCCATTTGGACAAAAAGATTACAAATAATGATATTTCCATAATAGAAAATGAATTAACAACAGAAATTGAACAAAGGACCCCGATCAGGGTTTCCCATCGAAGAAGCGATAAAATAAGAAAGAGAAAGGTTTATAAAGTAATAGGAAAAAACAATAAAACTACAGAACTAGAGATTTATTGTGATGGTGGCCTTTATATTAAGGAACTAATCTCTGGTGATGAAGGTCGTACCACACCTAGCGCCGCAAGTCTTTTAAATATGGAACTGACTTGTTTAAAGCTAGATGTAATGAAGATACATTACGATCATTCCAGGTGAGACAATGACTCTAAAATCCAAAGGATTCAGGAGAAGCACGAGAAACAAGCTTTCAAAGAAGAGCAGAAAGAAGGGCATGTTCCCAATTACCAGATCCCTTGCCACATTCGAACAAGGCCAGAAGGTGCACATCGCCATAGAACCTTCAGTCCACAAAGGCATGCCACATCCAAGATTCCAGGGAAAGACAGGCACAGTCCTTGAAAGAAGGGGTAGGAGCTATCTTCTGGAAATAAGGGAAGGGGACGCAAGGAAGATAGTCATATCCAGGCCCGAACATCTCAAACTCCAAGCAATGTGAGATAATGATAGGAAAAAAGTTGATCAATGAGCGAAATGTGACTCAGTCAGAGGCCAGGGCCATACTAGAGGCCAGGGAAAGCATAGCCGAGCCTCTATATGAGCAAAGGATAGCCTTGGACATAATCCATAAGTTCACAAAGATCACAGAGGAGCAAGGACTGGAGATGCTCAACAGGCTGGAAGAGGGAGTGCCCAGGATCAAGGAAGACAACATAGTAAAGATAATAGACATAATGCCTACAGATAAGGAAGACCTAAACCTAATCTTTTCTAAGGAACGAATTATCCTCACCGATGACGAAGTGAACAAGATTCTGGAGATAGTTGACAACTATAGGTAAGAATCTCTTGAGGTGAGAAAAATGGTACAAAAAAGGTATGAAACCGAAGCGGTAGTGCTGGATTACCTGCCAACAGGACATATAGGGGACAGCACCCCGTCCTACAAGAGGGTGCCTCTGGCACAGATAATAGGCGTGAACTTCTTCTCACTCTTGGAAGTCGTCCCCAAGTCCGAGCTCTCATCCCATGAGAGGGTCTTCATCGGTAAGGGCGACAGGACCAAGATATCCCATGTAAAGAGAAGGATATTGTATGATGACCTCACATCATACGCAAAGTCAGAGATAGAGGACATCCTGAAGAGTATCGTCATGGAGGATGATACGAGGTTCGTCAAGTTCTTCAACACGTCCCAACCGCTCTCGATAAGATACCACCAACTAGAGCTATTGCCTGGTGTCGGAAAGAAACTCATGAAAGAGATACTTGGGGAGAGGGAAAAGAGAAGCTTTGACTCCTTCAAGGACATTCAGGAAAGGATATCATCGATACCTGATCCGCTCAACATGGTGGTCAAAAGGATCATATCTGAATTAAACAACGAGGACAGATACAAGATATTCGTCAATCCCATCTTCAGATAAACCTTTAATCCCTGTCTCCGATAGTGTATCCGATGACGATCGATCCACGGTCCCTTCTATCCAGGTACGGCCTGCGGGCAAAGAGCTATTACTCCCAGAACTTCCTGGTTTCCGGACAGGTTATCCAAAAGATGGCATCCTATGCAAAGGGTACCGTCCTGGAGGTCGGACCGGGGCTTGGCACACTTACCGAAGAGTTGGCAAAGAACGCGGAAAACGTCATTGCGATAGAAAAGGACCCCAACATGGTAAGGGTGCTGACACAGGAACACGACTGGGACAATGTCGAGATAATATACGCCGATGTGTTGGAGATGGAGGTCCCAAGATTCGATGTGTGCATATCCTCGGTGCCATATTCCATCTCCTCACCCCTGCTCTTCAAGCTGTTGGGCCTAGAATACGAATATCTTGTGCTCATGTTGCAGAAGGAGTTTGCAGAGAAGCTCTATTCAAGCGAGAATCCCTCCAGATTGACCATGATGAGCCAGGCGCTATGTGACACGACGCCTGTGATGAAGGTTCCGCCAAAGGCATTCTTCCCAAGGCCAAAGGTCAATTCCATGATCGTGAGGATAGTGCCGAACAGGAAGTTCACTGTGGATGAGGCATACTCGACCGTGGTGACGAGCCTGATGACGCACAAGAAAAAGATCGTCAGGAACGCCCTGATAGATTCCAGAGAAAGTTTTAACAAAGACAAGGAAGAAATGAGGGTGGTTGCGGAAGATGTGCCTTACAGGAATGTCAGGGGAAAGGACCTGGACATTTACAAGATGAAGGAGATCACAGATTACATAATCAACGCCATCGGGTGAGACCATGGACATTTACGAAAATGTGGAAAAGAGGCTGTTGGAGGTCCCGGGGATCCTGAAGATCATGAAACTTGACCTCAAGGACAAGAGAAATATCTCCAAGCTCGAAAAGCTGGCCGAGGACAACGGTGCCGCAGGAGGCATGATGGAGTTCAAGAACAAGGGCGTATGGGACTCCCTTGGAAGAAAACACCTGGTACTTATAGTGGCAGACATGGAACAGGGTTTCAGGAATCCCCCCTGCTCATGGACCCTCATAGTCGATGAGATGGGCAACACGGTGGGGGAATGGATACCAGAGGAACGTATGGAAGAGTTCAAGGAAAGGGATGACGTCCAGTTCATCAGCAATGACTTTGTTCTCTACAAGAAGACGCCCAGGGTGGGAAAATGCTTTTTCATGATGCCGCCATTGCCATTTCCAGAACTGGATGATGTGGAGGGGATAAGAAACGTGGTCAGCGGAACTGTTTCGCCTCCAGCGGACGCATACCTCAAAAAGTTGTCCAACACATCTGAGAACTTCTGGACAATCATCATCGGATATGATGCAGATGATTGAACAAGGTGATTATGCAAGGTATGTAAATACCGGAACAGTTGGCAAGGTCTCCGAGATCAAGGAGATAGATGGCAGGATGTTCGCCCTACTTGAAGGAACAGACCTCTATTATGATATGGAATACCTTGAAAAGACCGACAAGCCCGTGGCGAAGAAAGAGGCCATCAAAGAGCTGGACATAGACAAGCAAAAGGAGATGCAGGAAGACCTCCAAAGGGCCATTCAGAGCGGCGAGATGAGCGAGAACACTGGCGCAGGTTAACCCTTCAGGGAACTGAAGGCGGCCATCGCAGCGAGCTGTGCCAGCCTCTTTGTCTTCCCGCTGCCGATGATCAGCGTGTCGCCGTCGGATAGGTCCAACGTTGAACGAAGCTTTTTGACCTCCTCGGGATAGTTCTCCTCAAGGTCCATGAAACCCGGGGGCATATGGAACTTGCCATCCTTGTATAATAGGATGGTCGCGCCATCCCCACCGATCTTTATCGCCTCATCCCTTTGGTCCAGCCCGTTTGTGACCTCCCTCTTTAGATTATCGGCAATTATGAGGAAATCATGGTCTCCAAGACTTAGATTCCCCACATCGATATAGCGTGCCCTGTCAAAGAAGTGCCAAGAAGAGAGTTCCTTTTTGCCTTCCTTCCTGATCACCTGGCCCGATGAGGTCGAACCGATGAAATCGTCCCTGATCAACTTTTTCAATATGGTCCTCACCGAACATTCAGTTATGTCGAGCTCTTTCCTCAAGAGGTGTCTACCTATGGGGCCCTTGGTATCTACGATGTACAACGCTCTAATAACATCAAATTCGTGGAAGTTCGGTTTGGGTCCATATGACATATGTCATAATGGCATATATATGATAAATAATTTATGCTAATCCGGACCAGTTGCTTTGCATTTGACGAAAGGATATGAATGACCTATCCAAATAAGCTGTTGGTCATCCTTACGGCAATGTCGTATGTCCTGTCCTTTTTCCCCGAGTACATCTGGCCCGCCTTCCAAACGTCCATCTCGTTGATATCTGAACTGACGATCCTTTTGTTCGAGGACCTTACGCTTTCCAACAGAGAGAATATCTCTCTCTCCGAGAGCCCTTTGTAATCTATGAATCTGGCACCGTGAAGGGCCATTCTGGAACCCACGTCCACATCTATGGACACATGCAGATGGCCAGCTTCCAACTGTGAAAGGTCAAATAGTCTCTTGTTCGCCCTAAGTCTGTCCTTGGATATTATGTTCAGCCCCCGTTCCTCATAGCCATGATAAAATTCTAGATACCGTGCCACCCTCTCGTCGTCTATCTTTTCGGATTTATTCGAAGGATAGTCCGACACGCCTATGACTGTGATGTTCTCCGGAAGCAGGTAACCGTCATCTATCATCTTGAACAGGAACGAATCTGCATTGAAGCTGTCCGGCCTATCAAAGATGAACGGGTCGTTCGGATCGAATGGGGAGCGTGGATTTGTATCGATGTCGTATTGTATCAGGCCGCACCTATAGCTTGGCAAGATGCCATCGAAATGACTATCAAATATGATCACCCCAAGGTCATCCCTCCCATATATTTCCGCTGAATGCATCATCGAGGCGCAGGCGACAGAGTGGTCGACAGCTATCATGAGGGACCTGTTGCCCCCTATCATGGAGCCCATGGAATCCTTTATGGCCTTTGTGTATTCCCAGCACCCATCGCAATCAATGAACGCCACATAGTTCTCAACCGTGCACATGAAGAGTTCCTCATCCGGGGGGCATGGTGTCAGCCAGCCCTCGACGGGGGCGTTGCCGATAAGGTTTTTTCTGAATGGCAGCCTATCACTTATGGCGGCATAGGGATCCTTCATTCCAAGCTTGTCCCTCAAGGCGGTGTCGTTCTTTTTTATGACAGTCTCCTCTCGTTCATCAGGATCGAGAGGAACACCGAAGACGAAGATGTCGTCCATGGCTATAAAAAATGGGAACGGTATAAATATCTTTGCATCTTCTGATAAGTAAGTATAATATTCAGATAAAAATGGACCTCATTCCATAAGAAAAAAATAAGATACAATATAGGAAATACCTCCAAAACCAAGCAAAAATGTACCATCTTCTCCAATAAGTTTAAATATAAATATATTATTCTATATTTTGGTGCTGTTATGGATGATTTGGACAAGAAAATCCTTGAAATCTTACAGAAGAACGATAAAACGCCGTACTATGAAATCGGAAAGATGTTGGATGTTGGTTCAACGACCGTTCACTCCAGAGTAAAAAAAATGGTCGAGAACGGAATAATCTTGAAATTTGCAGCAATAGTCGATCCCAAGAAGGTAGGATATCCAGCATGCAAGATAGTGGGCCTGACAGTACAGCCTGACAAGATAGAAGAAGTGGCAGACAAAATATCAAAGTTCGATGAGGTAACGATGATAGGTACCACTGGCGGTGACCACGACATAGTCATGGAAGTAATCGGTCCTGATGAGAGGTCCATAGGACGATTCGTGAATGAGAAGATCAAGACGATAGATGGCGTCAAGTCAGGAATCGGCATGATCCACGTCTCCACGTTCACGGAGATTTACAAACATGCCCATGAGATAAGATTCTTCTGAGCAGACCTCATGTACTATTTAGCAGGAACATTTGGGGATTGTATTGTCAGGGACCGATAAGTTGATCCTAATGATCCTCATTTATTCATTTTAGTGATAACTCCTGTGAAATGAGGGCGTTATGCACGATGCGAGTAACATATCCGCCTGTGTGAAATGTCCATCCCAATAGTCGCACATTGCTGAATTGTATCATTAATATGTATGAAATATATAAATATAATACCTTAAGGTATATTATTATAAAATATTTTATATTAAAAGACAATTTATTTTGAATATATGGGAAAAATATATAAATCACAGCTAGATGTTATCTTTGGTGAATTTATGCTAAAGAGGATATTGATTGGTTTGATCATACTGGTTGGAATTGTTTGTTCGGGCTGTATAGGTGGAGATGAGGAAACCGATACACCTGTGGTGGAACTCGTCTACATGTCAGGGTGTGGAACAATGCCCTCTGCCCTAGCGAACGATCAATTGGATGCATATATCGCCTGGCAACCTATGGTGTCTGTGGCAGAGGTCGCTGAGGTTGGAAAGGTCATTACATATTCAGAGAACCTTCCACCAGACGGACAATGGACCAATCATCCGTGTTGCTGCCTTGTATCCACTGACAGTTTCATTGAAGAGGACTATGATATAGTCAAGTACCTCACCATGTTGATGATCAGTGCAGATTCCTACATTGAGACTCATACGGAGGAAACGGTGGCATATTGTGCCGACTGGCTCTTTGGTGGCGAGGACCTGGCCTTCGGAGACATCATAGTGAACTCATACGACGTCGAGGAGATGTCGATAGAGACGATAAGGTTTGTCACGGAACCATCCGAGGATTGGCTGAATGGCATAGAGCTCTTCGTTGAGTCCCTTAAGGAGATAGACATGATAAACGACAAACTGGTGGACCTTTCCGGCGACGAGTTACTGGATGCCCTGCTTGAGCTTGGCCTATACAACGATGCCTATGAAAGCCTAACGAGCATGGACTACCTCGATGATGAGTTCTCAGGGAACGTCCCCACGGTAAGTTTCGGTTATCTTCCATCGGACCATGATGCAGCACTCTTCGTGGCAGCCTATGATTGGGAATACTTCAGGGACAATGTTGGCATATATCTGTATTCAGATAACCCAGGGACTGGGACAGATTACCAGTTGTATGTGAACGAGACCTTGGTCGCGAATGTCAATGTCATAGAGTTCTCAGCAGGTTCCGCAGTGATGACGGCGATAAGCCAGGGAAATCTCGATTATGCGATCATCGGCGCCCCACCGGCGATCATGTTCATTGACCAGGGCTCGCCAGCCAAGATAATCTCCCCAGTGCAGACAGAGGGTTCGGGTGTTGTTGTTGCAAACGATGTGCCGGCGGACAACTGGGACGAGTTCATCGACTGGATAAAGGAGATGTACGCTGAAGGGGATACTGTAAAGATCGGCGTTCCGATGATAGGCGCAATACAGGATGTAATGATCAAATACGCTTTGCAGGAATCAGGAATAGACTACAAGGTCTAATTCCTTTTTTATTTTATTATTCCGATATTTTTTTCGCAGCCCTCTTGATCGCGTCCTCGAGCGCGAACTTTGGCATCATGGTGATTACGGGGATCTTGACCAATCTGTCAATGGAAGGCGACACGATGGGGGCGCACACTATCGCCAAGGCCCCGCCCCTCTCGGCATTTACGGCCGATATTATGGCATCGTCCATCGTGACAGCAGAGTATTCCCGTATCGTGTATTCCTTGTTATTTATCTTTATGGTGTTGCGGGAATACATTGAAAGGACTGACCTGGCAGCTATTACTGCAATGAACGGTTGGTCTGTCACATCTTCCAACCTTTTAAGGGATTTTAATATGTCCCTCACAGCCTTGAGGGTAGGTTCCCTGTTTCCATCAAATATCTTATACAAGGTGCTCTTAGGTATCTTGGAATAGTCGGCGAAGCTGGATATGGACATGTGGTGTTCATCATATATCGTCTTCTTAAGAGACTCTATGAACCTGTCATGGGATATCGCTATAGAGTTCAAGACATCGATATAAGTCATATAAACACACAAAAGTAGTATAAAATAGAATTATTTATACTTTTGGGTAAATAATATTCCTAAAACAGATAAAATAATTTTAAGAAAGATTTTTAAACAAACGCCAGAAAGTAGTCATGGATTTTATCAGGGAAAGGTCCAGAATATATTATATAATAATATATTTTAGTATATATCCTATAGTCAAGGTGCTATGATGAACAGGAAGATCATTAAACTGATAGTGCCTATCTGTATAGTGGTAGGATGGGAACTGATTGCGATGTCTATCGACAATCCTTGGAAACTACCTCAACTTGTAAAAATATTATCCATTGTCACCCATCCCAACAATAGTCTTCTTGGAACCGGCACTTTGATAGAGAATACCTACTATTCGCTGAAGAGGGTAGTGCTGGGATTCGGACTCGCATGCCTGATAGCCATCCCCCTCGGAGTCGGGATGGGATGGTCGAAGTACCTTGGGGACCTCTTTGATTATATCGTGGAGGTGCTTAGGCCGATCCCACCACTTGCCTGGATACCCCTCATAATGGCATGGTTGGGTCTTGGTCTCAGGTCCGCCGTGATGATAATATTCCTTGGCGCATTCTTCCCGATACTGGTCAATACCATCGAGGGCGTCAAGAGCATAAGCAAATCGCACATCGAGGTCGCAAAGACCTTTGATGCAAGCGACTATGACATAATGAGGAAGATAGTGATCCCGCATTCCTCGCCATACATTGTCACTGGGCTCAGGATCGGCATGGGAATAGCATGGATGTGCCTCGTGGCCGCAGAGATGATGCCTGGGATAGCCCCTTCAGGGCTTGGGTACCTTATCTGGCAGGCCAATACCGTAGGGCAGATCTCCATAATCATCTCAGGTATCATATACATAGGCATAATCGGACTGCTCATTGACAGAAGCTTCAAGCTGATCGAGAAGAGATATTTCTCCTGGAGGGAGATTAAACAGTAGGTGTCCCCATGGAAAAGCTACGTATCAAAGACTTGGAGAAGACGTTCATATCCGAGAAAAAGAGCAAGGTAACTGCTGTCAGGGATATGAACTTCACTGTGAAAGACAAGGAGTTTCTCTGCATAGTAGGACCCAGCGGATGCGGGAAGACCACCCTCCTGAGAATCATAGCTGGTCTTGAGAAACCCACAAGCGGTACCATGGAGTGGGAGGACGGCAGTGACCACAAGATAGGATTCGTTTTCCAAGACGATGCCCTACTTCCTTGGAGAACCGCATACAACAACATAGCGCTTGGGCTTGAACTTTCAAAAATGCCCAAGGACGAGATAAAGAAGAAGGTCTCGGAACTGATAGAGTTCATGGGGCTCAAGGGATTCGAGAACTCCTATCCAAAGGAACTGTCGGGGGGCATGCAAAAGAGGGTGGCCATATCCAGGGCCCTGGTGATAGAGCCTGAGCTCCTGCTGATGGACGAACCCTTCGTTTCCCTGGACGCACAGACGAGAAACGTGCTCCAAAGGGAACTCATCAAGGTATGGGAGAAGAGACAGAACACGATAATATTCATCACGCACAATGTGGACGAGGCCGTTTACCTGGCCGACAGAGTGCTTATCCTTACAGCCAGGCCCACCATGGTCAATGCGGAGGTTATCATAGACCTCCCAAGACCCAGGGACAGGACATCGAACGATTTTATCAACATTAGGAAGAAGATCTTATCTAAGATAGAATGAGAGCGGGTGTTGGAAGTTGATGGACGACGTGATCAGTGCCGTGAGAAACTATGATGGCGTATTGAGGAAAAATCCCATATGCAAGCTTGTGAACTGTTTCGCAGATGTGGATGACTTTGGCAAGACGATAATATCTTTCGGAGACGACAGTGCTGTCATCAAGGACGATGAAGGCCATTATCTTCTTTTTGCGGCAGATGGCATATGGAAAAGGCTTATGGAGAACGACCCTATATGGGCGGGATATTGCGCCGTGTTGGCGAATGTGAACGATATCTACGCAATGGGAGGGAGGCCGCTTGCCATGACCAACATCCTATCGACGACCGAGGCGGATGGGTGCAACGATGTGCTCAAGGGCATAAACATGGCATGCAAGAAGTTCAAGGTGCCGATGGTAGGAGGACATCTTCATCCCGATACAAGCACCATGTCGCTATCAGTATCAATAGTCGGCGAGGCAAAGAGCATACTGACATCGTTCGATGCCAGGCCTGGCCAGGACATCGTCGTGGCGATAGACCTTGGAGGCGAGAGGCATAAGAACTTCTTCAACTGGGACTCCACAAGCATGAGGTCCCCAACAGAGGTTGTGGGCAGGCTGGAGAAGATGGTCACCGTGGCCGAGGATGGACTGGCAACAGCTGCCAAGGACATATCGAACCCGGGATTGCTGGGCACCATAGGCATGTTGTTGGAAACATCGCGCGTTGGCGCCGTTGTGGATTTGGACTCGGTTCCCCGACCGGATGGAATAGACTTCCTAGATTGGATAAGGATGTATCCGGGATTTGGTTTCATCATGACATGTGATGAGGACAACAGCGAGGACATCATAGAACTGTTCAATGTCGGCAGCGTCAGTTCATGTGTCATCGGCAAGGTCACCGACGATGGGAAAATGACAATAAAGGACACTCGCTCGTCAAGGACGCTCTTTGACTTCTCAAAGGACATGATAACAGGGATAAGAAAACCAGAGGATTATCAAAGCCCTTATAGGAACATCAACCGGCCATAGACTCAAAAGGACGGAAGGTCGATACAACGACCCGATTCCCCTTGTTTCATTGTCTTGCTCCATTTCTCAGACAGCGATTATGCCGAATAGCGTCCCTATCACCAGATACACAACAATCGTCCAGATTATTATGCCAATAAAGTCAAGAAGTATGCCGTTCTTGGCCATCCTGTCGATGCCCACATAACCAGTTCCAAAGACTATTGCATTGGGCGGAGTCGCGACAGGCAAGGAAAACACCATGGATGTTGCCACGGCGGATGTTATCATGAATGTCACGGGATCCCTGTTCAGTGCCACCCCAAGCGAGAACATGACAGGCATCAGCATGGAGGTGGTCGCAGTGTTCGAGGTGACCTCTGATAGAAGCACGCTCATAATGGCTATGGCAAGCAGCACGATGACGATATTCACTGATCCAAACGATGTGAGATGCGAAGCGAACCAGGAGGAAAGCCCGGTGTTAGCTATGGACTTGCCAAGTGTGAGACCCCCGCCGAACAGTATCAATGTGCCCCATGGAACATATCTGCTTGCAGTACTCCAGTCCATTGTGAACTTCCCCTCACCGACAGGCAATAGGAACAGGAGTATGACCGCCAGGATGGACACCGTGCTGTCATGAACGAACGAAAAGTATCCCCCAAACCATGTTGACCATCCCTTCAGCAATGTGAAGTCGCCTATTACTATGGATGACCTTGTGGCCCACATGACGGCAGTGAGGACGAAAACGAAAAGGGTCGTCTTCTCACCGGTCGAGAGGTTGCCAAGTTTGCGCAGGTTTTCCCTGATAACTCCCTTGCCACCGGATATCTCCTCAACTTCGGGCGGAAAGCGCCATATTATGTATCTCCACGCTATCGGAAGAAATATTATTACAATGGGCAGGCCTATCTTCAGCCAATCGGCGAATGTTATCACCTTTCCCTGGAACTGTGCAATGAATCCCACCGCAATGCCGTTGGGAGGCGTGCCTATCAACGTGCCAATGCCGCCTATGGACGCCGCATAGGCTATGGATAGCATGAGGCAGAACCCAAAGGAGCTCTTGCCGGGTTTTAGGCCGGCCTGCGTCAGGACCGCCAGCGCCACAGGCATCATCATTGCCGCGGTGGCGGTGTTGGATATCCACATTGACAAGAATGCTGTGGCCACCATGAATCCCAGCACTACCCTGGAAGGTTTTGTTCCAAATACACGAAGTATGTTGAGGGATATCCTCTTGTCCAGACCCCATTTCCTCATAGACGCCGCGATTATGAATCCCCCAAGGAAAAGGAATATCAGGTAATTGGCATATTGCTCAAAGGCAGAGAAGTATCCAGGGTATGTGTTGCCGTTGTAATGGCATACGCCCAGGAACGGAAGCAACATGGCAGGAAGAAGGGCTGTCACAGAAACGGGTATCGCCTCCGTGATCCACCATATCGCCATCAGAAGGGCGATCGCCAAGACCTTCATCTGTGCCTCGCTCTGTCCCTTTATCAGCTCATAGAGGCTTATGGGCGCCGCATAGTTCGATTTGTAAGAGAGGGAATCGTAGGTCTGGTCCGAGATGAAGGACGCCGATGTCTTTGATATCGAGACACCCACGGACTTGGAGTATTCCAAGAAATCATCAAAGTTGTCATCATTAACATCACCGAACTCGCTGGATATTTTTTCCTTCAGATCTGTCGGCAGTTTTTCATAGATTACATCATAGCTGCTGTCATCCATGGAACCAAACGATGGCAGCATCAACATGATAAAGAAGACTATAATTCCAATGAAGAGGCCCATTCTATGAAAATTAAGACCACCAGAATAATTGAGCATCATGACCACCATATTGTATGAAGGTAGTATGATTTTCGTAATAAAAAATTTGTCTTACAAATAGAAAAAAAATAAAGGAAAGGTCTATGCCTTTTCCTTCTTTGCGCTCTTGATCTTCTTCTCGATGTCACGCGTGGATATCAGGTGCGTGTGCATCGCAAGGTGTTTTGGTCTTATGCCAAATGCCAGACCGGTCAACTCGCTAAGGTGCAGGATAGGTATCTTGTACCTCTCCTCAAGCTTGCCCTGGCTCTGGTCAAGGTGCATGTGGCAGAACGGGCATATGTTGACTATGCAGTCTGCGCCTGACTCTTGAACGTTCTTGAGCTTCGCATCAAGGACCCTGAGCCCAAGTTCCTCTGCTCCGCTCCAGACACCTCCGCCGGCACCGCAGCAGGAAAGCTTGTTCTTGAAGTCCACGCTCTCGCAGCCCAATGCCTCAACGACATCCTCGATGACGTGTGGGCTTTCGGGATTGATGTCGGGATGCTTGTCAGACGGCCTCAGATAATGGCATCCGTAATGGACCGCCACCTTAAGACCAAGATCGATCTCCTTTGCATTCTCCACATCCTCCAAGTGCTTGTGAAGAACATCCACGAAGTGGAGCACCTCGGTCTTCCCATCGTATGAGAGCCCTATCTTGGCAAGTTTCCCGTTCACAAATTCCTGGTTCTCCTTGCTCTTCCTGAACATCTCGTTCGCTTCCCAAAGGGAACCGTAGCATCCGTTGCATATTGTCATGACATCCACGTTGTCCTGTGCCGCCATGACTATGTTCCTGACACCTAGTGTCATGTGGGTCTTCCTGTCATATCCCCTGAAGACACCTGGTGCTGGACAGCAGGAGTATCTGTGATTGAGAAGCTTTACGCCTATCTTCTCAAAGATGGTATATGTAGACTTCTCTATGGAGGGATACATGTTCTTGGCGATGCATCCAGGGAAAAGAGAGTAAGTCTCCTGTTTCCTTGTTTCCTCTTCACTCATCTGACTCAGCCTCCTTCTTCTTGGCGCCTCTGGCAACTGGTGGCTTGTAATCGATGTCCACGTACTTCCATGGCTTGCTGTCGCCACATTGCTTCTCGATTAGTCCCACGATGTCAAGGTCGTCCATGAGTTCCTGGAACTTCTTGAGACCCTCTGGGTCATGGGCCAGGTCGTGCGGATGTTTCGGAAGTCCGATGACAGACCTGATAGACTCAACATCGGGGCTGAGCGGGAATCCATCGGCCTGATCACGCAAGGACGTGATCGCGGTGACGTGGATCTCCGGGAAGTTGTGGTCGCCCTTTCTTATGGCCCTGTTTCTCAGGGAAATGATGGCCTCTGTCGTGTCAACGCCCTTGGGACACCTTTCCTGGCAGTTGTAGCATGTTGTGCAAAGCCATAGCTCCTTGCAGTCCTTGATGTCATGACCCTCGTGGGCAAGATGGATAAGCTCCCTTATCCTTATCCTGGAGTCCCTTCCTGCAGGGCAGCCTCCGGTGCATTTCCCGCATTGGACGCAGTTGAGGATCTTGCTGTCCTCAAGGATCTTGTGGAAGTTCTCCAGTTCGTACGGGTCCTCTTCCATCTGATCCACCTTCTTTGTCTCGGCTTCGCTCATGCTTCCACCCCCAGTGATTCCATAAGGAGATTCAGGATGTCGACCACCGGTATGTCGTTGTTGTTGTCCTGAAGATTGAGCTCACAGAAGGGACATGATGATACGACCATGTCGGCCTTCTTTTCCTTGGCCTCGTCCATCTTCTTCTGTGCAAGTTTGTTTGCGATGTCTGGCTTCGCAGACTTCACCCCGCCACCTGCACCACAACATTGCGCGTTCTCCTTCTCCTTGTCGAAGGGTACGAGCTCAATGCCCGGAATGGCCTCGATTATCTCCCTTGGGATGTCGTAGTAACTGAACTTCCTTCCAAGGTGGCAAGGATCGTGGTACATGACCTTCTTCTTGACCTCCTTCAGCGGAAGCTTGTCCAGATTCTCCTTGATGATATCTGTTATGTGATACACCTCAAGGCCCTCATAGTCCTTCTTCAAGGTTGCATAACAACCTGAACAGGATGTGATTATGGGCTTGCCCTTGAGCAGCTTCATGTTCTGCTCGATCAGGAAGTCCATCGGGTGACCTGTCCTCTTCAGGACGGAACCGCAACATACGAGCCCTTCTGGTATCTCATAGTCGATCTTGAGAAGGTCCAAGATCTTGGTCGTTGCCTGGAAAACGTCATCGCGCCTGAACTGAGCAACGCATCCCGGGAAGTATACATACTTTGCCTTTGGATTTAGTTTGGTCTTTACGCCTTCCTCCGCACCGAAAGCATTTCCGGTCTTCCTTAGGACGCCCTCTATCTTCGCGTGTTTCTCAGGACCGTGGCCGCGCTTTACAAGCTCCGGCCTGAATACCTCCATCATCATTCCGGGGGTATCGTAATGCACGGGGCATACAATGGCGCAGTTCTTGCAGGACGTGCACTTGAACGCCTCTTCGACAAGTTCCTCGTCGATATATCTCTCAAGGTCCTTCTCGATCTCGATCGGTTCAAGGAACTTGCCTGTGATCTCCGGCACCTCGTACGACTTCTCCTCCTTGAACGGGTCATAGACACCCATGGCGTAGCCGACGACCTCCTCAAGCCCCATTATCTTGATATCGCTGAGCTCCTCGACCTCTTCCTTGTTGAGTTCGTAATGGACACAGTCGAGATGTATGGAACACTTGTTGCATGCGGTCACAAGGTAATCCGCGCCAGTCGCCTTCGCTTCCTTGATCCTGTTGAATCTGACCTCCCTTGCCGTCTTGTTGCAGTTGAGCCAGGCGGAAACGGAACAACATATGGCCTCTTCCCTTATGTTCTCCATCTCCCTGAAGTCGGATGCCTTCTTCAGAAGTTCCCTTGGAGCATCGTAGACGCTGTTGTACCTGCCAAGCCTGCATGGGTCGTGGTAGGTGGTCTTGAGGTCGGTCTTTTCGAACTTCGGATTGTGCTGAAGGACGAACTCTGCGAAAGGTATCGTATCCTCTATGCCATATACGTTCTTGAGCATATGGTAGCATTCGGCACAACCGACCACTATCTTCTTGCCCTCGACCTTCTTCATCATCTCTTTCTTGACGGTCTCGAACTCATCGAGCGCACCCGAGTAATATAGGTCATGTCCGCAACAGCCATAGATGACTTCTGGTTTGAAACCTAGCTTGTTCAATACGAGCACGGCCGCCTCGGCGGAACCAGCGTAGTTGGTGTCCCTCTGCAACAGTATGTCAAAGAGGGCTGAACAACCTGGGAAGTATGCTATGTCAGTGCCTGTCTCGCCGTTCTTGAGCCAGCTCTGTGTCTCCGCCATTCCGGCGAGCTTCGACGTGATCTTGAAGATGTTCCTGTGGGATCCTTTCGGGTCCCTGAGGTATCTTGAGATCCTTACGACCTTTTCCAGGTTAAGCTCTGTCGGACAGACAAGCGAACATCTCTTGCAGGTGGCACATTCCAAGACGCCACCTATCTCGCATCCGCCGGATACCTGGATAGGTTCTTCCTTCTTCTCATCTACTGACATATTTCCACCATCCTTTTAGCAGCAGCGACAAACTTAGGACCTTCTGCCGAGGACATGTTGAACAGATTCAGCTTACGTCCACCAACACCCATCAGGTCCAGTGATTTCTTCGCCAGCTTGACCTTCTCCTTGGCCTGCAGATTGCCGTCTATGTAATGGCACTGGCCCTCGAGGCATGCTGCGAGGAAGACGCCCTTCGCGCCCTTGAAGAACGGATAGAGCATGTGCTGTATGGTCACACGTCCTGAACAGGGCACCAATACGACCTTGACCTTGGGGTTTATGAAAGCCTTTGCAGTACCTGCAAGGTCAGCGGCGTTGTAACCGCATTGGTAACAGCAGTATCCTATTATCGAGTCCGGGTCCTGCTCCAGTATACCATCGACCTGTTTGATGAGCTGGTCCTCGGTGTACAACTGAAGGTCAATGGCCCCTGTCGGACATATCACCGAGCACTTACCGCATGCCTGGCATGACACATCAAGCACCTTGAAGTCCTCACCGGTGGTGTCAATGGCATCGTAGACACAGTTGTCCGCGCATGTGCCGCACTTTATACATACGTCGGCGTTTATCTTCGAGGTCTTCAGATCGATCTCTATCTCGGGATCCTTAAGGAACGTGGCTATCCTGGATGCCACGAGACCCGCGTCCGTGATTGACTCCTGGATAGGTTTGGGTGCCTCAACGGTACCCGCGATGTAGACACCGGTGTTGGCAGTGTCGACAGGCGCGATCTTCACGTGCACCGGCGCAAGGAACTTGTCTGCGCCAGATACCACATGTATCACTTCGGACATGTCCCTGGTACCTTGCGAAGGCACCATTCCGCTTGACAGGACAACAAGGTCAGCGTCAAGCTCCAATGGCTCGCTCGTGAAGGTGTCCTCGAGCCTCACTATGAGGTCCTCCCCGTTGGGAACTATCTCGGACACATTGCCTCTGACATAGTTTATGCCCATCTCACGGGCCTTGTCAAAGTATTCCTCATATCCCCTTCCTGCAGCACGGACGTCGATATAGCAAATGGTGATCTTCATGTTGGGATTCTCCGCCTTGATCAGCCTTGCGTTCTTGGTGGTGTACATGCAGCACACCTTGGAACAGTATACGTTGTGTCTCCTGTCCCTGGACCCCGCACATAGTACGAACACGAGGTGCTTCGGCATCTTACCGTCCGATGGCCTCAGAATCTCTCCGGCCGTTGGACCAGATGGCACCTTCAGCGCCTCAAGTTGCAGATGGGATATGACATTGGGATGCTCCTGATGATATTCTGTGTTTGAAAGGTCAAGAATGTCGTAGCCTGTCGATATCATTATCGCACCGACGGTTATCTCGAACTCCTCGGGTTCCTGATTATATAGAACCGCATCTGCCTTACAGACGTTCTCACAGGTCCCGCACCTGATACATGTGTCATTGTATATCCTGTTCTTGAGCGGCACAGCCTGTGCAAGCGGCTTGTCTATCGCAGACCTGACCGCCATTCCATAGCGCCATTCGCTCCAGGCCTCGACTGGGCAGTGCGTGGTACAGTCACCGCAGGCCGTACACTTAGACTCATCGACATATCTTGGATTTCTTCTGATCTTCACAATATACTCTCCAGGCCTTCCTCGGACCTCTATGACCTCGGAAAGGGAGTATATGTCTATCAGTGGGTCCATTGCTACGTCGGCAAGAATAGGCGAGCTCGTACACATTGCACAGTCATCGGTCGGAAATACCCTGTCGAACTGTACCATGTGTCCGCCGATGGTCTCCTGTTTTTCCACCATGTGCACATGGAATCCCTTGTCAGTGAGTTCCAAGGAACCGTGCATACCAGCGATACCTCCGCCTATGACAAGGACGTCCTTGGTCACAGGCACCCTTGTTGAACCGATGTCCTGCAACAATCTGGCCTTCTCGACGGCGCCGGCTATGATGGCCTTGGCCTTCTCGGTGGCATTCTTCTTGTTGGGTGTCACCCAAGCACACTGCTCCCTGATGTTGGCAAACTCCCACCTGTACTGGTTCATCTTCTGTCCAATGCAGGCCTGGAAGATCCCACCATGGTGCTTAGGAGAACATGAAGCAATTACCACTGCCTCAAGGTTCAATTCCTCTATCTTGTCCTTGATCAAATCCTGACCGATCTCGGAGCAAAGGAATGTTGTGTTGAAGGCAACAACGTCATCTCTCCAGTTATTGAAGTAGTCTGTGAGCTCTGGGACATTGATGTAACCACCAATGTTCTGTCCGCAGAAACATATGAATACGCCAATCATTCCTCAATCGCCTCCGCTACAAGTTCCATAATATCTTTCATCTCCATCTTGGAATCCTTCTTGGCCACCAGACCGTCCAAAAGATTCTGATAGCAGAACGAGCATGCGCTGCATATCGTGTCAGCTTCCGTCTCCTCCGCCTGATCCAGACGATTGACCGCCAGTTCTGTCGCGCGCTCGGGGAATGCAGTCTTCACGCCTCCGCCGGCACCGCAACACCAGGAATCCTTTCTTACAAACTTCATCTCCCTGAAGTCAAGTCCAGGGATGGCCTTGAGGATATCCCTCGGGGCATCGAAAACCTCACAGTGCTTTCCAAGGTGGCATGGGTCATGGTATGTGACTATCCTCTTGACATCCTTGTCAAGTTTCAGCTTGCCTTCCTTGAGAAGCTCGTCCACATATTCAACGACATGAATGAGCCTGGGTTTTATTTCCCCTATCTTCTCGGCCTTGTATGCGTTCTTTATCGTGTTGAGACATCCGGGACATGAGAATATTATAGTGTCCACGCCGGCGTTGTTGAGATCGTCTACATTCTGTTTCGCCAGCTCTTCAAAGATCTCTGGATGACCCACACCGCGGACAGTACCTCCGCAGCACTTCTCATCCTTGCCAAGCACACCTACGGTGATGCCTGCCTTGTTGAGGACCTTGACCACAGATCTTGACATGCCCCACAGCCTCTTGTCGAAGGTGGCCGTGCATCCAACGTAATAGAGCACATCCGCCTTGCCGGGTTCCTTTGAGAGGTCAACGACATCGAGACCCTTGTACCATTTCTTCCTTGCCGCCCTTGGTTGCAACCAGGGGTTGTCATAGTTGATAAGGCTCTTCACTAGGGGATCATGCTTCTTGTTCTCCTTGCCGGCCTTGACCGCTTCCCTTCTCAGCTTCAAGATCGTGGATAGGGGGTCTACTTCCCAAGGGCAAAGGATCTTGCAGGTGGAACATGTCGTGCAGTTCCATAGGTCTTCTGAGCCCAGTATCTTGTCCTTTAGACCCAATTGGGCCATTCTCATGAACTTTCTTGTCCTGTAATCGGAGATGACGCCCCCGGGGCACCTGGCTGTGCAGGTACCGCACTGGAAACACTTCGCAAAGCTGTTCTCAAGCTCCTTCTCAAGTTTCTTTGAGAACTCGAAGTCCATCTCCTCGTCCTTGATGACCATTACACACCCCTCCTTTGGTACAGCATGTATTGATGCTCCTCACCAATTGCCTCAAGGAGGTTCTTCCTTGTGAGTGAGAGTACGTGTCTCCATACCGTCATCTTGGGAATTCCGGTCATTTCAGAGAACTCTGGAACCGTGAGCGGACGAGCCTCCCTGTCAAGGACCTTGAACATCTTGACCCTGTCGATTTCGTCCTTCGCGATGTCGTGGAGGGCCGTATTGTACCTTTCCTCCTCTACACTGCCGCCTTCGAACGCCCTCTTGGTGGAACCCAGGACGATCCTGAGCCTCTCTCCCTCAAGGGCACCCCTTATCAGCTCGAGCTTGTCATTGTAATCTGGGGGCAATGGTCCAAGTTCCCTTATCTGCTCCGTGAAGTTGTTGACGACCTCTGAGAATCTCTCCCCTTCAGAGGCAGAGACCCATTCGATCATTATCCTTCTCTCATCGATGCCTAGGTCCTGGAAGAGCTTCTTCAGAAGCTCCATTCTCCTGTTGGCCTCATAGTTCCCGCTTATGTAGTGGCAGTCCCCGAAGTGGCAGCCGAGAACGCATACGCCGTCGGCACCCTCTTTTAGGGCTTCCAGGATAAAGGTAGGTTCGACCCTGCCAGAGCACATGACACGGATGATGCGCATGTTCGGCGCATATTGGATACGCGATGTACCCGCCAGGTCTGCACCTGCATATGAACACCAGTTGCATGTGAAAGCCACTATCTTAGGTTCAAACTTTTCTTCTGCCATTTTCATGCACCTCCGGGCTTCTCGGTCGCAGCCTTGATCTGTTCGAATATCTGGCCGTCAGTGAAGTGTGGCATCTTTATCGCGAACATCGGGCAGGCCGAAGCGCATGTGCCGCACCCCTTGCAGAGAGCCTTGTTGGACTGGGACTTTCCCTCTGTTAGTGCCATTGCACCGTATGGACAGATGCTGACGCATATACCGCAACCGATGCATTTTTCCTGGTCAACATCGCTGACGATGGCCTCTCCCTTGACGATCCTCTCGAAAATCGGGACCGCCGCCCTTGATGCCGCGCCGACCGCCTGCGCGATCGAGTCTGCAACTCCCTTGGGGAAGTGTGCACTACCGCAGACATAGACACCATCAGTGGCGAAGTCTAGCGGTCTTATCTTGGCATGGGCCTCCATGAAGAACCCACCGTTCTTTGACGTTGGCACCTTGAGCATCATTGCAACGTCCTCTGCCTGTCCCTCTGTCGGTGTTGTGAGCACGACCATATCGGGCTTGAACTCAAGGTCCTCACCCAGAAGCATGTCGTGCACAAGAAGCTTCACATCTCCGTTCTCGACGGTCACCTGAGGCTTGTTGTCCTTCTCGTACCTAAGGAATTTGACACCGTATTTTTCCTGAACGTCGACATAGTATTCCTCCTCTTTCTTACCGAAGGACCTCATGTCCCTGAAGAGGACGAACAGGTTCAGGTCGGGGTCAAGTTCCTTGAGGGCCTTTGCGTTCCTGAGCATCGTGCCGCATCCTACCCTGCAACAGTAGGTCCTGCCCTCGTCTTCCCTGGCTCCGGCGCAAGATATGAATATTACCTCTTTGGCATCCTTGGGGAACGTGCCCTCCTTGAGCATCTTCTCCAGTTCTTGCTGGGTGATTATCTTGTCGCTGTCGCCATACCCGTATATTCCCTTGGGGTCGATGAGCTCAGCTCCGGTGGCGATGATTACAGTCCCGACCTTGAATGGCTCCTCAAAGTTCTTGTACATCGGATCAACTTCCTTGAGCTCCACCTCAAAGTTGCCGATGTAACCAGATATGTTCTTAATGACCGTGTTTATCATCACATCGATGTTCTTGTTCTTGGAAATCTCGTCTGCAAGCTTGTCGACTACGTCCTGGGCCTTGATGTCTGAAGGATACAGTGTAGTGAGTTCGTTCAACATTCCTCCAAGCTTGTCCTTTTTCTCAACGAGATAGACCTTGATACCGGATTCCGCCAGTGCCAGTGCAGCGCTCATGCCAGATACACCGCCGCCTATCACCATGGCCGATTCCTCGACCTCTATCTGACCCTGGTCCAACGATTCCAGCAGACGCGCCTTGGCGACAGACATATTCACAAGCTCCTTGGCCTTCTGAAGAGCGACCTCTGGGTCGTTCGAATGCACCCATGAGCACTGATTCCTGATGTTTGCCATCTCGAAGAGGAACTTGTTGATTCCAACTTCCCTTATCGTGTCCTGGAAGAGGGCCTCATGGGTCCTTGGCGTGCATGCCGCAACGACGACACGGTTGAGGTCGTTGTCCTTGATAGCCTTCTTGATCTTGCCCTGGGCATCCTGTGAACATGCGAACATCAATGTCTCCGCATGCTTGACATTTGGCAATGACAATGCGTACTCCGAGAGCTTGTTGACATCCATGTAACCTGCTATGTTCTTACCGCACATGCAGATGAACACGCCTATCTTTGGTTCATCGTCGGCCTTGATGGCCTTTTCAGGGGACTGCTCGACAGGCTTGATGACGGGCTTTGGCAATATGTCCATGACCATCGCAGCTGCCGCAGAACCCTGGGCAACAGAATCGGGGATATCCTTAGGTGACTGTGAACAGCCCGAAAGGAACACTCCCGGCCTTGAGCTCTCCATGGGGCAGGATATCAGGTCGCGCTCCTTGAAGAACCCGTTCTCGTCAAGTTCGACGCCCAATGAATTTGATAGTTCAGCATTTGACTGTGCGGGCACTATTGCGGATGAAAGCACAAGAAGGTCGAACTTCTCTTCCTTGATCTCTCCCGTGTAAGTGTCCTCGTAACGTATGATCACATCGCCGTCCTCATTCTCCCATACCTCTGCCGGACGGGCCCTTACGTACTTCACTCCGGTCTTGTCTGCCTTGTGGTAGTACTCCTCGAACTCCTTCCCATAGGCCCTCAGGTCCATGTAGAATATGTAAGGGTGAATGTCAGGTTCATGTTCCTTGGTGACTAGGGCCTCCTTGGTGGCATACATACAGCATACACGTGAACAATATGGATTTCCAAGCCTCCCACTCCTGGAACCTACGCACTGTATCCATGCGATCTTCTCTGGCTTCTTGCCATCGGAAGGTCTCTGTATGTGTCCACGGGTGGGACCCGATGCGGACATCAGTCTCTCATATTCGATTGCCGTGATAACGTTCTTGTACTTGCCGTACCCGTATTCTGTCCTCATGGTAGGGGCAAGCACGTCAAAGCCTGTAGCCACGATGACGGCTCCCACGTCCACCTCGATTATCTCCTCCTGCTGCTCGAAGTCGATCGCCTCTGCGAGACACGTCTTCTGGCAGATCCCACACTTACCTGTCTTGAAATGCAGACAGTTCTCAGTATCGATGGTGGCGACAAGCGGGGAAGCCTGTTCAAATGGTATATAGATTGCTTTTCTGGTGCCCATGCCATGGTCGAACTCGCTCGGTATGTTCATCTTCTTGGTGGGGCACTTTTCAATACAATCTCCACAGCCTGTGCATTTTTCTTCGATAACGTATCTTGGCTTTTTCTTGATCTTAGCCTTGAAGTTACCAGCTGTTCCTTCGAGTCCTACAACCTCAGAGTATGTCAAAAGTTCAATGTTTGGATGCCTAGATGTTTCGACCATCTTGGGGGCCAAAGTACACATCGAACAATCGTTAGTCGGGAAGGTCTTGTCCAGTTTGGCCATGGAGCCGCCAATGGATGGCGACTTTTCAACCAGATAAACCTTAAAACCCTTTTCGGCGAGGTCCAGTGAGGATTGTATACCCGTAATTCCAGCACCTATAACCAATACACTGGTTTCCTTTTCCTTGCTCATTTTAACACCTACCTAAATGGGTCCATAAAATAGCGCGCCTATGTGAAGGCATAGCTAAAGATATTGGAAGAAAAGAATGAATTGCCATATACCTGACATATTCTAGCAATTTAGTACAAATCACCACTTTTATTCACCTTTCCCTCCCCCATAAAAAGAAAATGATTTCCCAAAATTGGAAATCAGATGTTAATTGTCAAGTTCAATTGCCAATTTAAAAAGTTTTCGTTATAAAAGAAAAAAAATACTCACATAAGAATATATACTAATATAATATTAATATATTGATAATTACTATTTACCGAACAATGTTCAAAATACCTAAAAAAAATAGCATTTATATTTATTAATTGAATGGATTCATAAAATATATTTAGTTATATAATGTATGATATTCTAAAAATCAGTATTATATTCAAATACATCTATTATATGACAAATTGTCTAAAATTATTCAATAATACATCTAAAGCGTCCAATAAACCTGGCACGGTATCCAAATCATTCATTTCCTCCCTTTTACGCCAGGACGCCTCATCGTTTTCCCAGTTGAGAGAAATGTTCAAGGTTCTTGATATGAACAGGAGGGGATGCACGACCCAGTCGAATCCCGTATATGGTATTCGGAAGGCATTTCCCTCCGCGATCAGTTTGACATCCATGGGAGAAATGCCAGTTTCCTCCTCAATCTCCCTCAGTGATGTATCAATGATCGACTCATTCGCCTCAACAGAACCAGAAACGGCAGCCCATTTTCCCTTATAGGATGAAACTTTTGACGATCTCTTCAATAGGAGATAATAATCCCCATTTTTGAGAAAAGAAGTAACTACATGCCGTTCCATTCGACCACAACTATTAAAAGGAACACTTGTTTTTAAATTTAGCTAAAAGCCCGTGATAACGATGAAACTTTATGGATATCTTGTTTCCAGCAAGAATAGGATTAAGATAATGAAGGCCCTTTCGATAGATAGTTCTCTCAAAAGCAAGGAAATATCGAAGAAAACTGGACTTTCATGGCAAACGGCATCTGCGGAGCTGAACAATCTTCTTAAGCTGAGGGTCGTGGAGAAGATTGGTACGGGCTACATATTGACGGAGAAGGGATACTTCCTCATCACCAGGATATCATCGCTCCCTTCATTTGACAAATGGGTATTCGAGAGATATGTTGAGGAACACCAGATCCACAGGATCCCGCCCATGATACTCAAGGATTTTGGAATTTGGGAAAATGTGGAGTTCAAGACGATTCATGCGACGGACTTCTTGGCCAAGGAAAAGGAGGCAATCCTGTCCTGTGACATCCAGTACAGAGGGATAAATCCCAATGTCACCAAGATCGACCTTTCCCTCATCAAGGAGAAGCTTGGAAAGATCCCGATCAAGTTCATATACTCCAAAGAGTCCCTCGAGGACGAGGAATCTTGTGAATACATGCGCGAACAGGCGAACAGCGGCATAGAGATCAGGCTGATCGACCAGGACCAGATGTACATAATCGGTCGTCTGCTCGATATACACCACGCCAATGTCTCTTTCAGGGACAAGGATGGATATTTCGACTTTTCAAACTACATCGTTGGCAACGATGAGGAGTTCATATTCTGGTGCAGGAGAAACTTCCATCACCTTTGGGAGCTCGGCACGCCATACGTCTGAGCGAAAACGAAACCTTTATAAAAGGTATCATTAAGTAGAAATGCGACCCGACGTAGTCTAGTCTGGCCAGGGCAGCGGACTGTAGATCCGCGAATCGCCGGTTCAAATCCGGCCGTCGGGACCATTCTCCATCAATCCATTTTCATTCTAAGATAATCATGTATGTGCGGTGATGCGAAGGCGTTTAAAGACACCCCATGGCATAACTCTGGAACCATTGAAGATCATCTACATTGCCAGCGGCCCGCCACCCACTATCCGCGGGGGTTTCGGGGTGGTCAGCGCAAGTATTGCCCTGTCACTGTCATCAAATGCAATGGGACGTTCAAGCTCGAGCGATATCCTATCGCCTTCGACATTGGTCACCCTGCCAACGGGGCATTGCAGGCCCACACAGGCAAAAAAGGCGTCCCCTTCCCTTATATCCTCCTTTAGAACCTTGTTGCGTCTAAGGGACACTGTTATGCTGGAGGCGACGTTAAGGCTATCCTTCTGCGCAATGATGTAACCTCTCTTGAGCTCATCGGCCTTCACGCCCTTGAGCGACAGGCCCACCCTCTGCAGCGTGGTCGCATTCCTGACGTCACGGTCGTGACTCTGGATGGATTTGATAAGGACCTCCCTTTGCTCAGGGTACAGTGACATCTTGGTGTATACGCCCAGCTCCCCCCTCTTGACGACGCCAAGAATGACGGTTCCCACGCTTTTGACAACGAAATAGTTGTCTATGGGGACCTTCGTGGGACCTTCTGGACGATGCAATCGCGCAAGAAATTCCTCTGACGTTATGTGTTCCTTGAATGTGTTGGGGTCCATTGGTATCATGTCAAAGCATTCAAGACAGGTTCCGTTCACAAGGGCCTGCGCCCTTTCATCCCCAAATTCCCCTGAAACGCATATCACCCCAAGGTCGAAGCCGTGAGCGTCCACCGCCAATATCGCCTCACCCAACGTGGCGCTGGGTTTGTCGAACACCAAAACGGGAAAGTCTATCAGTCCCATGATCTGCATCAGCGATGTTACCTTTTCGGACTTGGGCGAACAATATGTTATCAGGTCCCTTTCCGACGAGTGATTACGGAACTCGATATCGTTTATCGTGCCCTTGTTCCCAAGCCTCTTGAGAAAATCGTTGTCCAACTGCCCAAAGACTCCAACCGTGAACTGCGACATGTTTCATCTACCTTCCGAAACCATTGTCTAAAGATATTATAAAGACTTTGTGTATGGCGGAGGCAAAGAAAGATATAAATTGGCTTGCCCGAAAATAACGGCGGGAAGTGAAAAGATGGAAGAGATAAGGAACGCTACAGGCCTTACTGGAATGCTACGCTCCTTCGCCCAGGTGATAAAGGACTGCGAGCGGAGGGAGAGCATAGCCTTCGTGGGCATGCCCTTCACATGCACCCCCCTGATCGACTTTTTCGTATACGTTATCAGGGACCTTGTGGAAAACAAGTACTATTTCCCGGATCCCGATCTTGGGCGGGGATATGAGCTTTACCTCGGCGGCGACAGGATAGAGTCTGCGCCGGTCGGACCAAGGAAGGTCGACATAGTGGTCGTCATGGGCGGTGTGGCCATGCCGGGGAACTGGGAGGTCGATGATGCCAACGGTGTCATAGAGAAGCTGTCGCACAAGGACACCGTCGTGGTAGGCGCATGTTTCATGGACATGTTCGAGAAGGCAGGATGGATAGGTTCAGTGCCCTTCGACTACATAGAGAACTGTCATATTTCGACAGATGCGTATAAGGTATGACATTGTACGAATATATTTCCCATTTGAAAATAAAAAAGTTTATTAATGTCAGCATGTAGCTTGAAAAATGGACACTAATAACATCAATCCAGCCCCGTTGGGGCTTGCAGCTTTTGGTCTGACAACTGTTTTATTGAATCTTATCAATTCTGAGATAATACCGCACGAGTCCATGGGCATGGTATTGCCACTTGGGCTCTTCTTCGGGGGCCTGGGTCAACTTTTCGCCGGCAACAGGGAGGTCGGGACCGGTAACACATTCGGGTCCACCGCCTTCACAGCCTTCGGGGGATTCTGGATGGCATTCGCCACCATGGTCCTGCTTGAAAACATGGGGATCGTGGCCGAAGTCCCAAAAGCGGGGCTCTCCGCGTTCCTTGCCGGATGGGGGGTCTTTACGATGTACATGACGATACCTACGCTGAAGAAACCCAAGGCGCTGTTCGTCGTCTTCGCATCGTTGACGATATTGTTCTTCCTGCTGGCCATAGGGGTGTATGTCCACAACGTGCACATAATCGCTGGCTACGAGGGCCTGCTCTGCGGAGGAAGCGCGCTCTACCTCTCTGCGGCGGAGATCATCAACGAGACCTTCGAGAGGGAAGTATTGCCCATAGGGAAGAAATCACTAGTCTAAAAAAGGATTGGACGGGAATTTCTTTATGAGGGAGGGAATATCCCGTCCTGTCCATTTATATATACTTTTATTTTCTATTTAAACGTTATCCCTTATAAAAACAATAGTTTTTTTAAATTAAGGTAGCATTTTGAGCAAAAATAATATCATTTTTCTTATCTATAATTTCAAAATAAGTTCAAGAAAAATAGAGTTTATATTTAAAGAAACAACCTTATGAAATTAGAAAAATCAGCCGTATTTCCATTTATATTTATAAAAATACATTTAAATGATTTCATTTTTTAAAATGCCAACTATCAATGACCCCAACAAAATAAATGCTGGGTTCAACCTCTTTTGGTTTCATATCACTCATCCTTCACAAAATCGATTTTGGAAACGCTACAGACAGGACATAGCCAGTCGTCCGATATGTCCTCGAAAGTCGTTCCAGGTTCTATCCCGCCGTCTGGGTCACCTTCTTCTGGATCGTAGAAATAATCACAAACGGTGCATCTGTATTTTTCCATTTTAGAAAACTCCTTTCTTCCTGAATATTATTTCTTTAACATTTATATGTATATTCAGAAGTAAGAAAATTATCATTGATTTTAATCTCTATTAGGCCTAAAAAATAGTATTTTATATTATGAAATTATCTGATAATCTAACATCTCCAGAGGTTTTCCGAGAAAACTATTTATTTATGAATTTTAAATTGCCTTGATGAAAAACGAGACTTATTTAATATTAATTATTATGCTTTTTTCGGTTATGAGCCTCTCCGGATGCATATCTGGCGGAGGAGATAACGACGAAGTAGAAACAACCACGGCACCACCTACCAACGCCCCAACAACTGCCGCACCAACGACGACTGTGCCTACCACTGTGGCACCTACGCAACCACCAACTACAGCCCCCGCCACACCTGCCTATGTGCATAACGAGTGTTCCACATTGTACATGAATCAATATTCAGGCAATACCAGATATTATGGATGCGGCATATCTTCAGATCCAGAGGAGGTATGGTCCCTTGACATTGAAATACCACTCAGTTATATTATGGCAGACTATGACAGGATATTCTATCTTGATAGAACGCAATCAAACTATAAGCTAAAGTGCCGTGATGTCAACACAGGAGACCTGTATTGGGAGACATCTGTGCCCTGGCTAGGTTTTTATGAACTATTACTTCAGGACGAGAAGCTATATATTTTCAAAAATGACGAAGAGAATACCTTGATCTGCTATGATGCCCATGACGGCAGCATGCTTTGGACTTCTGAGGACATATATGATATATATCCAGATGTCGGGGAATTGTATGCTAGAAGCATGAACTGTTCTGATGGAAAGATATTACTCTATTTATCTTCATATCATAATGAAGTTAACAATAATGTGTTTTGCTGTTTCAATGCCAACAATGGAAATATCATATGGCATACGAATAAAAATGAATATGACAATTCCAGTAATCATCCATCAATTGATGGTGGGGTGATGTATTATTCAGCAGCTAAGTTTGAAGATTGGACCTCATACAGCAAAATCATAGGCCTTGATATAGATACTGGAAACGTTGCATATCAATATACTCCCCCTGAGAGGTACGATCAGCTAAATGGAAGAAACATCGTTGTATCAGACGGCCTGATATATGCCATGACGTTTGACAAATCCTATGAAACAGCTAGATGTTGTATGATCTGCATCTCAAAGGCTTCTAACAATATAGTCTGGTCTTCTGATATAGGTGATAACTGGGGGGTTCACTTTATTGTAGGAGCAGACCAAGTCGTTGTTATCATGCAAGAAGAGATCATATGCCTGGACAAGGGAACGGGGAACAAGGTATGGAGCATACCGATGGACTACCACACCGTTAATATTCCGATAGCCACTTCCGACTACTTATTGGTATTCCGTGCTCAGTATCAAGCGGAAATACAACCACAGCTGCTTCTGATAGACAATGAGTCCGGTGAAGAGGTATGGAGATTTACTTTGGATGGCAATTACATACAAAACGGCGCATCTTTCTATGGAGAAAAGATCTTAATAGGAACAGATGTAGGCAAATTATACTGTTTTGAATAATTTTTTTATTCTCTTTTTTATAATTTATTTTTCTACTTTTTTGCCCTGGGATTATATAATATAATTTGAAATTCTATTTAGTACTTTATTTCAATTATTAATATCAAAATACCCATTTTTAAAATATCAAAACATAAACTGGTTTATTTTATAACCGGTTAAAAGACCAACAACACTCTCTTAGTTTTCCTAAATTAGATTTAGATTAACAATAGAAATCTACGATTCTGAAGTATTAGAGAATAATTCAGGCAGAATCAG
>DAINBB010000002.1:0-120633 GCA_036733165.1 Halobacteria archaeon | reverse complement strand
ATCCTTCCTACTCATTTGATGTCACCAGCACCGAGATGTCAAGGGAGGTCCTCCCCGGGACCACGACGAACTTCACATTCAAACTTATGAACATGGGCAACCTCTCCGACACGTATGACCTGTCGGCCACATCATCGCTACCGTCGGGGTGGACGTATAAGCTCTCCAAGGAGAGCGTGACATTGGAGGAGGATGGCCAGATCACCATCGGCGTCTCGATAGTTGTCCCAGAGGACGCGCCCGGGAGTATTGAGGGAACGGTGAATCTCGAGATAATGTCCAGAGGAAATCGGGACACGGAGGCAATGAACTTCAACGTCAGCACAGTGGAGGAGCAGAACAAGTTCGTGCTATTGGAGGTATTTACCTACATAGGATGCCCTTATTGCCCATACGCCGAAAAGGCGGCGGAAGACCTGCTGATAAACTACCCGGGCAGGATAGTGGTACTGGAGTACCATGGGATGGGCGACTCCTTCGAGACCGCCTTCTCAAGCGAAAGGGGCTCCAAATACGCCGTGGGCGGATATCCCTCCGCAATGATAGACGGCAATAGGAAAGTAAAAGGGGGCAACTCCAACACATATAACGAATACGTCTCATTTGTCGAACCTCTCCTTGACGATGAGCCGTTGGTAAGGATACAGGCGACAGTGTCCGATTCGACGCTCAGCCCGGGCGAAAAGGACATCAACGTGATTATAAAACCACAGGGGTTGGACTCGTACACTTCAGTGAACGTCATATTCGTCACTTTCAGAAACGGCCTCTCGCTGCCCAACCATGCCTCAAATGTATACAACTATGTCGTTGTCGATGGTTTTGAATCAAGGATATCGCTCCTTAACAAGACCGAGGACGTCACAATCACAATGGACATTCCCGAGGACGGGGGCGTCGTTATAATAGTCCAAGACGCCGATACGAAAAAGGTGTACCAGAGCATTGTGGTTTAAAAATAAGTATATTCTAAGAAGCACTTGGAAAATAGGACGACCACCGTTATCAGGGACCAAAAATAAAAACCCCAATGCCAAAAATGGGGGTACATGGGGGTTAAACGTGTCGTACCAATTCCATATTCCCAATGTTATAACATCTGTCCGATTCCTAGCTGCCCCCATATTCATCTATGTATTTCTGAATGACCTATTTTTAATCTCGGCATCTATCCTTGTTCTAACATTGATCACAGATGTTTTGGATGGTCATATCGCCAGAAAATTGGATGCGACCACGGATTTCGGTGCGTATCTCGATGTCACTGCCGATTTCATTCTTATAGTGGCGTGTTTTGTGGCTTATGTCATCCATGGATGGTACAATCCGTTGATACTCTTGCCAATCGTTGGCATGTTCCTGCTTTTCGTTGCAACTTCCGGACTTGCTAAACCGATCTATGATCCAATTGGCAAACATATAGGGACCTATCTTATGTTGATGGTGTTTATTTCGCTTCTATTTCCCTTGCCCTTTTTAAGAGAAGCACTGTTGGTTCTTCTCGTCGTCATCTGCCTGGCCTCCATGGCCGCTCGGTTCTCTGTATATGTAAACAAACGCGAGAATGCGTAGCCTCGTCGCATGGCCAAGACCGCTTTGCATGCATTATAAAAAAACGACGGTTCCCAAAATTGGTCCAACAGACACTGTTCCAATATATCCTGAATTGCCAGCTATATGTTGGTGTAGTTTTTCAGATAGTCTATAGTGACCTTACTTTCATTGGTCCTGTTCAGCGTATGGGCGAAAGCCTTTGCCATGTTCATGTTCGTGATGATGAAAGCGTCGAACCCGGCCGCGAATGTGGCATAGTAGGGTTCATTGAACATGCAGTTCTCTGCATTGCCGTTGGAATACCATGGGATGTCTATGAGTGCGTCTATCTTCCTGTCGGAGACCGCGCGGGAGAAGGATCCCTTTCCCTTTCCCTCCTCAAGCACGGTGCAATCTATGTGGGAATCCTCGAATATCCACGAGTGTTTCGGAATCGTGTAGAGATTGGCTCCAAAACCGGAAAGCTCCTGGGCTATGTGCACCAGGAATGGCACCTGTTTCTCGTTGTTGCATAGTATGCATATCCCAAGCGACTCCTTATCAAGATGGGGATTTGCAGAGAACATCGCCTTCTTGAAGGCGTCATGGAAGTCGTCCCCTATGCTTGCGACCTCCCCGGTGGACATCATCTCCACCCCGGTGACCGGCTTGGCGCCGGAGAGCCTCACGAAAGAGAACTTGGGGAACTTGACGCCCTTCTTGATGTGGTCGCGTATCGGCGGCGGATTCTCCACAAGGTCGTCCGTGTCGAGTACCACCTTGGCCGCCTCCTCCATCAGGTTTATCCCATATACCTTCGATACGAAGGGCATCGACCTGGAAGACCTGGAATTGCACTCTATAATAAAGACGCTGTCGTCGCTCGTTACAAGGTACTGTATGTTGAAAGGCCCCTTGATGTTCAGTGCGCCGACTATCTTCTTCGAATAGTCGTGCAGGTCCTTTCTCAACTTCTCTGAAAGCTTTCCCGACGGCGTCACCACCGTGGCATCGCCACTGTGGACACCGGCCGGGTCGACATGCTCGAGGATGAATCCTATCATGTCTCCCTTGCCGTTGGACACCCCGTCAATCTCGATCTCCCTGGCGTTGTCGAAGAACTTCGACACCACCACAGGATACCTTTTTGAGACCTTGACGGCGTTGGATATATACTCCTCAAGCTCCTTCTCGGTGTCAGCGACCTTCATGGCCGCGCCGGAGAGCACATAGGAAGGCCTGACCAGAACAGGTAGCGACACCTTCTTCACGAACTCAAGGGCCTCCTCGAAGGAGGTCGCCACGGTCCACTCCGGCTGCTTGAGCTCCAACGTGTCCATAAGTTTCGAGAACTTGGACCTGTCCTCCGCCCTGTCGATGTCGTGCGGGGTCGTGCCAAGTATCTTCACGCCGCTTCTCTTCACAAGGTAAGGTGCGAGGTTGTTCGATGTCTGGCCGCCCACGCCAAGCACAATGCCCTTCGGTTGTTCCTTCTCGTATATGTCGAGCACCCGCTCGTAGGTCAGCTCCTCGAAGTACAGCTTGTCGCTGATATCATAGTCCGTGGACACCGTCTCGGGATTGCAATTGATGGATATGACCTCTTCCATCCCCTGGTCCTTAAGGCCCCATATCATGTTGACCGCACACCAGTCGAACTCCACGCTGCTGCCGATCCTGTACACTCCGGACCCCAGCACGATGGCCTTGCTCTGGGCGTCAAACTCAACATCGTCCTCTTGGGCGCCGTATGTCATGTATAGATAGTTCGTGGTCGCCGGCCATTCGGCGGCAAGGGTGTCTATCTGCCGGACCCAGGGCACAATGCCCCATCCCGTCCTCAGCTCCCATACCTCATTCTCGCCGCGATTGAGGGTCTCCCCTATCTGCCTGTCGTTGAAACCCAGAAGCTTCGCCCCTCTTAACAGGGCCTTGAGCTCGTCCTGCGAGAGATTGACGTTCTCGTTCTTGATGTCCTTGAGATGGGTATAGAAGTCGACTATGTTCTTGATCTTGTAAAGGAAGAAGCTGTCTATCCTGCTTAGCTCGGCTATCTCATCCACGGAAATTCCCTTTCTGAGGGCCGAGACTATGTAAAATATCCTAGTGGGCGTCGGCACCCTGCAACGTTCAAGCAGGTCCTTCTTGGGGAGATTCCTGCCAAAGGAACTGACGATGCCCTTCTTTCCGACATCCAACATCCTCACGGCCTTCTGGAGGGCCTCCTCGAAACACGTTCCGATGGCCATTACCTCGCCGACGCTCTTCATCTGTGAGCCCAGCACCTCCGACACCCCCTCGAACTTCTGGAGGTCCCATCTCGGCATCTTTATCGTGATGTAGTCGATGGCGGGTTCGAAGCACGCGGTGGTCTTTCCCGTCACGCCGTTGACAAGCTCTGTCAGCGAGTACCCGACAGACAGTTTGGCGGCAATGTATGCCAATGGATAGCCCGTGGCCTTTGACGCCAAGGCGGATGATCTTGATAATCGTGGATTAATCTCTATGACGCGGTATTCCGTTGACGAGGGGTCGAGAGCATACTGTATGTTGCACTCCCCGACTATTCCGGCCTCCCTAACCGCCCTTATGGAGACGCTCCTGAGCATGTGGTATTCCTCGTTGGTCAGCGTCTGGGATGGACAGACGACTATAGAATCGCCGGTATGGATGCCCATGGGGTCGAAGTTCTCCATGTTGCAGATGCAGATGCAGTTGTCATCGGCGTCCCTCACCACCTCGTATTCTATCTCCTTCCAGCCGCCGACATACTCCTCTATGAGGACCTGGCCTATGAGGCTGAGGGACAGTCCCTTGGTGGCAACGGTCTCAAGCTCGTTCTCGTCGTATGCGACGCCCGAGCCCTTACCGCCGAGCGTGTAGGCGGGCCTGACCATGACAGGGTATCCAAGGCTCTCGGCGACGTCCCGTGCCTCCTCGAAGGTGTGGACGGTCCTGCTTTTCAGTGTCTTTACCTCGGCCTTCTCCATGACCTGTTTGAAAAGCTCCCTGTCCTCTGTCTTTTGGATGGATTCGACCGAGGTCCCAAGGACCCTTATTCCGTGCTTTTCGAATGTACCGTCCTCCCAAAGAGAGATGCCCGCATTGAGGGCCGACTGGCCGCCGAAACCCAAGAGAACGCTGTCTGGACGCTCCTCCCTGATGATCTCCTCGATATAGCGCTTTGTCAGGGGCATCAGGTACACCCTGTCGGCCAATCTCGGGTCGGTCTGGATGGTGGCAACGTTCGGATTTATGAGTACGGTCTTAATGCCCTCCTCCTTGAGGGCCTTGAGGGCCTGGCTTCCGGAATAATCGAACTCGCCTGCCTGGCCGATACGTACTGCGCCGCTTCCCAATATCAGTGTCTTTTTTATACTCTTGTCGGCTGGCATCATATCCCCATCGCTTTCATGAAAATATCGAAAAGATAGTTCGTGTCCTCCGGCCCCGGAGAGGCCTCCGGATGGAACTGCACTGAAAAGGCCCCTACCCTGTCAGATCTCAGTCCCTCACAACTATCATCATTTGCATTTACGAACCAAAGTTCCATGTCGGTGTCCTCAAGGGAATCGGGATCCACCACATAACCATGGTTCTGACTTGTAATGTAACATCTTTTTGTTCCCATCTCAACGCAGGGCTGATTCTGGGAACGGTGCCCGTACGGCAGCTTGTATGTGCTGGCGCCCCTGGCCAGGGCAAGCAACTGATTTCCCATACATATGCCAAAGACCGGCAACTCGCTTGATATGGCATCGTTTATCGTGTCCCTTATGGAATCCACCTTGTCTGGATTTCCGGGCCCGTTGCTGATCATGAGTCCCTTGGGAGAGTATCCCTCTATCACGTCGTACGGTGTATCGTACTTGACCTGTACGACCCGCATCCCCCTGTTAACCAATGAACGGACGATGCCATACTTCGCCCCACAGTCCAGGAGGACCACAGTGTCCTTCGCATTGTCGTTGTATATTCTCGTGAACTCTGTGCTGGCCTCCCTTACCAGATTGTCGTCTGTGGGATCCTTCATCTTCCGGGCCTTGTCGAGCAGTCTGTCGATATCCGTGGACCCGTCGCATATGCATATGCAGGAGGACATCGTCCCATATTCCCTCAGGCGCTTTGTAAGGCTTCGCGTGTCGATCCCAGAGATCGCGGGCACGCCCTCGTCGTCAAGCCACTTCTCCAAGGTTTTCGTATTGGTCCAGTGGTTTGGTCTGTCGCATATCTCGTGTGTTATTATGCCGGCGGTCTTGATAGAATCGGATTCAAAGTATTTAGGGATTCCAAACCCACCATCGACAAAGTCATGGACCCCATAGTTGCCTATGAGAGGATAAGTAAACGCGAGAAACTGTTTGTGATATGAGGGGTCCGTCATAGACTCGGGATATCCGACCATGCCCGTGGCGAATACCGCCTCCCCCTCATAGACACCCAAAGGGCCGTATCCCCTGCCTTGGTACACCGTCCCATCGGCCAACGCCAAGATGGCCTTCTTTCCGTTATCATTAAGCATTTGCATAACCCTTGAGTGTCCTTATTATAGTGACTGGTGTTTTAAACTGAGCGCGTAATAAATAGTTTACGTTGATAAATTGACAAAAAAAAGGATACCAGTTGGGATAGTGACGAGTTGTACCTGTTTGTCCTCCATAGGGGGTCACTTGTTGTATGACGTCCACGCCCCGGACGATTCCGTTGGCGCACGCAATCGGCCCTGATGCCAAAAAAGAGCAAGAAATGAGACATTCCGCCAGGAATTTCGTCGGCACAGAACGCGTCGGCAGCGTCTTGTTGAAAAATGTTAATTTGTTCACCGAGAGTATATCTATCTCTTTTGCCTTTATAAAATTAAGCTTTGGAAAACGATGCGTGAACAGGGGTGTCATTTGGCAGATGGCCGCCCTATCCGCAGTGCGGCAGGCTGATGCTCACAGAGGTTCCGTTCCCAATCTGGGAACTGACCTCGATGCTGCCTCCGTGAGCCTCTATTATCCTCTTGACTATATGCAGGCCGTAGCCCGAACTGTTGGTGGAGAATCCCGCATTGAAGATGTGGGGAAGGACGTCATCATCGATGCCTGTGCCGTCGTCCTTGATAACGAACCTGCATATCCCGTCATGCTTGAAGGATTCTATGTTGACCGTTTTCGCCTTGCCATGGATTATGGAGTTGCTGATGATGTTGTCAAACACGTCCTCGAGCCTGATAGGATCCCCCATGACTATCGGCAGGTCGGCATACACCAGGTCCACATGATAGAGCTTCTTATATTTGGAAAGTATCGCGTTTGGGTCGAACATCCTCATCTCCCCTATTATCTTCCCGGCGTCTGCAAGCCTCAGTTGTTTCTCGATGTAATCCAGGGAGTCCTCTATCACCTTGCGCGCCTTCTTGTGGTAGATCTTTCTGTTCACATCCCCCTCCTGAAGAAAATCGAGATAATATAATATTATAGACAACTTGTTACGCATTGCATGCGCCACGGTGTGGGAGAACTCCGAAAGTTCGTCGCGCTGGACCTTCAGTGTCCTTTCCCATTCCTTGTAACTTGTGATATCATGGAATATGGTATAGAAATATTCGTTGTCGATGACACTGCAGGTGACATGGACATGGAAGAGGTTGCCCCCCTTTGAGGAATGTATAGCATCGAAGGATATCTGTCCTTTCTGCCTGATGTCCTCGAGCCTTGCCATGGCCTTGTCCTCATCTTCCATTGCGTCAAGGTCCTGGGGCCGCATGCCCATCAGCTCGTCCCTGGTGTACCCGTAGATGTTGCATAGGGCATCATTCACATATAGGAACGTGCCCTCAAGGTCGCATATTATCATGGGGTCCACGGCCTTTTCAAATATTTTCCTGTAGTCGGGTATCAGTTTGGACAAGCTTATGCCTTCCTGCGGGATTAAGAATTATTTTTATTTCTTTTATTTCATCATTTTTATATTAAGCGCCGTATTGGAATGATTTCACAGCCTTTCAGCTATGGATTTCCCTTGCATGAACAGCAAAAGGTGTTCCGGCCCGCCAGCTTTTGAGCATGTGCCGGACATTTTGTAACCCCCGAACGGTTGGACGCCCACCAGTGCGCCGGTTATCTTCCTGTTGACGTACAGGTTGCCAACGGCAAGCTCGTTCTTTGTCCTCTCTATGTGGTTGCGGTCCTTGGAGAATATCCCCCCAGTAAGGCCATAGATGGTGTCGTTCGCAATCGAGAGGGCCTCCTCGAAGTCCTTCGCCTTGATGACCGAGAGGACCGGCCCGAATATCTCCTCCTGAGCAAGCCTTGACCCAGGGTCGACATCCACGAATATGGTGGGCTCCACGAAGTAGCCTTCCTCCCCTATCCATTTTCCGCCCGCCATGAGGACGGCCTCGCCCTTGCCAATCTCTATGTATTTCATGACCTTCTTGAAGGCCTGCTCAGAGGACAGGGGGCCCATGAAGTGGGTCGGGTCGTAGGTGGGCCCCACATTGATGCCCTTTACCCCGTCGTGAAGCTTCTTCACATATTCATCGTATATCGACTCGACAACGATGGCCCTAGAACAGGCGGAGCATTTCTGACCCTGATACCCAAATGCGGATAGGATCGTCTCATGGGCGGCCTGGTCGACATCGCACGGGTCGTCCACTATTAGGCAGTCCTTTCCGCCCATCTCGGTCACGACCCTCTTGAGCCATCTTTGCCCTTCCCAGACTATGGAAGCCTTCTCGTATATGCCCTTGCCAACATCCATAGAACCCGTGAAACTGACAAATCGTGTCAGCGGGTGTTCGACGAGCGCTTCTCCCACCGTGCTTCCGTGCCCGGGCACGAAGTTCAGGACTCCCCTTGGCAGGTCCGTCTCGAAAAGTACCTCCGCAATCTTGGCACCGACCACCGGAGAGTCCGACGCGGGTTTCAACACCGCGGTGTTCCCTGTAACGAGGGCAGACGACGTCATTCCCGTGAGGATCGCCGACGGAAAGTTCCATGGCGGTATGATAACCCCGACGCCCAAAGGTATGTACCTGTATGTGGTCATCTCCCCTGGAAAAGGATAGACCTCCTGGTCGCCGGCCAGGCGCAACATCTGCCTGGAGTAGTACTCAAGAAAGTCTATGGCCTCGGCGATGTCGGCGTCCGCCTCCGCCCAGGACTTTCCGACCTCAAATATCATCGTGGCCGAGAACTCGTGCTTTTTCCTTCTCAGCATGGATGCCGCCTTCAGCATGTGCTTTACTCTGGTCCTGGCATGGGTCCTGGACCATTTGTCAAAGGCGTCGTGGGCAACCTCCACGGCATGATTCGAAAGTTCCTTGTCAGCCATGCAGACCCTGCCGACCACCTCGTTTGGCGATGCGGGATTCCTGGATTCTATGAAAGCCCCCGTTTCTATCCTCTCTCCGCCAATAACAATCTTATATTCCTCCCCAAAGGAGCCATATACAGTGTCCAAGGCCTTGAACATGGCTTCCTTGTTCTCGTCCTTGGAAAAATCCGTCAAGGGTTCGTTTGTGTATGGTGGTAGATCCATCTTAAACCTCCCCTCAATATTATGTTGCCTAATGCTTAATATTATTTCTGAAGGTCTGGGCGCCTTAGAAAAAAGTATATACCCAAAGGCACATTCTCTACCATGGTTCTGCTAGAGGGCAACATAATAGATGCCGGCAGTGGCGATGTCTTTCCAGGAACGGTGGAGTTCGGTGAAAGGATAGTGGGGATCACCGAAAACTCAAACAGCTATGACAGATTCATATGCCCAGGATACATAGACCCGCACATCCACATAGAGAGCACCATGATGCCCCCCTCCATATTCTCCTCGGCAGTCGCACCCCATGGGACATCGGCAGTGGTGGCGGATCCCCACGAGATAGCAAATGTCCTGGGAATGGAAGGCATCGAGCTGATGGTCCAGGACTCGAGGTCCGCGATAGCTGATATCTACTTCACCGCCCCGTCCTGCGTTCCGGCAACGCGTTTTGAAACTGCGGGCGCAGTGATAACGCCATCTGACATCAGGGAGCTCCTGCTACGCGGGGAGTTCGTTGCCCTAGGCGAGATGATGAACTATCCCGGAGTTGTGGGCGGCAACGAGGAGTGCATGGAAAAGATCAATGTCGCCAAGGCGCTTGGAAAGCCCATCGATGGCCACTGTCCAGGTCTGTCGGGCGAGGCCTTGGAAAGGTACGTTGCGGCAGGGATCACTACGGAACACGAGTGCACAACGCTCAGGGAAGCCAAGGAAAAGGCAGACAAGGGAATGAGAATTTTCATAAGGGAGGGGTCGAGCGCAAAGAACCTCAAGAATCTCATAGGGCTTAAAGAGGCCTTTGCCCTCTGTTCCGATGACAAGCATGTGGACGACATTCTGAAGTATGGACATATGGACCATCTTCTCTCAATGGCTGTCGCATACGGAAAGGACCCGATAGAAGCGATAAAGATGGTGACCCACAACCCTTCCCTTCACTACTCCCTCGATTCCGGAAGGATGCAGGAAGGTCAACTCGCGAACCTCTTGGTGCTCGATGACATCGATAGGTTCATGCCGGCCAAGGTATACTTCCATGGTGAACCGGTGTGCGTCTCCGGGAAGCCCCTTAAAAGGACGATCCCCGCAACAAATAGAAGGGACGTGATGAGGGCCATGGAAATGTCGGTGCGCGACCTGCCGGTCGGCGAAACGTCGCGGGGGCATATCATCGGCTCCATAGACGGCGAGCTCATCACAGAGCACCTAGTACCAGAAGATGTTGATGGCAGGGATGTTCAAAAGCTCGTTGTCCTGAGCAGGTATGGTGTCAGCGCGCCCTCGGTCGCGCTCATCCACGGCATGCGGATGGAAGACTGCGCCCTGGCACAGACAATAGCTCACGATTCGCACAATATAATTGCCACAGGCTCCGAAGACGGTCTGATAGCAAAGGCGGTCAATCGGCTTATAACGATGGGTGGCGGGATAGTGGCCTGCTCGTCAGATGGAACGAAGGAGGTCCCCTTGGAGATAGCGGGGCTTATGAGCACCATGGCTCCGAACGAGACTGCCAAGAGGCTTGCTGAACTCAATGCCTTTCTATCGGCACACGGCATGAAGATGAACAACGCGATAACCACACTTTCGTTCATGGCGCTTCTTGTCATTCCGCACCTGAAGTTGTCCGACAAGGGGCTTTTCGACGTCGACAGTTTCCAGTTCATCGAAAACGATTATTAAATTTCCCGACGTATATCATACTGGGAGGTATCATGAAATCATTCCTAAAGAGACTCGGTATCGATGAATTGAATCTTGGTGGGTGCATCGGTCCCGACAAGTGGGTCGCCACGGGGGAGGTGATATCCTCTATAAATCCCGCCACGGGAGACCCCATTGCCAGGGTGCAACTTGTCCAAAAGAAGGATTATGACACGATAGCAAATGCGTCCGTCGGGGCGTTCAAGAACTGGAGGCAGCTTCCCGCGCCGAAGAGGGGGGAGATCATCAGGGAGATGGGCAATCTGATCAGGGAGAGGAAGAAGGACCTCGGCAGGCTCATATCCCTTGAGATGGGAAAGATACTGGAAGAAGGCCTCGGCGAGGTCCAAGAGGCCATAGACATGTCCGATCTTGCCTGCGGACTCTCACGACAGCTGTACGGAAAGACGATGCCAAGCGAAAGGCCGTGCCATAGGATGTACGAACAATGGTATCCCCTGGGCCCCGTCGGCATCATAACAGCATTCAACTTTCCCATGGCGGTATGGGGATGGAACGCGATGGTATCATATGCCTGTGGGGATACCACGATATGGAAACCGTCCACGAAGGTGCCGCTATGTGGCATCGCCATCCAACACATCTGCAACGAGGTTTTCGGAGGCAATGGATGGGACGAGGGGGTCTCATGCCTCGCATGCGGGAGCGGGGGGGAGATTGGACGCACGATGTCGCGCGACGAGAGGATGCCGCTGATATCGGCCACGGGTTCGGTGGCCATGGGGCGAAAGGTGTCCCAGGCGGTCGCGGAAAGGCTCGGCAGGTCCATCCTGGAACTTGGCGGGAACAACGCCGTGATAGTGACCGAGAAGGCGGACCTTGACGTGCTGCTTCCTTCGCTCGTGTTCGGGGCCATAGGAACGGCCGGGCAAAGATGCACCACGATCAGGCGCGTTATCGTGCACGAGAATATCAAGGACGACATGCTGTCCAAGGTGATAAAGGCATATTCTTCGATAGCCATAGGCAATCCGCTGGAGAAAGGTACATTGATGGGCCCGCTAATAGACTCCAAGGCCGTAAACGACATGATGATGGCCATAGAGAGCGCCATAGACCAGGGAGGAAGTCTCCTGTACGGAGGGGGCAGACGGGGAGGGAACTATGTCGACCCCACCATCATAGAGATGCCCGGCAACATGCCGATAGTGTGCGAGGAGACCTTCGCCCCGATACTTTATGTGATTCCCTACAGCGACCTTGAAGAGGCCATCTCTCTTCACAACGATGTTCCTCAGGGACTGTCGAGCTCCATCTTCTCAACGGATTTTCTGGAGATCGAGAGATTCCTGTCAACGGCGGGATCGGACTGCGGCATAGTCAATGTCAACATAGGCACATCGGGCGCCGAGATAGGCGGCGCTTTCGGCGGCGAAAAAATGACGGGCGGCGGCAGGGAGGCGGGTTCCGACGCCTGGAAACAATACATGAGAAGACAGACCGTGACCATGAACTGGGGAAGCGATGCCCGGCTGTCACAGGGGATCGAGTTTTCTTAGTGAAAACATCTTTTCCCTCTTTTCCTGCCTGGTCCGGTCCCACGTCTCAACTATCATCATCAAAGACGCCATCAGGAAGAATATCGCTGTCCAGGTTCCATGTATGAGCCACCATACGAGATAGCCTGTTATTATTATGAGAACTATCCATATAGGTACTGCCAGATACAGGGGCAGGTAATTTATCCTTATGTCATAATCGAAAATTATCATGCAAAATCCCCAATCACGTCTAGTCAAAGTCCAGGTCCAACAATAGCAACAACAGTGCCAGGACCACGGCAAAGAGCGCAAGCAGACCCCTGTCGTATATGTAAAGAATGAAGGTGGCTGCCAAAAACACCAATGTCGACCTTGATTCGACCTTCATGGAACTAACAGGATAAACATCTTTAAAAAACATATTGGTGGAAGTCCATTTTGCCATGTTCGGGCAGTTATGGCACCGCATAAATCAAGAACGCAATAGAAAAACTTTAAAGTCCAGACAATATCTTTCTAATGCTGATGTGTCAGGGTGGCCCAGCCTGGTAAGGCGCCGGACTGCTAATCCGGTTCTCGAAAGAGATCCAGGGTTCAAATCCCTGCCCTGACGCCATCCTATTTTATATTATTTATATATTGCAATGATTGTTCGTTCGCCACATGCCCCATCATCTGTCATATGTCACCATCACAGGCACGTAATTGTCGTATATGACACCCACCCAATCGGAGTGCATATACTGTTCTATTATGGCCTTGCCCAAGGTATGGGACTCCGGACATATGTAGTCCATATCCTCATGCGGGCTTAGTATGATGCTCCTTTCCGTCGTGTATATCTGCGGGTACCTGTCCCAACCCCAGACGACCACATCGTCCATGGTCTGTTCATTGATGAACTCCCATGAGGCGATTTCCACATATGCCGGGCCGATCTGCCCGAATATGTCGGTGCATGCCGTCATGGAGACCACTATCAGGGCACCCATGAACACCGCCTTGCCTTCCCTGCTACAGAATCCCCGCACCATATATGCGGCAATGCACGCCAGGAAGAACGCGAGGAAGTTGAACATGCGCTCTGGCGGAAGATTGGATATCTGGAAAAAGGATGCAAATGCGAAGAGCAACGCCCCCACAACAAGGTACCATTCCCTGCGCTCGCGCATGAACAAGAGACCTATCGGAAAAAGCAATGCCACAGAGAATGCCGAGACATATCTCTGAACGCCGTAAAACACGAATCTGGGCGATGTCATCGAGAATGTGCTGCCGGGGTCGGACATCGTCAGTGTGATCGCGACGTAGATCGAGATAACGATGGCGGAAAGTGTGAACACCTTGGCAAACTTCCTATATTCATGCCTATAGAGCGAGAGTGTGAACATTGCCACCATTATCACGACGCAGCTGAAGGGGTGAACGAAAGAGAACAATGCTCCAACTACCCCGCCGTATTCCGTCCTCAGATAGAGCCACAGCGCCAGAGGCAGCATCAGCATGCCAAGCGACTGCGGGAGAAGGAGAACTGAAAAGGCAATGACATTGGGCACGGTGTAAAAGACGGCGGCCGCCAGTGCTATATCCCCCCTTCCGCTGAACTCCTTCATGAAAAGATATATCGCGACAGGGATGAAAGAGGTCAGGAGAGAGGGGGCGTACCTGAAGGATGATTCACCAAAGACCTTTGCGATTGGGTAAAGTATCAAGTGAAAACCATAGGGATATGACTGCAGCTTGGCCGAAAGCGAAAGGAAGTACGGGTGGAGGGTTCCCCAGTCCTCGACATTGAACTGTGCCACCCCGCCGCCGTCGAGCAGGAATCGTACAAGGTCCCTGTGGAAGTAGGTGTCCTCTCCCAGAAGGTGCCCGAAGGGATATATCATCAGCAGTCTCAGGACAAGGCCTGCGATGAATATTGCCAAAAGCGCGATCCTCTCATTGCTAATTCTCATTGCCTCTCCTCCTAAGGAACATATAGACCATCGCCGCGATCAGGACCGCCGCCATCATGGGCCACCAATTCAGGACATCTCCAGAAGAGCTTCCCTCATCATCGCCCAAGGAGCACAGGGCGGATCCGATGCCGTCATATCCCACAGCCCAATAGGGCAGAATCTGTTCTTCCGTCTCCAATGTCAGGGACAGAAGATACCAGTTCGATATGGCCATCCGTTCGTCCAAGTACTGCTTGGTCACCTCATAACCGTCCGATTCCAGACCCACATTGTTCATGAAAGAGCCCGAGAGTATGAATGAGAACTCGCCAAGGAAGGTCTTGAAGGCGTAATTGTAGTAATCCTTGACATTGGTGTCGCCATCCACCTGAAGAAAGTCGTAACGATTGTCATCGTTTTCCGGGGCCTTTTGGAGATTCTCGTCGTCGACCCATATGTCATAGACCGCGCCTGAAGAAATCTGCATGTCCACAAGCCATTCCCATGACGCGCTCAAGGAATCAGAATATCTGTCATCCCCCGTTATCTTATATGCCATCCAAGTGCCCATCATGGCCATGGTCACGTAGTGTGTCGAGCGGTCCCATCTGCTCGGTATCGTGTATGCGTACCCGTCATACCAGGAGCCATCGGCGAGCTGCATGTCATAGAGCGCATCGGCGAGCTTGCAGCAGTAATCATAGTATTCATCGCCCCCCGCCCCATAATACACCACTGCACCAATGCCCAAGGCCACCAGGCCCAGGTCGTTCGGGCTTGTCCAGCAATATGATGTCAGCGCAGACGAGTTGTCGCCTCCGTTCCTGGCCAGTTCGCACCTCGGATCATCACACTCGGAGGGATATGTGTCCTCCCACTCGTCCATCTCCACGATGAGATAATCGGCAGCCAGCCTTGCGGCCTCGGCATAGGCATCGTCGCCGGTGTAGGCATAGGCCAAAGAGAGCGCCCATGCTCCCAGTCCCGTCATTAGCTTAGAATTCACGGTGCCCCCGTCCCTGTAGCGCATTATCTCCCCAGACCCGGTCTGCCTTGATAGTATCTCATGAAAATAATCGAGCGCGAGCGACTGCAGTTCGGGATCGGCCAAAGAGAGGTCCATCTGCGCAAGAAGGATGGACCTATAACAAAGATTGATGCCATCCTCATCGGCAGGGTCCTGCCAAGCGTAGGATGTCTTCTCATACAGCTCATATCCTTCCTCAGGTGTGGAGGCCACACTACCGATGAAATAGATTAGCAACAATGAAAGGACCGCAATGACAGACACGCGCCTCAACATCATGTTCCATGAGGTGTGACATTTAAAAAATCTATCCGACATGTCTCCCGTGAAAAATCCGTGTTGCTTTATTATATATTAATTTAACAGTGAAATCGGGCTTTTTCACCTCAAAGTCTACATAAAATATTTAAAAGGATTGATTTCAAGAAGTATCATTGCGATATCGATAAGATGAGCCATCCATAGGGATTAATAATTTCGTTGATATCGTAGAGGTAGAAAAATTTAAAAAGCGCAAGCTTTAATGAGAACTACTCGATATTAGGAGGAGTATGTAAATGGCTAAAGAGAAACCACATTTAAACGTAGCTTTTATAGGTCATGTAGACCACGGTAAATCTACAACGATCGGGCAGATGCTTTTACAGCATGGCGACATCCGAGAAGCCGTCATCAAGAAGTTCGAGGACATGGGAGAGAAGGGAAAGACCTTCAAGTTCGCATGGGTCATGGACAATCTCAAGGAGGAGCGTGAGAGAGGAGTGACCATTGACTTGGCCCACAAGAAGTTCGAGACGGACTCAAAGTACGTCACCATTGTGGACTGTCCAGGACACAGGGACTTCGTCAAGAATATGATCACCGGAGCCTCACAGGCAGACGCGGCCGTTTTGATCGTCGCCGCCAATGACGGTATCATGCCACAGACGAAGGAACACGTCTTCCTCGCTAGGACATTGGGTATCACCCAGTTGATAGTGGCCATCAACAAGATGGATGTAGTCAACTACAAGGAAGAGAAGTACAATGAGATGAAGGACGCTGTTGGAAAGCTTATCAGGGTCGTCGGATTCAAGCCTGATGAGACACCATTTATACCAATATCCGCTTTCGAGGGTGACAACCTTACCAACAGTTCACCCAACATGGGCTGGTACAAGGGAAAGACCCTACTGCAGGCAATAGATGAACTGTCAGAGCCAAAGAAGCCGGTGGACAAACCCCTCAGGCTTCCAGTGCAGGATGTCTTCACCATAACCGGTGTCGGTACCGTTCCAGTAGGAAGGGTAGAGACAGGTGTTCTGAAGGTTGGAGAGAAGGTCATATTCGAACCCGCCTCAACGATCCTCGGAAAGCCGGTCACTGGCGAGGTCAAGACCATTGAAATGCACCACGAACAGCTCAAGACGGCCGAGCCCGGAGACAACGTGGGCTTCAACGTCAGGGGCATAGGAAAGAAGGACATAAGGAGAGGAGACGTAGTCGGTGACGTCAGCAAGCCCCCGTCAGTCATCACCCCCAAGGACACCTTCAGGGCCCAGATCGCAGTGCTTACGCACCCTACTGCCATAACAGCAGGTTACACGCCCGTGTTCCACTGCTACACCGCACAGATAGCCTGTACATTCGAACAGCTTGTCGCAAAGCTTGACAAGAAGACCGGCGGTGTCGCAGAGGAGAACCCCAAGTTCCTGAAGTCCGGTGACGCTGCCATCGTAGAGCTTAGGCCAACAAAGCCAATGGTGCTTGAGAACTACAAGGAAATCCCAGAAATGGGAAGATTCGCCATCCGTGACATGGGTACGACAGTTGCTGCAGGTATGTGCATCGCTATACACAAAGGCGGCCAGCAATAGACCACTGGCCTAACCGGGGGGTATAGCAATGCAAAGAGCACGTATAAGACTCGCAGGCACCCACCCAGAAAAACTTGACGAAGTTTGCGACCAGGTGAAGAAGATCGCCGAGAGGACCGGAGTGAACATGGCCGGTCCGATCCCGCTGCCGACGAAGAAGCTGAGGGTTCCTGTGAGGAAGTCCCCAGACGGAGAGGGCACGGCTACCTGGGAGCGTTGGGAAATGAGAATCCACAAGAGACTCATTGAAGTAGATGCCGAAGAAAGAGCAATGAAGCAGGTCATGAGGGTAAGGGTACCCGAAGGCGTGAGTATTGAGATAGAGCTAGTATCTTGAACTTGCTCTACCTTTTCTTTATTTTATAATTCTATTTTGAAAAGGCATTTCAACAAATGCCCTGACATAAAAGATTCGATATAACAGTTTCTAATTCCACAAGAAGCCCTATCCGTGGGTCATATTCAGGGTTCATCGGCCAATATCATGGCAATTTCGTCCAATGTTCCAGAAATGGAGTTCTTGAGAAAGGCTCCCTTCTCCTCAACGATGAAACTGAACACTATCTCGAAGTCCTCGGGCGTGTTCTTCAGTATCCACTCGCCCAGGACCGCCGTTATGACATCGTCCTTCTCATGATTCAGCGTGTAAAGTGTTGGAAGGGTCTTGATGCCGTCCCTCTCGGAGGAGACCTCGAAAGTATCCCCGGCAAGCATCTTGGCTGAGACGCCCCTTGATATAAGTCTGGTGCAGATGTCCACTGTGTTCGGATTCAGTTTTGCGCCCCTATCCGTTTCTTCTGGAAGTATCAGGACGTCCGTGTTGTCCCTTAACTGGTCAAGAGGTGCCAACGTCCCCTCCAAGAAAGAGAGGAACTCTTGTTTATCCAAATTTATCTGCTCCACATTCAAAGTCATTGTCGTCGCTTCCTGCCTAGTGGCAATCTCCCTTGATATTATACAGGTTACGTGCCGGCAGTTAAGAAACTGTTGCCGTCAAAGGCCCATCAGCTTCCTTACCTTCGATATGTTCCACCTGTATCCCCTTTCCGGGGATTCCGGAGTTTCCAGGACCATTGGCACGCTTCTAAACATCTCATGTCCCAACATTCTCCTGAACGCTTCTTCTCCTATGTGCCCCATGCCGATGTCCTGATGCTCATGAAGGGTTGACCCGAAAGGGTGTTTCGAATCGTTGAGATGTACGAGGTGCAGATTCTTCCGGCCTATCTCACCCTCAAGCTCCCGCAGCGTTGAGTCCAAGCCATCTGATTCATGAATAGGATAACCGGCGCAAAAGCCATGACATGTATCAAAACACACACCCAGCCTCTCAAAGCCCTGTCCCGAGCCCTCTATCATTGTCCTGAGTTCGGCGAAGTTCCTGCCCAGAGTGTTGCCGCGACCAGACGTGTTCTCCAAAAGAAGCCTCAGTCCTTTGTGTATCTCAAGGCCTTCTAAGGCCTGGGAAACATTCCTCATGCCATCATTCCTGTCTACGCCGCCAGTATGGGCGCCCGGATGGAAGACCACGTACTCTATCCCAAGGGACGACGCCACGTCCATCTCTTTCTGAAGCGCCTCGATCGAGTTGCCCCGGGTCCTGCCGTTGGGGGAACCCAGATTCACAAGATATTTTGCATGCGCGGCGTAGGGTATCTGGCCCTCTTCCTCACGAAGCCTCTTGAATCTCTCGATCTCCTCTCCGGGTTGGTCCTTCACGGTCCAGGACCGCGGGGAAGACACGAATATCTGACCGCAGTTGCCTCCCACATCCTTCTGTCTTCCGATGGCATTGCCCACGCCCCCCGAAATCGAGACATGGGCGCCTATCCTGGGGGCATCAACCATTTTTATCAATATACTCCCTAAGGTACTTTGAGTAATAGTATATAATGAGCGCGTTCAGCTGCTCCAGGTCGTTGTCGCTGGCAAAGCAGAAGATGTTGTTCTCGCTGAACAGGGCGTCCTTCAGGTCCAAAAGGAGCTGCAAGAGCTCAAGGCCCTCCAGTTGCCTCCACTCCGTACTGTCAAGGAGATACCTCATGTCTATCATGGGGATCTCGAAGGGCGATGACTTCCACCCAGCCCTCTCATCATAGTCCATGGCCAGATGATTTGCCATGTACAGCCTCTCGAAGAGTAATGTTATGCCGACCGCCTTGTCGTCATCATCCTTCAGGTACTTCAGGGCCCAGGGCGCTCTGGCGCCGTCGTAGATAACTTCAACGGCATGCTCGTCATGGATGATGGCATCGATCAATAGACATATCTCATGTTTCTTGAACTTCTTTCTTCTCATGGATGATTCTCCTGCTATGTAAGGCCAATAATTTATTGTAATCTCGTCATATAAAAGCGTTTTTAATCATTCTCAAATATTCAATTAAGATAAATCTTTTAATGGAGAATAGCTATTCCAAGATATGTCATCCAAGATAACGATAGAGGAGCATGAGGTCTGTAGCGTGGAACTTGACACCGGCCCTTCCAACGGAATATCGCGCAATAAGTGTGTCGTGTGCAAGGGAAGGTCCATGTGTGGCATCTCGCCATGCCCCGTGCTGTCTTCCATCGAGCTTAAATTCGAGGATGGCGTGATCTCAAGGGATATCATCAGCGGGAAGTCCAATGGTCTCAACATCGGGTGGGAGCGTTATCCGAACGACACCATATACGCCTCGGTATTGAGCAACGACTATTCTCCGAACGTCAGATTCGAGGACGGCCGGGAGCATGTATTCTACAGGCTCTCCAACATCTTCAGCCCATATGTCGGCAGCAGCGTACCCATCGAGATCGATGAAGGATTCAAGAAGATGGTAATATCCCAGACCCCCATGGGTGTGGAGGCGGAGCTCTCTGAACCGTCAAGGGACAAATTCTTTTTCAGCGGCGTGGAGAGGGCCTTTGGAAATATCGGGCCGCTGAGCACGCTCGAGGTCTTTGGTGACCCCGAGATACCGCTCTTCATCATAGAGGCCATGGAGATGGGATTGGGCTACGAACAGGCCATAGTCAAGGCCTACGAGAACAATGCAGAGATAGATTACATATCAAGGCTCATCGCCACCGGGAACCTCGGAAAGCCGCAGAGGCCAATGCCCTCCAGATGGGCAAAGACAACGGTCTATTCCGTCTGTTCAAGGCATCTCATAGACAAGGTGAAACACCTTCCAGTGATGAACGAGACCTCCCTATACCATAACAACTATCTAGGCAACGACTATGTCGTCCTGGCCTTCGGCAAGCCATGGCAGTTCGAGATCGTCGAAAGATGGCTCCCCGACAGCATATGGACAACGGGTGAGAAGGAGCCGTTGTACGTTCATGAGCACGAGACGTATAGCGGCGTCTCCGACCAGGCCATGAGAGAAGGGGGTTCCTATTATTCCAGCAGGCTGGGAGCCTGTGAACTCCTTGTGCGGGAAGGTGTTCAGGCGGCATGCCTCGTTCTGTTTTCGCCAAGGCCCGGAAGCTCTGTGCCATTCGGTTCCGGAGAGATGAGAAGGGGCGTCGGAGGGGCCACGCTGGTGGACAAATTTGAAAGCGAGGCAGAGGCCGTCGATGCCGCATGTTCTGAGATTGACATTCCAAGAAGCACGATGTACAAAATTTCGATGATGCTATCCCAAAATACGCTCAACAGGTGGATGTAATCATTGCCCGCCGTTGAAATCTAAGTGTGAAAGTCCCCACTTGAACAGGATAGGCGTCAGCACTATGGTCAGGAGCGCGACTATGATGATGGTCGTGAATATCTCCCCCCCTATCACGCCCCTCTCGTAACCGTAGTTCACCAGGGCCAGCTCCAAAGAACCCCTACCGCACATGCCGATGCCTATCAGGATGGCATGGTTCTTGTTGAAGCCCGACAGATGGGCGCCTATGCCGCACCCCACTATCTTGCCGCCAAAGGCCGCGATGGCTATCAACAAGACGAAGAGCCAGTTGATGCCGCTTACAGGACTGAAGCTAAGGCCTATGGAAATGAAAAAAAAGGGCATGAATATGGACTTGAGGTAGACGCCGAGGTGGTCGATGTTCTCATTGAGGGTTATCTGTACGTTGAGCATCGGGTCCTTGACTTCCCTGACCCTGCCAATTACAAGGCCGGCGAGATATGCACCGATAATCTCATGAAGGCCCAGGAAATTGGCCACCAGGGCAAAGAAGAAGGTCAGAATGAACATCACTGAGAGCATCTGGTAATCGCTTCTGAAAAATCTCATGCTGACGAGTTTGAAGATGTCCTTTACGAGGACCTTCTCAGAAAGGTAGAGGACGCCCGCCACGAAGAGCACGACCTTGAGCGTTATGAATACGAAGGACGAGACGTTCAGGGCCCCGGTCGTCGTGATGGCCGAAAGGACGCCGATGAGGTATATGGCGATGAAGTCGTCCGCAAGGGCCGATCCTATCAGGACGGGGCCGGTGTCCTGTGTGTTCTCGTTGATGATTATCCCAGAGACGACCTCTATCGATGTGTTGGAGAGGAGTATCCCGAGGAACACGGATTCCACGACGCCAAAACCAAACAGGTAACAGAACATGAATCCAAGCGCAAAGCTGACCAAGACGCCCAGCGAACCTATCGTGGCAGATGCGAACTTGCTTCTGGACAGGTCTGTGAACTTGCTGGTCAGTCCAACATAAAGCATCATCATCAGAAGCCCCAGCTCCGCAAGCACATCGAAGGCATCGGTCGGCGATACGATGCCGAGCAAAAAGGGTCCGAGACAGATGCCTGTGAGAATCTCTGCGACCACTGTGGAAATGTTGAATTTTGAAAAGATCTCTCCAAGGACCTTTGCCACAAACAGAAGAAGAACAATATCAATTAGCTCTATCATGCGCTTCTACCTGACAAAACCCTGTTGATTCCTATAGCCTTGTTTGAAACGCCGAGGGCGTCCCTGCCAACGAGGTATATACAAGGTTCGATACCAAAGGCCCCTTTATCTATCAAAAAATCCACGTCCGGGTCTAATGAGTCTATTATTAACTTCCCGTCCTTCCTAAATAATAATTTTTCCTTAAAATTCAAGGCCCTGCACGCCCCGAGCACCTCATCGTTGTAGCTGATGTTCATTATTGACCTTATGTCCGGCTGTAGCTCGTTGATTCTCAACAACAGATTTGTCGTGTGCCTTGAGGCGTTGAACTCCGGGGCCGTGGGGCTCATCACGTTGCCGCGGACCACAATAAGCCTTCCGGGTATCGACGCGACGTCGTGAGGTCCGGATGGGGCCTGAACGCACATCGCGAGATTTGTCCTGACCTCGGGTATCAGCCTTGCGATGTTCTCGCCGACCAGCAGTTTGATCGCCCTTTCCATGGCATGGAGGACCATATTCCTCGGATTGTCGTCCCCCCTGAGATTTTGGCAGGCATGGCAGTCCGCATCCGCGCCCAGTTCCCTGTGCATAGGACACAGGCGTGAGGACTCCCTCAATGAAAGACATGCCCTGCAAAGGGCCTTGGTGGACTCGCCAGGGGCGTCCAGCACATCGGCAAGCCTAATGGCGAGACCGTCAAGCTCCCTGTCCAGTTCCCTCTCGAGCGGCTTTTCCGGCCTCGAGAGATACTTTGAGACCATGGCCTGCGTGATTCCCAAGAGCTCCGCTGCCCGGTTCTGGGAGTATCCCCTGTTATTCACCAGTATCTTTGCGACCTTCTGCCTTATTGCGGGCAGTATTCTCTCTCCAACCATCAAGCACGGAGGTTTTATTGGAAGTTCCCCCTTTCACTAAGTAAGTCAACTATACATAATAATAATTTTCCTTATCTAGAACCGTATCTTTGCGCCGGCCCTATCTATCATGAGAAATCCAATGGCAGAGACCGCCATCAGCATGACGCCCAGTGCGGCGGCGGGACCGAATCTGTAACCGCCGATGAATCTATAGATATGTATCGGTATCGTGGTGTACCGTCCACCGTAGAGCATATACGCGGCTGCAAGCTCGCCCAGGGATATGGCAAAGGACAAGACGCCTGCCGCTATGATTCCTCCCCTTATCAGTGGAAGATCTATGGAGAGGAAGGTCCTGAACCTTGATGCGCCAATGTTCTGGGATGCCTCTATCAGGGCTGGGTCCACCTTTGAAAGGGAGTTTGATATGGCTCGGAAGGACAGGGGAAATGATATAACGGAGTGTATCAGTATTATGGCCAGGAGCGAGATATCGATCGAGATCCTGTTCCCTATGAAGACGTATCCCAGCGCCAATGTTATGGTGGATATGCACAGGGGGACCATCACCAATATGCCTGTCACCCTTCCCCCCCTTCTGTTGACGCCGTAGTATGAGAGAAGAATGGCGAACGTCACGGATATCACCATCGCAAAGAGGGCGATGAAAAGCGAGTTGCCGATGGACTCAAGCGGCGAGGCCCCTATGAAACTCTCGGTCCCTCTCTCGAATATCTCCCTGAACCATTCAAGAGTGTATCCGGCAACGCCTCCGGTCCTCGTCCTTATGGAAGAGTACAATATCGAGAGTATGGGCCCCATCAAGAGCACAGAGACCACGAAGGCGTACAGGGCCGTCATGGATTTGTGTGTCAATGACATGGACGACAGTGCTCTTTTCGTCTTTCGTCCGCCCACGCTGTGCCCCCTGTCCGTCCGGTAATAAAGAAACACCACAATGAGAAGGAACGCCATCTGCAAGATCGAAAGCGCCCCGGCAAGCTCAAAGGAACCATATAAATTGGTCACGGTGTAGATGGTTACCTCCATAGTGGTGTACCGGGCTCCGCCCAGGGCCAGTACTATGGCAAATGAGGTAAACGAATATATGAACACCAAAAGCGAACAGGAAAGGATTGCCTGAGAGAGGTATGGCAGTTCTATGTCCCTGAGCGTCCTCAACCTCGAAGCCCCTAGATTTCTCGCCGCTTCCAGAAGGCTATCATCGATGTTCGCCCATATCGAAGAGACGTATCGGAACACCAGGGGGATGTTGTAGAACGCATGCGCCAGGATTATGGCCTTCCAGCTATAGAGGATCCTGAAAGGGACCCCGCCGACATTGAACGTGTCTCTTAGGAAATCGTTGAGGATGCCGGTGTTCCCGAAAAATATCACAAAGCCTAGGACCACCAACACAGACGGCAGCACAAAAGGCACGGTGGACAGGGCCAACACCTGGTCCTTCCCTCTGAAGTCGTAATGCGACAGGATGTACGCCCCGGGCAGGCCAAGGACAAGCGTGACCAATACCGATGCCAGCGCCTGCTCGAACGAGAACAACATGACCCCGCGATAATATCCACTGCCGAATATGTCAAGGAACGTGGCCAACGATATTCCTCCCTCCCTGGAAAATCCCATGTACAGGACCATCAGCAAGGGCACTACCACGAAGGCCAATAAGAAGACGGCCGGCAGGCCCAACAGGGCCCAGCGACCGCGCTTCACGGAAATGTTCATCCTATGGCCTCTAACCACCGATCCGTCCATGTCTCAAGCTCTGTTTCCAAAAGGCTTCTGTCAAGTGGCAACAGCGTGTCTGTGACCTCCACTATCTGAAGATAGGAGTCGGGTAACTCAATGTCCTGGTTCACGGGCATCATGAACTGCGTCAGTGCCACTTCGCTCTGGAACTCATCGGAGAGCATGAAGTCGATGAACTTCTTCGCCAGGTCGGAATTCTTGGCCCCCTTGACAATGCCGGCGCCCTCTATCTGAAGGAAGCCGCCCTCCTCGAAAATGACGCCCTTGTACCTGTCGGTGTCCTCGTACTCGAGATGATATGCTGGGCTGGTGGAATAGCTGACGACCATCGGGGCCTCCCCCTCTATGAACATGCCGTAATATGCGGTACTCCAGCTCGGCGCTACAGTAAGGATGCTGTCCGATATCTCCTCCCAGTACTTATCGAACCCATCGCCGTACGCGGCTATCGTCCATAACAGGAACGAGAGTCCCGGAGATGAGGTCCTTGGATCCTCCACTATCAGCATGTCCTTCCATGCCGGATCCTTCAGGTCTTCAAAGGAAGTTGGCGGGTCCATAATGACCTCGGAATCGTATATTATAGCCATGTAACCGTAATCGAAGGGTGTAAGCCTCCATTCGTCGTCCATGACCAGCGCTTCAGGGATGGAGTTGTATCCTTCGGGGCGATAGCTCTCCAACAGGTCGTTTGAGAATGCCATATACATCTGGAGATCGTTTATTCCAAGAAGGATGTCGGCCTGCGGGTCGTCGCTTTCCGCGATGGCCCTGGATATCATGTCCCCGGAACTGCCGATTGAGATGATGTTCACCTTGACACCATACTTTTCCTCAAATAACGGAATCACTATTGGTCCTATGCCCCAATCGGCAACGAAGCTGTCGTAGGCATAGATGGTGAGTTCCGTTTCCTCATCTTCCCCCGAGATGCAACCGCAAAACAGGGCAATGAACAATATCAATGACAAAGCAATTCGCTTCATGAGATGTTATAAATTGATTATAGTTTATATAACTTACGAATAAATCTTATATTCTCATCTGTCTTGTGCCAGCGGAACGGCAAAATTGGAGGGCCTGTGAAAATCATGAAAAAGGAGATGCCCCGTCGAAGAACAATTGAAATGTTCCACAAAGGGGCCGATTCGTTTTCTTTAAAAATAAAAAGATCAGGAGGCCGTTGCGGCCCCCATTTCCTTCCTCTCAGTGATCCATACCAGGACCGGCGGCAGGACGAACAACGCCACCAGGAACGAGAATATCAGAACCATTCCCGCGATGACCCCGAACCTGAATATTATGGGCATCGTCGACATGCTGACTATGAAGAAGGCGCCCGCGGTCGTGATTGTCGCTGTAAGAAGCGCCTTGCCCACGTTCGCTATGACTACCTCTATCGCCTCGTTGGCCCTCCTGCCATTAGAGATCTCTTCACGGAACCTTTCGATGATATGCACAGAGAAGTCGATCCCGAGACCCACGATCATCGCGGATATCATTATGGTGAAAAGATCGAACTGCCATCCGGCCACATACAGGAGAAGGAATTCCCAAGATATTGAAAGCCCCACGGTCAAAATTGAGAGAAGCCCATAGATGGCCGAGCGCATGATTATCGCCACTGTTAGGAAACACAGTATCATTGCGGCGATTGTGGTCTTCACCTGCGTGTCCATCATGTTGCCCATGATATCGGCCATGATGACCAATGCGCCCGCTGACCGGTAGGAGACATCGCTGTCCTCTGAATAGAATCCCTCTATCTCACTGACTACGGACTCGATATCGCTGTCTGAGAGCACATTTGCATCAACGTAGACGATGCTCAACGAATTGTAGTACTCTGACAAGGGATTGATGACCATGAACTGACCGATGGTCGTCTGGGTGCTTGCGTCCATTGCCAGGGCCTGTACGATCTGTTTTGCCTCGTCCCGGGTGGCCGGCATCTCGCCTCCGTTCACAGCAAGGATAACGTCAACATATGTGCTTACAGAGTAGGTGGATGGAATTATCGGGTCACCGTCCACGTTCAGCAGATCAATCGCCCTGATATTGTTCTCAAGTTCATAGACCTCTGCCATGACATCAGGAGACAACACATCGCCTTCGACAAGTATGAATATCTTATTAGAGGTGTCGCTCGTGCCAAAGAGCTCGGAGATCTCTGCAGATACCTTCATGGTATCGGTATCGTCGGGCATCATGTCGTTCCAGTTCATGGCCGTGTCAACTTGTGTAGAGGCGGCCAAAGAAACCAGCGTAATCACTGCCGCCACTGACAAAAGGGCCTTTCTATGCCGTATGCCTGACATCACATACTTCTCCAAGAACGTGGCAACGCCGCCGCCCAGGACCACAAACTTGGATGGATCATTCTTGGCCTTCCTGTCACGTATCGTCATCAGGGAGGGCAGTAATGTCACTACTAGGATAAAGGCAAATATTATTCCCAGCATGGCAAGGTAACCGAACTGTGTCATAGGCACAAGTTCGGACAGTAGGAACGATGAGAACCCGATGACGGTCGTCAGGGCCGAAACGAAGACGGCGGTGCCGGTATTGCCGACACACGCCTTTATGCCCTCATAGACATCCCTGCCGTTCCTCCTCTCCTCACGGTACCTGAACATGATGTGAATAGCATAGTTTATGCAGATGCCCAGCAGCAGCGGTATCAAGGCCACAAGGGGCATCGTGAATGGTATTCCAGCATATCCCATTACCCCAAGTAGCCAGACCATGGCGACCGCTATCGTCAAATACGGGAAAAGGGTGTCGGACAGTTTCCTAAATATAAGGAAAAGTACCAAAAGTATGAACAATACGGCTCCAGTGGCAAGATATTTGTTGTCGCGATTCATCGAGTTCATCATTTCATGGGCCGACGAGTGGTCGCCGTATATGCCCGCCGTGAACCCATTGTCGGTCTCGGAGAACTCCGATACTATTCCCATCAATCTCTCTATGTTATCAGACACGCCCTCCTCATTGTAGTCTCCCTCTATCTGAACGGTCACGAGCGTGTTCTGCATATCGGCGCTGACCACCCGGCCAATGAACTGGGGCGAGTCGGACGCCGCGTCTGCAGCAAGAATCTGTTGAATCGTTGCAGCCGTCGTCTCATCTATGTCGGAGGATATGAACCCAGCACTGACAAGATAATCTACGTATGTCGTTACTGACAGAACATAATCCTCGAAACTTGGCTCGTTGGCGATCGTCTCCTGCAATTCTAGTATAGTAAGGATTCCCTCCAGGCTCGTAACGTCCCCCCGAACCAGGATGTTCTCGTATGACTGACTGCCGTATATGTCGTAAAGCGTCATCGTTGCCTGAAGCGCCTCGTTGTCCTCCGGGAGATATGACTCCATGTCCACATCCTGCTCTATGAGAGGGATGCCTGTCGAGAACAGTATGGTGACGGCCAAGATTATGGCTATTACCGTATACGGCCTTGCTTCACAGACCGTTGCCAAAGACTTGAGTGGATTTTTCATTATCCTACAACTCCATCTTCTCTATCCATCACATAGTTGATGATGTCCTTGAACTTCAGTATGTACTCTCTCATCATCTTCGTTTCCTCCAGTAGGAGGTCCTCTCCGCGCTTGGTCAAGGAATATATCGTCTTGTTCCTGGATCCCTTGGTGCCCTTCAATACGTCTTTGGATTCAAGGCCTCTCAGATTGAGGTATATGACCGCCTGCGAGACCCCCTTGATGATGAAGAAGTCCTCAAGTTCCTTCATTATATCGTACCCGCACTTCGGTTCCTTATTTGTTGTCCATAGGATATAGAACTGAAGCAACCTCTTGCCATTTATCATGTTATCACTTTTGACATGTCATATATAGACATGTTATTTTTTGACATGTCACGAAATAGAGTATATAAGTCTTTTCATTTCAATTTCCCCCGTAGCGAGGGAGACATCAACAATCAACTAAAAAAGGAATCAAAATGATTTTACGATCCATTGCAGATTCTTGAACTTCTCGTCCGTATGTCTTTCGAGCATGTAGAAGAGTATGGACTCCGTGGCCTCAATCACCGCACCTGCCTGCCTCATCCGCCCTATGGAGATCTCCCGGTCCAAGGGTTTTCTTGAGTCTATGGCGTCCGCCGCGATAAATACCTCGTATCCTCCACCCAATCCGTCGAGGGCTGTCTGGGTGACGCACACCTGGGCCTCGATGCCGCTCAGCACCAGTTGTCCCCTGCCTTTCTCTGACAATGCCTTTCTGAACTCATCGTTCTTGAAACATGAAAAAGAGTCCTTCTTGATGTAATCGTGCTTGCCCAGCAGCATATCGATGTCCTCAACGGTCCTTCCGAGACCTTCCGGATATTGTTCCGTCACCATCAGCGGGATGTCGAACTCGGAAGAGGCCATCACGAGCTTCTTGATGTTGCTCAATAGCGTGTCCTTCCTGTCCAATACTGGCATGAATCTCTCCTGGACGTCTATGACCACGAATACGCAGTCCTCCTTGCGCAGACGAACCGCCATATCACTCACCCAACACGGATATCTTAAGGGCGCGCTCCCTGGGTTTGTTATCTAGCTCTATGTAGACGATCTGTTGCCATGTGCCCAGATACAAGGCTCCCCCGGTTATCGGGACCGATATGGAAGGACCCAATATGGCAGAGCGTATGTGTGAGTGGCCATTGCCATCGCGCCACATCCTGTGATGGTCGTACTCCATGTCCCTCGGAACCAGTCTCTCGAGCACGTTCTTCATGTCGTTGACCAGGCCGGGTTCGTACTCCATGATCGTGGCGGCTCCCGTCGACCCCACAACGAAGATGTTGGCCATGCCCTCCCTCACTCCGGCCTCTTCGACCTCCATCTGCACCCTGTCCGTGATATTTATAATGTCAAGCTCGTTGGTCTTGGGTAAGACTATCCTCTTGCTGTGGACCTTCATAGAAAAACACCAATATTGATTTCTCGGACCCGCATAAAAATCTTTTCAAAGCGAACGAGGTGCAAAATAGGCCTGATAAAAAATAGAGAAGTTAAAAAAGAATATGCAAATGATATCCCCTAAAGCAACTCTCTTTCGTTCTTCAATTTCTCAAGCACGGCTTGATATAAGAAATCCGATTTGGTCTTATAGTATCCCTTTTTAACCAACATCTCAATCTGTTTCTCAATTTCCGGTGGGACACTAGTACCAAGCGTCCTGTTAACTCTCAACCCACCACCAATATATAATAACATATGTACTCCTTAATTAACTTTTCTAAGAAATAATAATATAAATTTTGAAAATGATTATAAATATTTATTATAATCAATTGAAATGTAAAAAGATGGACGGGGAGGGATGTTCGGGGACCATTATCCGCATTCTCTAGCCCATGTCCCGTGAAAAAGGAAAATAAACGACAAATAGTGTCATTATAGATTAAAAACTAGAACAATATTCATCAAAGAAAGGTCAAGGAGCAAAATCCGCCAATGTCATCTGTTGGACCCTTTCCTTGAAGACGGAATCCAGTTCCTTCTCTATGATATCTATCCTCTGGGCTATGTACGGATCTATGTCGTATCGTCTCACGATGTCCTTGCTGACCTGAAGGTATTTCTCGACAGACCCCTTGGTAACGGTGAGGACAAGCCTCCCGCCGTGGCACTTCGTACACCTGCCAGAAAGCGGGATCCTCCGGTATATGGTGTTGCATCCAACACAACGGAACGTCTGTTTGAAAAAAGACCTGAGATTGCCTATCAGGTCTGGAATGAAGTGCGAGACTATGACCCTCTGGGCGGTGTCGTCCATGTCGACGGCCCTCAGCTTTCTCGCCAATTCCAACTGCGACTCTATCTTGTCGGTCATGGCACCCAATGTCTTGTAGGCCGAGAACTCCGGACCGTCCGATATGTCCCTGGTGGGCATCGTGTAATGCAGGTCTTGGAACGCCTTGTCGCTCCCCAGCCTGTCCGACACCGTCGGCAGAGCGATCTGGGATGGATGTATGAACTCCTGTGTCCTTTCGTAGAACTCTATCGGGTACCTTACCGAGATGTCGAGATTGTGGACCTCCTTGTCGATCTCCTCCGGGTCTATCCTCGTTGTCAGGACCAACGGCGCGTCCATCTTGCCCCCACGATGCTCCGGCAGAAAATGCCTTGAAAAGTTGATCATGGCGTCCATTAGCAACATTATGGCATCCTCGTCGCCATCGCAGTTCCTCCTCTTAGCAGCATGGAAGAAGGGATGTGCATACCCAACCTTGGCCTTTGTATATCCTATTATCCTGCCTAGAACGCCGGCAGACGTGTGTGGTGCAAGCCCTATCACCAGCTTGCCATACAGGTCGGCGCGTTCATTGACGTTATAGAATCTCGGCATTCCGTAGAACTTCTCCAAAAGGTCGTCTATGAAGTTGCAGCAACGAATCATGTAGTCTGCGGCGGTATCGGCAAGGACGATGTCCTGGACCTTCAGTTCCACTACCTGTTCATCGTCCACGAGCCTGTTGCCGTATATGTCCTTTGAGTAACCCATGCGAAGGAGGGCCTTCACATCGATATTTATTTCCCTCGGTATGAAATGTGTCAGAGGCACATCGGTGGCATCGAATCTCATCGTCCCGTCCTTGAACACGGAAACGCCGTTTGCGGCCCTGAGTATCGCCTTCTCCAAAGGCTCGGGGAACTTGTCGGAGGATATCATGCCTATCACTCCCTTCACCTCCTTTGGCAGTTCCACCCCCAGCCCAGCCATAGCGCGTTCCATCTCGGACTTGATGTCAATGTCGTGATAAGAGTAAAGTGAAAGATTTTGCCCACAAGAGTCGCAAACCCCGGCAGCCCCCCCAAAATATTTCTGTCCGTTCTTCTTACATCTTCTGTTGGTGCATGCGGCATAGAGCTTCGTGACCTCGTTGCATTTTGGGCACCTTAATGTGTATGACCTAGACCTGCATGATTCACAGTACCTGTTGGCCACCTCGACCCTGATGTAGTTGTTGCCCATGGCCTTTACGATCGACCTTGTGTTCCCTCCGGCGGAACCTACAGGGAAAAGGCCGTGGACCATTGGCGACATTATTCTCTCCTTGGCCTTCTCGGGCCTTCCCATCCTGCCCCCCACGGTGTACGGGCACTTTTGCCTGATCTTGATTCCGATGGTCTTGCTGACGATTTCCAGCACAAGCTCCCGCTCTTCTTTCCCTTCCTTGGAAACGAGGGGATAAACGCTGTCGAATCTAGTGGGGTCTGTACACCTCCTGAACGTCTCAGAGTCTATTATTATCCTGTCCCTGTCAACCGTGTGGGGAATGCATATCCTCTCCAACAGGTCCTTTTCCGCCGACTTCTTCAGCACGAGCCTTCCCTTCTCCAACACGCCGTCCCCGCGCCATTGGACAAGCGCCTTGAGCTCTTCAAGATTGATGTCCTCCCAGTGATAGACAAATGTCGGATGCAGTGGGATGTTCAGTTCCTCGGATATCTTCAACGCGTCCTTCTCTCCAACATCGAACGGGTTGTCAATGTACCTGGAATACTTCTTGCCGCCCCCGGCGGCTTCCAGTTCCTGTACCCACCATTCCTCCACATACCCAGACGGCAGAAGGGGCTGGTTGTTCTCCAGGAACTCGCCATAGCCTATGAGGGCATCGCCCAGGAACAGGATCTCGTCCACCCTGTCCACGAGGTCCCTTGCCTGCTCCGATGTCTCAACGCGTACGACGCTGCCGTCCTTGAGCTTTACTATAGGTCCCTCGATCGAATCCACGGGGGCCGTAACGTTCGCCTTTCCGGGCCTCTCGGTCTTCATCTGGGTGCCTATGGCCAGGAACGAATCCACGATGTACATGGTCGCGGGATGTATCCCCCAACCGGCCAGTCCCGTGTTCCTCGACCTTCCGTAACGTATCCTGAAGCCGCCCCGGGCCATGGGATGCGAGAATATCGGTCTTCCTGCTATGATGTCCGCGAGGTACTTCCAGTTCGGCGCGATGCGATTCTCCTCCGACACGCTGGTTTTCTTGTTGAACCCGACGTTCTCGAGCCATTCCCACCCTTCGATGGAGTTCTTCTTGGTAATCTTCAATATCTTTGCGGACTTTTGCAGCACGCCCTCGCAGAGGGCCAACATGGCGCCCCCCCTGAGCTTGTTGGTCTCTATCCTGTCAAGGTCCCTGTGTCCCGTTATCTCAATGTTGTCGGTGGCCTCGCCCGTCACCTCAACGCCTATCTTGCCGAGGGCGAGCCTGATCTCGTCGGGGGAGGGCTTGTACTGCAATCTGACGTTTCTGTTGTAAAGGTCGGCCTCCTCTATGAATCTCTCCATCTCGTCGGGAGTCGCCTTGTATCTGTCAAGATGCAGCTTTTGTCTCACATAGTCAGCTATCAGCACCGCCAAAGCGGCTGCCGTGCCTCCCGCGGAACGTATGGGGCCGGCGAAGTAGATGGCCAGATGCTTGCTTCCATCACGATTCTCACGTATCTTGACGCTAGCGATGCCCTCAAGGGGCGCGGACACTATGCCTTCAGTGAGCACTGCCAATGCGGACCGTACGGCCTGCTCCGCAGCCGCCGACTTGTCCATCTTCTCGAACTCGCCCTGACATATGCGGGCTGCGACCTTCAAGGCTACGCTTTCCCTTGATATCCCGCTCTCATCAAGCTCCCTTATGACCACGGCAATGCCGGCCGGTCCCACAAGGCTCTCAACCCTGCTTGCCATGTCCTTTGCCAATGGTACCTCTACCTCCATCTTTGGATCAAGCCCCAACGCACGAGCGGCCTTGGCAACCGAATGGACGACCTCAAGCTCCTGTTCCAACATCGTGAAGTATGTTCCATAATCCTGTTCCATTCAATCACCAAAACTAACCACTACGGTATTGAGGGACTTCAGATTCACTATCGGCACCCTTGCCACATCGGGCTTGATGTTCCTCAGCCTCTGGAATCCGGTCTGATGCTGCCACCCACCGGAATTGAGCATCGTGACCCCGCGGTATATGCCCTTGCCATTGATGTGCGTGTGCCCGGTATGGAAGATGTCCGGGGGCTCGTCGATGCATAGGAAATCGGACGGCTCTGGGACTATCTGCGTTCCCATCCCATAATTCGGCGCCAAATGCCGCTTCCTAAGCATCTCGGTCATGGGTTTCACAGGGTCCTCCAATGTAAATCCGGGGATCTGGGAGAAGAAATCGAAAAGCGAGTCGCCGTGATACACGAGGCTCTTGACATCATGAAGCGAAAAGAAAGACGGGTTGGAAAGCATGTGAACATTGCCCATGTTATACAGGTCGTAGGCAAAGGCCTTTGGTATAGGCAACTGTGGATTCCCACTACGGGTTGCATCATGGTTTCCCGGCAGAATCAAAATCTCGATCCATTCCGGCACAAACGAGAGAAGTCTGGCGGTCTCGGCATATTGTTTATGAATATCGGTTATCTTAAGTTCGTTCTGCTGATTTGGGTATATTCCCACACCATCTACAACATCGCCCCCTATCACAAGATACTTCACCCTGGACGCCAGCTCCCTCTGTTTCTCGTTGCCGGTGTCCTGCCTGAGCCATTTGATGAATCTCAAAAAAGACTTCTCAGCGAACTCGTTGCTGCCAATGTGGGTATCGGAGGTGAATATGGCATTTATGTCCTCCTCCGCATGATTTACAGGCCTACCCAGCGAGACGTCAGGGAATTGGAAATCGTTGACAAAGATCACGTCCTCGCCGAGCATGCCGCTGATACCTATTATCTCATCGCGCATTATATAGTTGGCCCTTTCCCTCAGCCTGTCCTTGCTGCCTAGAATTATGGCGCGTATCTGGCCGCTTAGGTCTTCAATGTCTAGCAATATGTTTCCATTCTTTGTTATGCTCTTCTCGGACACCAGGCCAACGATCTTCACCTGGGACTTGAGTTCCATGTCTTTGGCGTTCTTTATCGAGATGTAGTCCCTCATCTCCGTGTGTTCCTTGAATATGCGCGACAGGCGCTTGTACCTGTCCTTGAACAGGGCCAAAAAATCCTCAAAGGAGCCTTCCGAATCGCTCTTGCCCGCCACGTCCCTGATGATCTTGATGTCTGGTTCAATTTCCTTAGAGAAATAATATTTAGATGATACGGACTTCTTGGGTCCAGCGATGCGGGTATCGTCTCTTTCCTCAGGGCCGTTTTGTTGCTCTATCCTTGGATAAAAGAAGTCCTCGTATTCATCCTTGGTGACGATATGGATCTGATTCTGACTAAGATTCTCTATGAACTCGGCTATCAGGTCGTCTGGAACAGTGTCCTCCAGAAACTTGACATATGCCTCCTCTGTCAAGATTATCCCATTATCTATAAATCTACCTGGGAGATTCGCTTTGACCGAACTTACAGCGACCATTATAAGACCATCAATACAATTTGTGCTGTATGGGCGGTACGTAAGTCGCCACCCTCTCTATCTTCCTATCCGATTCCATAACCCTCTTGATCTGTGCAATTGGAACGCCCATATGAATCTCTTTTGTCCTCCCGTAGCGCCCCTTGCTCACAACCTTGGCGTTCAGGATCCCCAGCATATCAAGCTCCGAGATTATATCAGATATCCTGCGCTGGGTCAATATCTCACTATTCGATAGTCTACATAGGTCCTTGTAAACATTGTAGACCTCACCAGTCGAGATGCCAGAAGGTTCGTACTTCTCCAAGAGAATACAAGAGTATAGCACGAGCTTGGACTGGGTCGGCAACGTCTTCACGACCTCGACTATCCTGTCCTGTTCTATCCTCTCCTTGGCCTCCCTGACATGCTTTTCGGATATCTTGTTCCCTCTTTCCCTTTCCGCGAGCTCGCCTGCGACCCTGAAAAGGTCCAGGGCCCTTCTCGCGTCGCCATGCTCCTGCGCCGCGAACGCGGAACAAAGGGGTATCACGCCGGGTTCGATTATATCAAGCTGACTGCATGCCATCTTCGCTCTCTGGGTCAGGATATCCTGGAGCTGCACGGCATCATAGGGAGGAAAGACTATCTCCTCCTCGCCCAGGGAGCTCCTGACCCTGGGATCAAGGAATTCTATGAAGTTCAAATCATTGGTAATACCTATTATGCTCACCCTGGCATTGGTGAGATCAGAATTTATTCGTGTAAGATTGTAAAGAACTTCATCACTGCCCTTCCTAAGCAGCTTGTCTATCTCATCAAGAATTATGACCACCAGTCTCTTTCTCTGATCAAGGGCCGAAAAGAATGTGTCGTACACCTTATCCGTTGGCCAACCCGTCAACGGAATGGATTGCCCAAAGTATTCGCCCAGTTTCGCCAGCAATCTATACTGTGTATCCACGACCTCGCAGTTCATATAGATGAACCAGACAGAATAATCGTATGACGAAGACGTAGCGAAATCCGGATTCGGCTTAGAACCCTGAAAAGGCTTGGAGAAGTAGTTGCCTCCGATCTTCTTGACTATGGCCTTGCCCACATACTTCACCACAGCTGTCTTTCCGGTGCCTGTCTTCCCGTATACGAAGATGTTGGATGGGGTCTCTCCCTTGAACGCAGATACCAGGATAGATGCGAGCTCCTCGATCTGATGCTGTCGGTGTGGTAGCTGTTCCGGTGTGTAAGAGTGTCTCAGTACTTCCTTGTTAGTCAATATTCGCTCCGTGCTAAGTAACTTGTCGAATAGGCTGTCTAAACTTTTCTGGTTCTTCATTGATGCACCTAACTCCACTGGAAACAGTGCCTTTTATACGTTTCTATATCCCCTTTATTTCCACTGGAATATTAGCAATAGTTAACATTTGTTATCATATAATATCAATATTAAATTTGACCCCGCCCTTTATTTCCACTGGAACAATTTTTGTGATAATTCACGTTTTTCGACAATTTTTTTATCGAAATATAACGATAGTAGAAAAATTTATATTTATGAAGTGAGCATACAGTTCATAACCAATTTTTATACGATAAAAATTATGATATTTTATTAGAATTTTTATATTCCATTCCACAGGAAATAAAGGGGTGGGTGTCTATCCATTTAAAAAGCTTTATTAATTTAAACAATAATGTTCTTCTATGAGCAAAGAAGGCGCACAGGGGAAAATAGATCATTTCCTACTCATACCACATGGTATCAGAAAATATGCGGACAAAATCAACTGCTCATACATAGATGCCTATGATGCCACATCCATCGTTTTTTGCAAGATGGTGAAATGGGTCATGGTAGATCATGATATAGATGAATTCTCCTTCTTGGCCCTAACATTGAACGCCATGCAGACGAGGAGCTACGAGGAACTGACACCAGTGATAGAAATAGAGTCGACCGTGTACGAGAACCCTGATTTCATAGAGTTCCTCAAGAAGAACGACATAAGAGTTCGATTTTACTGGAACTTCTCCAAGCTGCCCAAATACTATACCAGGGCAATGAAGAATCTTGAGAGGATGACCGAGAGTTGCAAAAAAAAGAGACTTAACATCCTGATAGGATATGGCTTAGGGAAGAAGAGCCTGTTCGAGAGAATCAAGAAGAAACTTTTCAGGGACCTGTTCACAACGAATCCACCACAGTTGGTCGTTAGCACGGCCGGGAAGAGCATGGACACCTTCTTTGAGTCAGTACCGAAGACCACCAAGACCCTTGTGGTTGAGAAGCTTTTCCCCGAGTTGACGGAAATAGACATAGACGAGTATCTTAAACATACAGAAGCATGATCATTCTTCCAATATTTTCCTTATCTCCTCAAGATATGCGTCATAGTCATAATGAATGGTCATGTTGGAATTGTCATAATATTTCTTTTCCAGGGAGATGCTCTGTTCCAGATAATAGTTCATGTATGGCACATGATACCTGATGTTGTCATGATTGGAGACAGACCTGCAGTAGTATATCAACTTTGAATCGACCTCCGGCAACTCCAACATGGTGGATATCCTGTGCATGAACAATGGATGACTCCTGATATGGGCGCACCAGTAATACGTGCCCTCATCCTCGGGATTGAGCGATTTGACGATTCCCCCAGACCGCAGTATCCTGGCATTGGAACCTATGTTGGCGGAGAGCTTCATGGTCGATTCATGGTCCTTTCCCTTGATTATGGTGAAGAAGTACGAGCACAGATGCTTTGGCATTGGGTATACTAAATAGAACTTTTCTATGATTCTTTTTTTCAATAGCTTCTCATAGGAATACCTCCAAGCGTTGTAGCCCCAGACATATGGATGATCTCCTTCTTCGTCGACGATCTTGGCATTATGCTTCATTATCTTTGAGAGTTCACTTTTCATGAATCCGGATTGCAGGTACATTAACAATCTGGTGTCCAGTGTTGAAAGCTTCATGGGCCCCTCGTCATGCCTCTCAAAAGGCCCTTCTGCATATTCCTCTTTAAACCCGATCTTTTCAGGAAGATAATCCGTCTCGGCAGTTCCATCGAAGAAAAGCGGATTGTGGGTCTGGAAATTGCCCTCCAGCTCGTATATGGAATAATAGTGCAATACGCCCCGTTCCTTTAGAAATTCGAATACCCTAATGACCTTCTTGTTATCCGTGGAGTATATCCCTATCATCATCTCGTTGAAGGTGCTCTCTTGAAGGGGATAAAAAAAGCTCCAGGATTCGATGTTTTTGAGCAGTCTCACTATGAAGTCGTAACTGTAGGTCTTTTCGAACATGGTGAAGACTATAAGTCTTTTCGCCACATTCTTGCTGATCCTTCTGAAATCCACATAATAATAGGGCCCTGCAAGGTAACCTTTCTTCTCTAGGATACTGTTTTTCACGGTCGATACATAGTTGTAGTATTTGAATCCGACGATTCTGGCCATTTCCCTCTCGGTCATATATGGTTGATGCCCATAAAGATCCAAAAGCTTAAGCTGGGAGGCCGTGAGGGTGTCTTCATGTTGTAGCAGGGAGAACCCTCCGTTTCAGGCTATCATGTACCTGCCCACGCTCGGTTCGAAGATATCGCCTATGCCCAGAAGCGACTTCACACCTTCCTCGACTTCTGCGGCGGTGAACTCTGGATCAAGCTCAGCGATAAGAACATCCAGGTCGGCCCCTTCGTTATCCTGTATCATCTGCAGGGTATCAATTATTTTTCTCTTGACCATTTCAAGCTTTTGTATGTCAATGGTCTCCTCCATCTGTTTGTCGAGATGATAGCTGAGCTCGTCAAGCCCGTATATCGTCTCTGGGTCTATGCCCCTCTCTTCGGCCTCCTCAACGGCGTTCCTGACATCTCCGACCTCATTGAGAAGATTCCTGGCATCTGAGGATTCCTTAACGAATCTCAGATATCGAAGTAAGGTCTCGGCCCTTGCCAGTATCATGAACGGCGGTTCCACACAGGCCATGGCCTCCGCCGTCAGCTGTTTTGTGTCCTGCCATTCGTGCGGCCTGCCTATGATCTGGACGATGTCCCCCCTCTTGACGTTTTTGAATAGGGATGCCCTCTCCCTGAACGCCGAGACCCAGATGACGGCCGTTGTGTCATCGATCAGGGCCCTTGCATAGGAGTTGTCGTCGCTGTGGTACGGCCCTGCAACTATCGTACCGACTATCTTTGCCCTGTATACCTTCTCGCCAAAGGGAGAGAGAAGGTAGTTGGGCTCGAAGTCCCCCTCGTTCTTTATGAAGAAACCTTCGTTGATCTCGGACAGATACATCCGCTTTGCAGGAAATCTCCTTTTCATCTCATGGCCTCCCATTTCCTAAGGTCATTGTACAACGAGATGTTGACACTGGAGAAGTCCTGGATGATATCTACGTTGATGCCCTTCCCGTTCTCAAAGGGCCGGCCTATTACCCTCACGACCTTTCCTATGTCGAAAAGCCTTTCCACAAAGGCGATGACCTGTCCGGTCCCATCATCCAGCAGAAGGGTGTATTCCCGTGGATCGTTCGACACGACCGTGCCGACCACGCTTATGTAATCGTCATCTTCCATTATCTCTGAGATGCTTCTCTCCACCGCCGCCGATCTAATCATTGAACTCATCCTCCAGTTTCTTGAATATCATCTTGGTTTCATATTCAAGGTCTATGGGTTTTACATCGAACACATTTATTACAAGTCCCTTGAACTCATCCTCGTTCACAGAACCCGCTATGAGAACTTCCTTCCCCATCAACCCGGACTTGTTCTCCATCATATACTCAAGGCCAACGTTCTTGGGGTTGAATCCCGCATCGATATACTCCTGAAGCACACGTGCGACCGTATCCGGGCTCTCATCGACCAGTTCGGCTGCACTGTCACTGAACAGGATGGCCCTTACATGACCATATCCATCATCTATCCCTATCTCCAGGACCATTGCCTTGTTAGGCATGGTCCTTGTCTTGCAATGCTCGCAATAATAATAGTTGTTCGTGGTCTTGACAAGGCCTCTATTGCATTCTGGGCACGAGTCGTAGACCGTCAATCTATATATGTTGGACACCGTGCCCCTGACCTCTATGGATCTATCGTCTTTGTCTATCTCATCAAGCCTCTTCCTGACATATTTCTTGCCCTCATACGCGAAGAGGTCCCGGTACTTGTTCTCATCCTCGACGACCACCCTTCCCTTGAATCCAAGTTTTAGTTGTGGACCTGACGGTCCTTGGATGGATGACACGTCCAAAAGCCTGACGACGTTGCCATTATGAAACTTTTTCGCATACTGTTCCGTCTCCTTGTCCCAGAGGGTAAGAAATATCTTTCCTGTCCTGTCCCCCAACAGTATGGATTGTCTCTTTCCTGTCCTGTCCCCCTTCTTGAACTCCTTTTCTTCGTAGACCTTTATGACCTTGAGCAATAGTGATATGTTCGAGAGACCTGGCTGTATGTCCTCTAGGCTCAATCTTGGTTCCTCTATCGTTTCTCTGATACCATGTTCCGCAGCGATGATGGCATATAGCCCCTCTTCTGTGATATGCGGGCCGATGATCTCCCTCTTCTCTTTGATCAGTTCATTTATCCTGTCTTCGCAGTATCCTTCCTGCGTCAGTAATCTATAAAGGTCTTCTTTGTTCATTTCCTCACCAAAACAAGGATTTTATTTTAAATAGAATGCTATTTCTCATATATATAAATTTTTAGAAAATATTTAAATGTAACAATGTAAAAAAAACATCGTGAATTGTTATATCCTCCGTTATTCCGAAATCGGTCTTAAATCAGAACAGACCCGCAGGCGATGGTTGCAGGCGCTGAGGGACAACATCAAAAGAGGCCTCTTTCAAGACCGTGTCGATCACAACGGTCTGGAGATTGTTCAGGGGAGGCTTATCCTCCATACCTCAGATAGCAGGGCCACGGACTGCCTGTCAAAGGCCTTTGGCATAGTCTCGTTCTCGCCGGCAACTGAGATCAGGGCCGACCTGGCCGATATAAGGAGGGAGGCACTGGCGCTGTACAACGAGCACCGGCCTGCAACTTTCAGGGTCACATCACAACGGCTGACAAAGGAGTTCCCGATGACCTCCATAGAGATCAACTGTTCTATAGGAGATGCGATATGCGGATGCGGGGGCACGGTGGACCTTGAAAATCATGAGATGAACATAGGCATAGAGGTCATAAAGGGGAGGGCATATGTTCTGTGTGAGCGTTTCAAGGGACCTGGAGGCCTTCCCTACGGTGTCCAAGGGTCTGCATGCGCCATCGTAAGGAACTATAGGGATTTTCTCTCAGCCCTCCTGTTCATGAAGAGGGGGTGCAGGATAGATCTCGTAGTTCTCAATTCCCCTATGGCGGCGAACTACATAGACATCCTACAATCCTATTCATTTGAGGGCCTTGATGTCTTATTGGTGGAGAAGGAACGTGAGATCGTCTCCGCCATCAAAAGGTACATGGAGAGGGGACTGGAGGTATTTGTTTCGGGCGATGAGATGAAAATGCCAGAGGGCGCAGTGAATCTTTGCCCTACTGAACTATATTCTCCAGATATGGCAAGGTCCGCTCTCAGGTCCTGCAACATACTGTCGCTTCCAGAGCCTGTAGAGAATCACAGGGTCTCTGCAGGTTGCACGGTCTTTTATAAGGACACGGTGCTTCTCCTGCGGAGAGCGGATGAAAAGACCTGGGTGCTCCCCAAGGGAGGGGTGGACAGCATGGAGTTCTTTTCCGAGGCCGCCATGAGGGAGGTCTGCGAGGAGTCAGGCATATGCTCCCAAAGGTTGATGGCATACATTGGCAAGACCAGGTACAGTGCCAGTGACATGCACGGCCCGTTTACCAAGGACGTCTATTATTATCTGAGCGTGGCCAAGGACAACGATGTGCATCTTGAGCATATCTTCGATAGTTACACATTTCTTCCGGTTCCCGAGGCGATGGAACTCCTGTCGTTCGAGAACGATAGGAAGATCCTTAGAAGCGCAGAAAGGATATTTATAAATATAAATAGAAATGTTTAAATATCCTTTTTTGTCACGATAAGATTTATTAAAGCTTCTTGAAAGTTTTCTATGGAGTGACTATCATGAAAAAAACAAAGTGGGAAGATATCTTCAATCGTCTGGAGAGCGGTGAGATTACCGAGGAAAGGGCCCAAGAGGAAATACTTAAACACTACTGCGTGCCCAATCATGATAGGATCTACCAGTGCAATTAACACAGTAGATTTTCATCTACTTTTTTGCCTGTATTATTTTATTATAATAATTATTAAGGGGCGGACGTATTGGGTCCACAAAGGATTTATTAATTCGCAGTACCTATTCTCATCATGGATTTCAAGGCAATAGACATAGAAAAAGACCCTGGCGTGGAATGCATCATCGGCCAGGGCAACTTCTCGATATTCACTGTTGAGGACCTGGCCGTGAAACTTAAGACAACGACCCCCTCTATCAAGTTCGGGATTGCCATGAACGAGGCAAAGCCGAAGCTTGTCAGGGCGGAGGGCAACGACGATGAATTGAAATCGATGGCTGCCAAGGCCTGCCTGGAAATAGGGGCCGGGCATGTTTTCGTGATAATGATGCGGGAGGCCTTCCCGATAAACGTCCTTAACGCCGTGAAGGAATATCCCTCTGTATGCAGCATCTATGCCGCTTCGGAGAATCCCCTTCAGGTGGTGGTCGGCACGACGGACCTGGGCAGATTCGTCGTCGGCGCTGTTGATGGCACTGCCGCAGACGCCTTGGAGTCGGAGGAACAGAAAGCGGAGAGAAAGGAAATATTGGGAATGATAGGTTACAGGATCTGAGCAATGCTCTAGACAACACTCGAGAAAACCTTTATATCCTTTTTAATTCATCATTTCAATGGGGGATTTCATGAAACAATTAATGATGGGCAACGAGGCGATAGGGAGAGCGGCCATAGAGGCGGGCGTCAGCGTAGTGGCCGCCTATCCTGGCACGCCATCCTCCGAGATTCCAAGCTATGTGGCCAGGCACGCGAAGGAACATGGGATCTTCATGGAGTATTCGACCAACGAGAAGGTCGCGCTAGAGGTATGCATAGGGACAAGTTGGTCCGGTCTCAGGGCAATGACCACGATGAAACATGTTGGCCTCAACGTAGCCTCCGACGCCCTGATGACACTTACGTACGCAGGTGTGGAAGGAGGCCTGGTCATAGTATCGGCCGACGATCCATACTGTCATTCATCGCAGAACGAACAGGACAACAGATATTATTCCCTTCTTGCCAATCTCCCCACACTGGAACCCTCATCGCCGCAAGAGGCGTACGAGATGACCAAGGATGCCTTTGACCTTTCCGAGGAATTGGGCCTTCCCATCATGCTGAGGCCCACGACGAGGACCTGTCATTGCAGGGCGGACGTGGAGACAGGTGATGTACGGGAAAAGAACGAGGGACCAGACTTCAAGCGGGATGTTACCCATCGGGTGACGATACCGGCCCATGCAAGAAAGCTCCATCCGGAACTGCTAGAGAAGATCGAGAGGACAAGGGAGGTCTTCGAGAAGAGCGGTTACAACTCTGTCGAGGGCTCCGGAAATTGGGGCATTGTGGGAAGTGGCATATCATACGCCTATGTGAAGGAGGCCTTGGGCAAGCTTGGCGGCGAGATATCCCTTTTCAAACTGGGTACCTTGCATCCCTTGCCTAAAAAGATCCTTCTCGACTTCATCAGCGACAAGGAAAGGGTCTTGGTCGTTGAGGAGATGGAACCCATACTCGAGGACCAGTTGAAGACCTTGGCATTCGACAACGGCGTAGAGGTGGAGATCGTGGGCAAGGACTACATTCCGAGGGTCGGTGAACTGAACACATCCATAGTCACCGACGGCATTTCAAGGGCATTCGGCCTGAGAACGGAGGCAAAAGAGGAGGGAGAACTCGGTCTCGACCTTCCGCCCAGACCGCCGATGCTTTGCCCGGGGTGTCCACACAGGGCCGCTTTCTACTGTATCAAAAAGACCTCCAAGGACTGGATAAAACCTAGCGATATAGGCTGCTACACCCTTGGTATGATGCCGCCTCTAAATGCAGTGGATTCCACATTCTGCATGGGCAGCAGTATCGGCATATCATGCGGATTTGCCGCTGCCGGGAACAAGGAGATAATCGCCACCATAGGCGATTCAACGTTCTTCCACACGGGACTGCCGCCCATGGTAGATGCTGTTTACAATCGCCACAACATCACTGTTGTGATACTCGATAACAGGACAACCGCGATGACCGGCCATCAACCGAATCCAGGAAGCGGCCTGAACGCGACCATGGACCCGGCACCAATGATAGACCTTGTCAAGCTGTGCAAGGCACTGGGGACGTTCACCCAGGAGGTCGACCCATTCGACCTCGAGGCCACGGAAAAGGCCATAATCAAGGCAAATGAGCACGAGGGCCCGGCAGTGATAGTCTCCAAGAGGCCGTGCGTACTGATCGAAAAAACAAAGCGCGGCGAAACGGGATACCGGGTAGATAAGGAAAAGTGCAAGGGATGCAAGATATGCATAAACCAGCTCGGTTGCCCAGCGATGCTGTTCAATGCCGATGAGAAGAAGGCAGAGATCGATGACCTGTTGTGCGCCAACTGTGGCGTCTGCGCCCAGGTATGTCCATATGATGCCATAGAGATGTGATAAAATGACTGACGATTATTCTCCCTTTGAGGAAAAGATAAGCAGGGAAGACTTCGAGTCGAGGGTAAAGAGCAAGGTCAGGGAATTTCAGGGATTGCTGACCAGGGAAGGGGCCATAACCATACTGGCCTCCGAGCTCGGCATCGAACTTTCCAACAAGCCGTCCGACATCCGCATCAAGGTATCGGACATAATCGAAGGCACGATTAACATAGACCTGGTCGGGAAGGTCACAAGGATCTCGGAACCCAAGGAATTCGTCAGAAAGACCTCTGGCATGAACGGTAAGGTGCAGCGTCTGGAGATAGCCGACGAGTCTGGCTCGATACCTTTGGTTCTTTGGGACGAGAAGGTGGACGATGCGGCTGGCATCAAGGTGGGGGATGTTGTCAGCATAATCGCTGGGTTTGCCAAGAAGGGCCTCAATGACCGATTGGAACTTACTCTTCAGAGAAGAGGGAACATTGAACCAAGCGATGAGATCATAGATGTCAAGGAGCGAAGGCCCGAGAGGGTTGAGATCGGTTTCCTTAAGGAAGATACGGGGGACCTGAAGATAGTAGGTTCCGTGGCCAGCGTGTCCGATGTGAGGGAATACGAGAGGGACGGCAGGAGCTTCAAGGTCTGTTCGTTGTTCCTTAAGGATAATACGGGTCAGGTAAGGGTGTCCCTATGGAACGAGAATGCAGACAAAATGGCTCATGTCTCCGTGGGCGACATAATAGAGGTGGAAAACTGCTATTCCAGGCGGGGCCTCAACGGCATAGAGATACAGACGAACTCCTACACGAGGCTTGACCTGAATCCAGACATAGACGGCCTTTCTCTTCCGACGATAGATTCCGAGGTGAAGGTATCGGATATCACTTCAGATATGCAGTTCTTCACGGTATGCGGCACCGTCAACAGGGTCTTCGATACCAGGTCGTTCGAAAGGGATGACGGAAGCTTAGGGATTGTTACATCGATGGAGCTTGACGACGGCTCTGGAACCTGCAGGGTCTCGCTTTGGGACGACAAGGCCAAGGCCATACAGTCGATACCCGAGGGGACCGTGGTAGTCATTGAAGGTTGCAGGGCCCGTGAGGGCCTGGACGGCGTGGAGATCAGTTTGGGCAGGTCAGGGAGGCTTATGCCAAGACTGCCTGACATAGAGCAGTACTCTCCGGGACCAACGGGTCTTGCCAGGGTGGCGGAGGTCAAGGACGGGGCCATCAAGGCGAGCTCAAAAGAGGGGGAGCTTGTGATACTTACCGATGAACAGACGTTCTCCCCGGGAGATCTCATACACTATGTCGGTACCATGGAAGGAGAGAACATAAGGGCAAAATCCGTCACCGCCTCAAAGGAGGAATACCCGACACTTGACGAACTGACATCGCCGCCGAGGATATCCCTGAAGGAGCTAGCACCCGAAAGGATCGTGAATTTACACGGCATAGCGAGACATGTGACACAGGTAAGGGACTACAACATGGTAAGACTGGATGACGGCACGTCGATCGTCACTGGATATTGTCACGATGAGGGGCTTGATGAGGGGTGCGAGTACAGCATTGTGGCCAGAACGTTCTCGAACGGGGACAGGGTGGAGTTTTTCGCCCGTTCCGCAGATTCGATCGATGACGTGGATGAGGCTTATAGATTATTGCAGATGTTTTAGGAGAAGATCATATGAGTGAGGAGATAAAGAACATAGAGGACCTTCCCGGGGTGGGTCCGGTCACGGCCGAGAAGTTGAAGTCGGCAGGCTTCACCACGATAGAGTCCATCGCCGTTTCATCACCCATGGAGCTCCGCGATGTCGCGGAGGTGACGGAAGCCACCGGGGCCAAGATTATCGCCTCGGCAAGGAAGGCCGCCGATGTCGGCGGTTTCATATCTGGTGAGGAGGTATATGAGAAGAGGCAGATGATCGGCCACATAACCTCTGGAAGCGAAAAGCTTGACGCGTTGATAGGCGGGGGATTCGAGACCCAGGCCATCATCGAGGCGTTCGGGGAGTTTGGAAGCGGCAAGTCACAGATCGCACATCAGTTGGCCGTTACCGTCCAGTTGCCCAAGGAAAGTGGGGGATTGGATGCATGTGCGGTCTTCATAGACACGGAGAACACCTTCAGGCCGGAAAGGATAATGCAGATCGCCACCCATCTGGAGATGGATCCCAAGGAGGCCCTCAGGAACATAAATGTCGCAAGGGCGTTCAATTCAAGCCATCAGATCCTTTTGGCCGAGAGGGCCGAGGAACTCTTTGAGAACAACGGATGCCGTCTTCTTATAGTCGATTCACTCACTTCGATGTTCAGGGCAGAGTTCGTTGGCAGGGGAACGCTGGCCGAGAGGCAGCAGAAACTTGGCATGCACCTCAGACAGCTTCACAAGATAGCGAATCTTTACGATTCCTGTGTCTTTGTCACGAACCAGGTATCTGCCAAACCCGATGCATTCTTTGGAGACCCTACAAGGCCTGTGGGGGGCCATGTGCTTGGCCATTCCGCCACGCTCAGGCTGTACCTTAGGAAGAGCAAGCAGGGTCAGAGAATAGCCAGGTTGGTGGACTCGCCATCGTTGCCAGAGGGAGAGGCGCTCTTCATGGTGACGGAGAACGGCATCGTCGACAAGTGAGGGCTGAAGATGGACCCCGGATATCTTATAGATATCGATGGAGTGATACGGATAGGCGACAGGCCGGTGCCGGGGGCCATTGCATTCCTGACGAATCTGCAGGAGAGGAGCATACCTTTCCTTCTTGTGACCAACAACTCCACCCGCACGCAGCAGGAGATCTCCTCCGACATCTCGAGGATGGGCGTTGATATATCCTCCTCTTCTATAGTCACCTCCTCAATGGTCGCTGCGGACTTCATCGCCAAAACAAGGCGCGGCAGGGATGTCATGGTCATAGGCGAGGAGGGGCTGAGAGAGACATTGTCCTTGCGTGGGATGAGAATTGTGGATGAAAGACCGGACCACGTTGTCGTGGGGCTTGACTGGAGCTTCACATACGACAAGATGAGGAGGGCCACCCTGGCGATAAGGTCGGGCGCGCAGTTCATCGCGACGAACACGGACAGGACGTTTCCCATGCCCGAGGGGCTTGTGCCGGGAGCAGGAGCGCTGGTGGCCTCCATCGAGGCCGCGTCCGGGACCGCGCCCATCGTCATGGGAAAGCCGTTTTTTCCCATATTTACCCGCTCTTTATCACTTCTTGGCATCGACAACCGGCATGTGTTCATGATAGGTGACAGATACGACACGGACATGGCCGGGGCAGCTAACGCAAAGATCGGGTCCATCCTGGTGACCACGGGGGTAAATGGCAGGAATGACGCTCCAATTGACGCCCCCGCCCCGGACCTGATAGTCGATTCTCTTTTGGAGATAGATCCGGAGGCCCCGTTATGATAGGCGTGGACGAGGCCGGGAGGGGCCCGGTCCTGGGCCCCTTGGTTGTCGCTGCCGTGAAGTCATGGGACGATGAAGCGCTGGCCGACATCGGCGTTCGGGACTCTAAGAGGCTAAGCCCCGGACGCAGGAAGTGCCTGTATCAGTCGATAGTGGCGTGCTGTGACATTTCCATTGTCCGGACCGATGCCAGGGAAATCGATTCGCTGAGATCAAAAATGAGTCTGAATCAGATAGAGATGGAAATGGCGGCGAAGTCGATATCAGGACTGGACCACAGGGACGAGGATGTGTTCATCGACTGTTTCGATGTCAATGAAGATAGGCTGGCCCGGGAGCTTACATCCTTTCTTGTATGCCGGGAGGTCATAGCAAGACACAAGGCGGATGAGACCTTTCCCTGCGTTTCCGCGGCATCCATAGTCGCAAAGGTGAACCGGGATTCCGCGATCTCTCATCTCGATGAGCTCTCACAGGAGAGATGGGGCGTCAGCATCGGCAGCGGTTATCCCAGCGACCCGGCCACCTGCAGGTTTCTCGAGTTCATTGACGAGAGCGGCGAGGAAATGCCCTTCTTTGTTAGGAGGTCATGGAAGACCGTGGGAAGGTTCAGGCAGTTGAAATTGGATCTTTGATAGTATGGGCTGTTCAATGTGGTAAAGGGGCATTATATATAGTGGAATGACATAGTATCCACATGCCGGTCTGTCCATTCTGCAAGGGAGAGCTGGATCTTGATAACATACTTATAAAAACGAAGGGCGCGGGGCTACTAAAACAGGAGGTCATGTACTATTGTCCTCATTGCGATAGCGTTTTGGGTTTCGGGCGTGGAAAGTACACCTGACATCATAGATGATCCATAGACATGCCTTATCCTTTGTGCTGTTCATAGAACTCGTCGCGTATGCTGCCGACCAGTTCCTCGATTATGTCTTCCAGCGTTACAATCCCGATGACGCGAAAGTCTTTGTCGCGTACGATGCCTATATGGACCCTGTCCCTTTTCATCTGATCAAAGACCGTCGTGATGTCTTCCGATTCGGGGATGTAGAACGGTTCGCGCATCCATTCCCTGGCGGCCCCTTCCACTGCAGCGAGTATGTCCTTGCTGTACATGACGCCTATTATGTCACCACTTACATCCTCAACGGGGATCCTTGTGTAACCGTGGTCGATAACGGCCTGTTTGGCCTTTTCGATATCTGTATTGTCCTTCACAGTGACAACCTTCTCTATCGGCAACATGATGTCACGGATCTTCAGGTCGCCAAAGGAGAAGACATTGTGAATGATGTCTTTTTCGATAGGTTTGATGGCACCTTCCTGTTCACCGAGGGTGGCCAGGTCCTTTATGGCGTCATCGGAGAACAACATGCGGTTTCTTTCCACCCTTTCACCGGCTGCGCGGAGAACATAGTCCGACAACATCATTAGAAAGGATATCACCGGCCCAAGAACACGGAGCAGGACATATAGCTTGTGGGAGTTCTTCACCGCCACGCGCTCATGGGACATCACAGCATGGGATTTTGGTGTTATCTCACCGAAGACTATCAACACAAAGGTGAGAATTCCAACAGCCACGGTCACGCCCCATACTCTAAAGAACGCGTTTGCCACCAACGCCGTAAGTGCGGACAGCATCACATTGACCACGTTGTTGCCTATCAGGATGGCGACAATCGCCCTGTTGAGATCTTTTTTAACATAGATCAGATGGGACACGTTTATCCCCGCCTCCGACATCGACGCTATTTGTGCCGATGTTGTGAGGGTAAGCGCCGTCTCGGCCCTTGAAAACCAAGCTGAAAGATAGAGAAGCACGATTATGGACAATGCCACGATAGTCAGTGATATGCTATCCATATGCAATGTTCACCTTTTGCCATTCTCGTTTTTATAACGCGGACGACCGATGGAAGAACATGAGGCCTTCTGAACATGATTAAGGGAAACCATACTAGGTTTTGACCCCCACGACAAATGAATGGTCCTTCTCGTAGTTCGATATGTCTATAGAGCCTCTTATATCCACCCTTTCCCTGAGCTTTGAGATCTCCTGCCGGAACACCTTCTCGGGGTCCTTGGTGACATCGATGCTCCTGGCCTTGATGCAAAGCATCACATAACCGCCCCTCTTTAGGAAGGGGAGATTCCTGAGCAGTATCTCAGCTTGTTCCACCTGCGCGACATCCTGGTATATGAGGTCTACGGTCTCTAGCAAGGGCGCGTACTGCTGCGGGTCCTTGGCGTTTCCCAGTATGGGGATGATGTTGTCCCTGGCCTCGGCAAGGGGTAGGAAGTCCCTCATGGACCTCGGGGCGAACTCAACGCAATAGATGGTGCCCCTTGTTGCTATGTCAGACACATGCGACACCGTAGTGCCGGTTGCGGAACCGAGATACAGGACCTTGCTGTCCTGGTCGATCGGCAAGCTCTCAAGTCCGCACATGATGGCAGAGGCCAGCTTCGACCTGTAGGGATTCCACACCCTGTACTCCTCTCCCTGGTGATCGACAAGCTTCTCGCCGTACACCCTGACACCCTTCACGAGATTCCGTGTCAGGATGCCTTGCTCATCCCTGAAGACATTGTGAAAGATCTCTTTCATCTTTTCCTTCCCCCCTTCTTCCTTGATTTGGCCCTTGGAGGATATGGATACTTCTCCTTGATTTCCACGATCCTGTCCTCGATCTTCTTGGAAAGCGATTCGGCCACCATCCCGCCGGAATTGTAATCGACCCTCGCCGCAATGGCAAGTTCCGACGCCAGCGTCCTGGCTATCTTGCCCCGATGCCACGGTTTGGCGTTATGTATCTCAGGGTGTTGGAATATGATACCGTGCTTTGGAGGCTTGGCCCCCGTCTTGAGGTGTCTGAACAAGGCCTTCTCCGCGCCCAGCATCTGGATGGTGGATGCCGGTTTCTGGGCCAGATTCCTAAGCCCGCCGGCCAATGATATGAGCCTAGCCGTTATCAATGGCCCCACGAGCTGTGTCATGTTCGGGGCCAAAATGGCAACGTTCTCCTCTATATATTTGGAGTATTCCTCTCGTATCTTGCCGAGTTGCAGTGCGGACCGTGCCAGCTTCCTTATCTCCTCCATATCCTCGGAGGACATCTGTGCGCCGATACTGTCCTTTGCGGCCCTAGTTATTTCATCGTCCCCATCTATATCCTCTCTGAATCCGTATCTCTCGATAAGCTCGCAGTACTTGACGTTGTCTGTCACAATCCTCTCAAGCTCTGGGAAATGTATACCGTACCACTCCACCAACCTCTCAGTGAAGAGATTCATCGTCTGGTCCAGTTCGTCCACGGCGTTGATGGCCTGTGAGACGGAGAGGTCCTTTGACGAGGAGGCTATGTTCATCTGTTTCCTGACGAGCGACATGGCGGCATCCCTTTTTAGCTTTGCCATGCCTTCTCCCCCCATCAGGCTATTTTTATCCAATGTACTCATCAACCATTCCCTATCCTCAACAGACATCAATCTGCATCCGAGATTCTCCGCAATGCTGGCACTGTCGCAATGCGAGATGTCCATGGTCCTAAGAGCTTCAAGCTGGCCCGGAAGATTGCCCTGGTCGATCTGGAAGAGTACCTCTGATATTTCATCGGGATTCCTTGGGAAGTCTATTGTCGAGATTATCTTGCCTTCATCGTCCAGCAAAATCATGCCCAAAAAGGTAGTGATTACTTTCATTAATACCAAAAAATACTCTCGAAAAGTTATTTAAATAGATATTGTAAGAAAAAATACATATATACTAATATTTTAATTTAATAATGAGGCGGAAATATTGCAGAAACCCACGATCTCACAGATATATGGAATGTCATGGGACGTATACATGGAAAGCTTCCTAAAGATACTCTCCCCGATGTTCATTCCCACGATCTTCATCGTAGGTGTCTCCTTGATATTCAATTTCACAACGCTGCCCGCCTTTGAGATAAGGGACATATCACAATACTACTCCCTAACGTCCTACCAGACCCTTGAGAACATACTGGGCATATGGTACAACCTGTTCCTCATCAGCTTTATCGTATATGTCATCTTTGTGCTATATGCGATATGTGCGATATCCGGAATGATAGTCGACGGACTCAAGAGAGGGAACATATCCTTCGATATCGGCGGAAGAAGGGGGGCGAACGGATTCGCCTTTTCGTTGATACCCTTTGCGATACTCATGCTTATTGCATATTATCTCGCATCCACTTACGGAAAATATTACATAGCGATACCCTTTGTTCTTGGATATCTCTGGAACTACACGATAGCATCCAGCATAGTGGACGGAAGCCTGATAGGCAAGAACGTGATGCTCAGCATGAGAGCAACCCTGAAACATCCCCTCTATTCGATGATAGCGTATATAGTCCCGTTGGCCATAGTGTTCGTGCCGACTGGCGCGGCCCTCTATTTCTCAGTGAGCTATTTCCCTGCATACACATTCATAATCGCGCCAATGGTAGCATTGTTCTTTATACCATATTCCGTTATAGTCAACGCGATCGCTTATCTTTCCCTCCGGTCGTGAGACAATGGGCGGCCTCAAGGACGCATTGGATGAGATTTCCTCCCTGATAGATACGGGCGTCATCGTTGATAAGAACTCCCTTCAAAGGGAGAAGGTCAGGGTCGCGAAGAAGTACGAACTGGACAGGATACCCTCAAACTCGGACATCATCTCCCACATCGGGAAAGCCCTTCATTTCCTGCAGAGAAAACCCATGAGAACGATGTCGGGCGTGGCGGTGATCGCCGTCATGACGCGCCCAGCTCCCTGCCCGCATGGCAAGTGCACCTATTGCCCTGGCGGCCCTGAACAGGACGTTCCACAGTCCTACACAGGGCATGAACCGGCGGCCATGCGCGCGATACAGAACAACTTCCATCCATTTCTTCAGGTGTACAGAAGGATAGAACAACTGCAGGCGGTAGGACATCCTACCGACAAGATAGAACTCATAGTTATGGGAGGGACCTTTCCGTCACAGGACCTCGATTATCAGGAATACTTTGTAAGGGAATGCCTCAGCGCGATGAATCTGCATGACAGGGGCGTGCCTTCGGATGATGTGCACGATTGCCTGTTCCCGACAGAGGGGGGGACATGCAGCGAAGAGGCGGCCGCGCTTCTGGGGCGCCGTCCCTTGCTGATTGAACAGGCCCAGGAGGCCAACGAGACGGCGGACAACAGATGCATAGGCATGACATTCGAGACAAGACCGGACTGGGCCATGGCCCCCCACATAGACCGCATGCTATCATACGGCGGAACGAGGGTGGAACTCGGCGTGCAGACGGTTTACGATTATATATACGCCAGGGTGAAACGGGGGCACACGACAAAGGACGTGAAGGAGGCCACGGCCTTCCTCAAGGACCAGGCCTTCAAGATAAACTACCACATGATGCCCGGCCTTCCGGGATCCGACCCCGAGAGGGACCTAAGGGCGTTCGAGAGGATATTTGAAGATCCCTCGTACAGGCCCGATATGGTCAAGTTCTATACCTGCCTCGTCCTGGAGAACACGGAGCTCTATAATGACTATAAGAAAGGAGTCTACACTCCATACACCACCGAGGAGACTGTGGAGCTGCTGGTGAAGGCAAAGTCCCTGATGCCGGAATGGGCAAGGACCATGCGCATACAGAGGGATATCCCCACCAATAGGATCGCCGCCGGCGTGATGAGGTCCAACATGGGGCAGATGGTCGAGGACGAGATGAAGAGGAGGGGAAAGAGCTGCAAGTGCATCAGGTGCAGGGAGATAGGACAGAGATGCTACAAGGATGGCATAGATCCCAGGGAAGAGGATGTAGAGCTGATAAGAAGGGCCTATGAGGCATCGGGGGGCACGGAGGAATTCCTCAGCTTTGAGGACGTCAAGAACGACGCCCTGATAGGATTCATTAGGCTGAGGTCTCCGGGACAGCATGTGTTCAGGAAAGAGATAACGGACAGGACAGGCCTTATCAGGGAACTTCACGTTTATGGTCCCATGGTGCCAATAGGCATGTCGGACGGGGCATGGTGGCAGCACAGGGGTTATGGGAACAAGCTGCTTAAGGAAGCGGAGAGGATAGCTATCGAGGACTATGACATGAAAAAGATGGCCATCATATCCGGCATCGGGGTAAGGGAGTACTACCGCAAGCACGGTTACGAGAGGGACGGGCCATACATGTCCAGGCCGTTACGGCAATGAACAGCTATTTTCTCAGTTTTAGTTCAATGTTCTTTTTCTTCGCTTTCGCCTCGAACAACAGGACAACATATTCAGTTTTGCGTTTAATATCCATGCCCGGATCACTGACGTTCTTTCTTATCTCACACACTATTTCTCTGACATCATCCAATCTCAACATGTTGACGGCGTTGCAGTAGAAGGATTTTCTTCTTCCGTCATTATAATTGTCGATCAGAAACACGAGAATCTCTATTTTTTCAGCTAATTCCGCCCTGTATCTCTCTATTCCATCCCCCCTCGCCTTCTCAAAGTCGGACAACACGTTCCGATAGGAGATAAAGGAATCCGATTTACTCACATTTTCATATCTTTCGCAGGGAAAAGAAGAACATTGGAAACAATATTCAACATTATCATGATGTCTGTTGCATGTAATGACAGAGCAGGCGGGATGTTTCAAATGGAAATCTTCTCCGCCGCACCCGGGGCATCTTGAACTCCCTTCTGTATGGTGGCGTGGGCAGAGTCCGCAGTTAAGTCCACACAACGAGAACATGGGATACTCTCTATTGTACTCTTTCAATGTTTATCACTTCCATATGTTCTTGTCCATGCCCCTATAGGACGCATCTCTTGCACTGCGTCGTCATACATTCGTCGTTTTCGAACTTCCATTTAAGCCCCCACCCCTTTATGTCCTGAAGGACCTTGATAAGCTCCTTGCCGCTTTCTGTCAGGGAGTAAAGGCAACGAACAGGGATTCGGTCGTCATCGACCCGTCTGTTGACCAGGCCTTCAAATTCCAGTTCACTCAATCTCTCTGATAATACCTTTGGAGTTATTCCTTCAACGTGTTTTTTTAGATGATTGAACTGTTTTTCCTCATCTTTACCCTTGTAAAGTTCCAGAAGTATGAGAAGTGTCCACTTCTTTCCGATTATGGACAGGGTCTTGTAAACCGTGCATCCCTTCATGATATACATTTGGATACTTTCTATTATTTAAAGGTATCGTTAGTATACTAAGTATAATAAAGATATCATGGAGATAGAAAAACATGTTTTGCTACCAATGTGAAGAGGCACTCAATGGAGAGGGGTGCACCAAGACTGGTGCATGTGGGAAGACTGAGCAGACGGCAGATATACAGGACAAGCTGATATTTGCTTTGAAGGGCCTGGCCCATTACAGAAACATGCACTCTGATGAAAATAGGGAAATGGACACATTCGTCATGGAATCCCTTTTTGCGACCCTGACCAACACCAACTTTGATTCGGAGGGTCTGAAGGCCAGAATTGTCAAGACGGTGGAGTTGAGGGACTCTATAGCAAAGGGTCTGGAAAGGCCCAACCCCCCATACGCCGCTACCTTAAGCCTGGATGAGCTCATGTCCACTGATGTGGGCGTTCTTTCCGAAAGCGACGAAAACATCAGGTCATTGATAGAATTGATCACCTATGGCGTCAAGGGACTCGCGGCATATGCCTATCACGCAGAAATGTTGGGATATCATGAAGACTCGATTGCGAAGTTCATCTATCTCGCCCTTGATTCCACGTTGCGGAACCTTTCCATGGATGAGTTGATATCGTTGGCGCTTGAGTGCGGGAGGCATGGCGTTGAGGCAATGTCCTTGCTTGATCGGGCGCACACGGAGACATACGGCAACCCAGAGCCGACGCAGGTTTTTATAGGCACAAGGAGCAATCCGGGCATACTTGTCAGCGGGCACGATCTCAAGGACCTTCACGAACTTTTGGAACAGACTAGGGGAACCGGAGTAGACATATACACCCACGGCGAGATGATGCCTGCGAACGCTTATCCCGCCTTCAAGAAATATGATAATCTTGTCGGGAACTACGGCGGGCCCTGGCACAGGCAGAGAGAGGAGTTCGAAAGTTTCAATGGACCCATCCTCATGACCACCAACTGCATTGTAGGACCGAAGGGGACATACTCGGATAGGATATTCACAACGGGCGCCGCTGGATATGTGGGCGTGGAACACATAGACGCGGTCGATGGGGCAAAGGACTTCAGCAAGATCATAGAGCTTGCGAGGAACAGCAAGCCCCCAAGGCAATTGGAGGATGGCACCATATGGACGGGGTTTGCCCATGCTGCTGTCCTCTCCGTTGCCGATAAGGTCCTCACGGCCGTCAAGGATGGCAAGATCAAAAGATTCGTTGTCATGGCCGGTTGCGACGGCAGACACAAGGAGAGGTCATATTACACAGAGTTTGCAAAGGCCCTTCCTAAAGACACGATCATACTTACCGCCGGATGCGCGAAGTATAGGTACAACAAGCTGGGCCTTGGGAACATAGAGGGCATACCCAGGGTGCTCGATGCCGGGCAATGCAACGATTCCTACTCGTTGGTGGTCGTCGCGCTGAAACTTGCTGAGGCACTGGGTCTCAATGACATAAATCTGCTACCTATCTCATACAACATAGCATGGTACGAACAAAAGGCGGTTCTGGTCCTCCTGTCTCTCCTGCATCTTGGCGTAAAAAATATAATGCTCGGCCCGCGGCTCCCGGCGTTCCTGTCGGAGGATGTCTTAAATGTTCTTGTAAACGCCTTCGGAATCAAGCTTAACACGAATGTTGAGCATGACATGAAGGAATTGCTGAACTAGGTGATGGAATTGGAATACAACAAGGAAAACGAAAATGAAGAGCTCATGTCGAGGGTCAGCGGACTCTCCTCGCTTGTCGACTATCAGGACGGCAGCGTGGTAAGCAGGACCATACTTCAAAAAAAGGCCGGCACAGTGACGGTATTTTCCTTCGATGAGGGCGAGGGTCTGAGTGAGCACACGGCGCCATACGATGCGCTGGTCTACATCATAGACGGCAAGGTCCGCATCACGATAAGCGGAGAATCAATTGAGCTTGATGGAGGGCAGATGACCATAATGCCTGCCAACGAACCCCATGCCCTAGAGGCTCTCACACCATATAAGATGATGTTGGTCATGATACGTTCGGACTGATATCAATTTTCTCTTTTTTAATGAAATCTGTATTTGAGCAGTCCTTTTCTACACTTCCTGATACATTCCCCGCAACAGATGCACTCTCCCTGGTCTTTTGGTATGTCCTTGTTCATGGGACAGACCCGGTTGCAGAGATTGCAGGAGACGCATTTCTCCCTGTCCACCTTCACCCTGTACAGGGGCACCTTTTCTGTCAGCCACAACAGGGCGCCGAGGGGACATACATACCTGCAGAAAGGCCTTTCTATAAAGAACGAGGACACGACGAGCGCTATCGTCAGAATGCCGAGCACATCAAGGGCGAACGACAGCGTGAAGATGTATATGAACGGATCATAGTCGCAGAAGAGCGGTATCGATAGCATGTATGCATAATATATGAATATCAACAATACCGGGAACTTGAAATAGTGCGCATATAAGGGAAGGTCGTACCTTTTCATCTTTGGGAACGCCCTTTTTCTCACTTCGTATATAAACTGCTGGAGGGCGCCAAAGAAGCACACCCATCCGCAGAACACCCTGCCGAACAACAGACTGAAGACGATGGGAACAAGGACCAGCAGCAACCAGTGAAGCTTGATGATCGTTATGTTTCTTAAGAATATGTTGCCTATGGCCCCAATGTGGCACATGCACCCCTCCTGATAGAATCCGAAGTACAAGAGGGCGAAGAGTAGGGTGAGGTACCTGGCATTGTACCTTTTTAGGAGGAATATCAAGAATGAGACCGCCAACAGCAAAAAGAACACGTAATCTTTCTGATATATCTCTGTGTCTATGGTCTTCCCTTCATCGGGCGTCTGGTAGCTTTCATTGTAGAGGTCCTCCAGGACGGTCTGGAACTGTTCGTTCGGTATGTCGTACAGCTTCTTTATCTGGACCAGCGTCAGGTTCTCCACATCGTTGAGACCAAGCCTTGACACGACGTCTGCGACCTTGACGCCATAGTATTCCGCGGCCTCCGTGAGCGTCATGTTCTTGACGGCCGACCATTCAAATTCGGGCGGACTTCCCTCGCCTGTCATGCCGGGAAGCGTGCCTTCCCCGACCAGAACGGGGACCATTTTCTCCAAGATACCGTACCTGGGACAGTCCCTTATTATCTTTATATAACCCGAACCCTCTGCGACCGCTTCCAGCGACAGGACCTTCTCAAAGACGTTGCTTTCGGTTTTCTGCCACTCGGTCTCGCCGGCGATGGAGAGGAAGTCAGGCAGAACTATCTCCGTGTCGTCTATCTCAAGGGGGCAGTTGGAATGGATGATGACGATGGTCACCTGTAGCGATGCGGTATCCCCCAGCTGCATCTCGAGGCTGGCGGGGTCCACCTTTATCTCCATGTCCGTCAGGGTATCGTAGGCCGAGACGGTCTGTGGCATCATGGAGAAAAGGAACAAGGATGCCAGCACCAACAGTGCAATAGGTCGCATTCTCATTGATAAATCAAACATTGCCACGTATTTATAGTTATTCGATTTGGGACATTAGAAACACGACATATCTAAACGATCCCTTCCCTTTTCCTGAGCATGTACTTCCTGAACTCTTCTGCCACGAAGAGGAACACGGCGAAGGGCACGAGGAACAGCCATTCCTTGAATCCTAGGGCCTGGGTGCCGAGTATCGCCTGTATAGGGGGGACGTAGACGAACAGCATTATCAGCACTATCTCCACTATTATCCCGACTATGATCTTCTTGTTCGAGAAGAACCCCTGCCTGAATATTGACAGTCTCGGACTTCTAATAACGAAGACGTTGGCTATCTGGCAGACGATTATTGCGGTCAGGCAGATGGTCGTCGCCTTCTGGTAAAGGAGGTCCGATGCGGGAAGGTCGCCCCCTGTCCATCCGCCCTGCTGAAGCAGCCAGAAGAATGCGATGAGGCCGGCAGCGGCCTCGATGGGCCCCACGAATCCATAGGAGCGCAACAGGGTGTTCTTTTTCAGCAGTCGCTCGGTCCTTGAGCGTGGTTTCTGTTCCATCACCCCAGGTTCCGGGGGCTCCGCACCTATGGCAATGGCAGGGGCAAGATCGGTCCCCAGGTCCACCGTGAGTATCTGGATGACCGTAAGCGGCAGGGGCACGCCAGCAAGCACGTACACGATGTACGGAACGATCTCCGGTATGTTGGAGGTGAGTATGTAGGATATGAACTTCCTGATGTTTGCAAAGACCGCCCTGCCCTCCTCGATGGCGTTGACGATGGAGGCGAAGTTGTCGTCGACCAGTATCATGTCGGCAGCCTCTTTAGCGACATCGGTGCCAGACACCCCCATTGCAACACCTATGTCGGCGGCCTTGAGGGCGGGGGCGTCGTTGACCCCGTCACCGGTCACTGCCACGACCTCGTCCATCTCCCTGAGGGCCGTGACTATCCTCATCTTGTGTTCTGGCGTGGTCCTTGCGAATATCACTTCGCTCTGGCCAAGGACTTCCTTAAGCTCGTCATCGCCCATGGCGTTTAGCTCCTTTCCTGTGACGGCCACGCAGGAGTCCCCCTCAACCACGCCCGTGGCCTTGGCTATCGCCTGGGCGGTCTGGGGATTGTCGCCGGTGATTATGATTATTTTGATCCCTGCCGTCTTGCATTTCTCTATTGCCTCTCGAACCTCCGTCCTTGGAGGGTCTATCATCCCGACAAGGCCCAGGAACACGAGCCCGTTCTCCAGATCCTCCTTGTCGTAGTTCTCCTTTTCCGTATCGATGACCTTGTAGGACAGGGCGATCACACGCAGGGCCTGGTCGGAGAACTCTTGGGCCTCGGTCTCAATTTCCTTTCTTGTCCTGTCGTCCAGAGGAACGGTCCGTCCGTCCAGCATGATGTTCGTCGAACGTTCCAAGATGGACTCCGGGGCCCCCTTGACATAACATATTGTGCCTTGGTCCGTCTTGACGACCACGCTCATCCTCTTCCTGTCCGAGTCGAATGGCACCTGAAACGCCCTTTTGTTTTTATCATCCAGCATGTCCGTGTCCATTACCTTGGCCGCGAGCACCTTCATAGCGCCCTCGGTGGGGTCGCCTATTATGCCCCACAGGCCTTCCTCGTTGGTGATCGTGGAATCGTTGCATAGGCTGCAGCATTTGATCAGTCTGTCTATAGAACCCTCTTTTTCTATAGGTATCTCATCATTACCATCCATTATCCCGCCTACGGGTTCATATCCGCCGCCAGTCACGGAGTAGCGCCTGCCGTTGGCATACATTGCCCTCACTGTCATCTGATTCTGCGTGAGAGTGCCTGTCTTGTCAGTGCATATCACGGTGGTCGAGCCAAGGGTTTCGACGGAATTGAGGGACTTTATCAACGCGTTTCTCCTGGCCATCCTCTGGCTTCCAAGCGACAGCGTCAACGTTACCGTGGGCAACAGGCCTTCGGGCACATTGGCGACTATTATGCCTATCGCGAATATGAAGGACACCCAGAACGAGTTGCCTATCAACAGCCCGGTCGAGAAGAAGACTATACCCAGCATTATCGCTATCGCAGATATCACCTTGATGAACTTCGATATCTCCTTTTGGAGGGGTGTGAGCGTTTCCCTTATCTCGGACGTGAGGTCCGCTATCCTGCCGAACTCTGTGGACGAGCCCGTGGCGTAGACGGCCCCCAACCCGCTCCCGGAGACGACGGTGGTCCCCGAAAAGACCACGTTCTCGGACTCTATGAGGTCATCGTCAGACACATTAGAGTTCCTCTTGCTCGGGCGCGACTCCCCTGTAAGGATCGAGTTGTTGACCTTCAGTTCATAGGCCTCCAGAAGGCGGGCGTCCGCGGGGACCCTGTTCCCTTCGGCCAGCTTCACAAGGTCGCCTGGCACTATCTCGGCAGAGGGTATCTCCCGTTCCTTCCCGTCCCGAATGACAACGGCGGTGAAGGCCATCATGTTCTGAAGCGCCTCTACGGCCTTTTCGGCCTTGTATTCCTGGTAGAACGTGAAGGTCCCATTTATCAGTACCACGGCGACAAGCGCCATCCCAAGGTTCAGCATGCCTTCCCCGGGTGACAGCATCTCACCAAGAAACGCCATAATGGAGGCCACCCACAACAATATTGCGAAAAAGTTCGTAAGCTGTTTTAGGAACTTCTTCCAGAGGGGCGTTGTCTCCTTCCTCTGTATCTCGTTCCTTCCGAACCTTTCCAGTCTCCGTATCGCCTCGCTTTCTGAGAGGCCCCTTTCGGTGGTACCTATTTCGTCATATACCTCGTTTGCTTCCAGCCTATGGATCTCCAAGGATTCACGCTCCCTTTGGTTTCCACAATATCACATTGCACTCTGAGTCCTTCATGATCTCCATGGAGAAGTCCTTCCTGGCGAATGAAGGAAATCTTCCCGGTGTTACCCTGAGAAAAAGAAGGTCGTAGTTGTTCCTCTCGATGTAATTGAGTATCTCCTCCTTGATGGAGGGGCACATCCTCATGTTCAGATACGTTCTGACGTTCTCGGCGTCAAGCCTCCCCTTCATGTCAGAGAGGTATTCCCTCATCTCATCGTATATGAGGGTCTTTTGATCCGAGTCCAGATACTCGTCAGGTCTTGTCTTGTGGCATCTGAACAGGGATATCGGGCAATCGTACGTCCTGGCGATGAGAGAGAGCGCCTCCACCCTTTCAGTGACGGATTGGGTGGCGCTCTGTATCGGGCAGAGCACCTTCTTGTGGGACCTGCCCGTGCTGGCCTTGACAGACTTGATTATGAAGACCGTCTTGTCGATGCTGGTGATCAACCGCTGGGAGAAGTTGTCTGGGAAAACACCGCTTACCTTTACCTTGCCGCCGGACGATGCCACTATGGCATCCACACCGTTCGCTTCCGCAAAGGACGCGGTCCTCTTTAGCTGGTCTCCTTCCTCCCGCACGAAGATCGGTTTGATGCCCCTTCTCTCGGAGATTCTTTTAAGTCTCTCGAGGGACATCTCACCTTCTGGATTCCTACTGTCTATCACAGTGAGGATCGAGAGCTTCGCTTTTGCTTCCCTCGCCATTTCCATGGCGTACTTTGCAGCGACCTCGCTGTCGTAGGAACCGTCGACACAGGCCAAGAAATGTTTATACACAGTTTATGATTGGCGGGCTCACATAATAGTTTTTTTGTTATATTATATTTAGCCAAAGCTCTATTGCGTGTTCCTGCGACTCCGGGGTGTTGTTCCAGTACGTCTTATCCATGTCCTGGCCGATATCGAAATAATCCACAACAGCCCCCATCCCCACGAGCAGATCACAGTCCAGTGTCATGTCCTCGCATGTCAGGCCTCCATTGTCCGCGGTACCGCACCAGAGGTAGAAGGACTTACCTTCTATGGGGCTTTCGCCGTAGGCGCCTTCTATGAGGTCGTCCACCATGGAGACACTGGTGTCGAGACCACCCGATATCTCCATAAAGAGGCTGAACCAGCCGTTCTTCTCCACATCGTAATAGGCTTGAGCGATCGACACGCCGCCACTCCTGCCGTATCCGTTCCATGCAACGTCGTCCTCATCGATATCATATCGTTCTTCAAGATAACGAAGGGCCATTATGGACGCATCGTAGAGCACATCCTGGTCCAAGTATTTGTAATCACCGTTCTTCATCGGTCTCCAACCCCACTGCAGGGAAACGATAGCGAACGAGTATTTCTCGGCACTCTCATACAGGCCCTGTATCCTGGAATACGCGCATTCGTCAGAGTCATGAAGCAACACCATGACCTTCTTCTCCTCGAGGTCTTCCCAACCCTCTGGCAGGTAATACACGAAAAAGGTCTCATATTCGGCTATGTTCACGACCTTGGCACCGATTCCATTGCAGAAATCAAAAGGCTCTTCCATGGTCTTGTATATCCCTAGACGGTCTATCTCGGACTCCTCGAAGGTGGAGGTCCCTAGCTCTTGAAGAGGTATGGTCGTAGGATCCCTGAAGGTTTCCCTCTCCGTCTGGACCATGATGAGGGTGCCATCACCGTCTATCTCAATGAAGGTCGATGAGGAAGTGGGCATTGTAAAGCTGATATCGCCCTCCTTTTTCCAATTTAGGAATGTGCTGTCAGATGCAGCGACCCCAACGACCGAATAGTTTCCAGGCTCAAGTTCGACGGAATCTCCATCTCCGTATTCAACGCCATTTATCGTTATGGTACCGTATCCATGTGAATGCGTTACCGAGAACGAAAGGGTGACAATGCCATCTACCTCTGTCTGTTGGGACAGGCATCCTGAGACGAGTATAATGGAAATCAGCAGAAAAGTCACTAGAGAGATGAATGGCATTCTTGTCTTGCAATGGCTCATGGAATCACTTTTGAGCTCGGCTTATAAATATATCTGATACGGGCAACGGCGCTGAATCCATGATATGATAGAAGCGTTTATTCGTCTTTCAATGAAGCAGATAATATCTCTCTGGTCTTCATGAATTTATCAAGAAGTTCCTTGCCCTCATCGGCAAGCTGTGAATGGCCGCCGCCGACACCCCCCCTAGTCCTTTCGACCAGTGTCTTGTTAAGGATCTTCTCAACCTTCCTGATCTTCTTCCAAGCATGGGCATAAGAGATATTGCTTTTTTTGGCAGCGTCGGACAATGAACCGGTGTCTTCTATGTCTTTTAGCAATTTGAAGGTCCCCTCTCCGATAAGGAATTGTCCTTTGTCGTTTTCCAGCCATAGTTTGAATTTGGGGAAGACCTTCATAATGCTTATTCTCTCCATTGTTATAAAACAGTTTTGTAAAACGCCGTCCACTGAAGGAGATTTTTATCTTTTCTGCCCCTATGGTCCCTCCATCTCCTGTATATGGCGAAAAGGTCCCTTCCTATCAAATCCACGCATCTGTCATGCACATCCGTCCCTGACAACATCGAATAGATGCCCACTATCTTCCTTGCGCACATTATCTTGCTCGCTTCGAAGATGGGGCTCTCCGTAAGGATCGAGGCGCACAGCATTGAAACGTCCTCGAGCTGATCGCCGGCACCCGCCTCCTCAAAGTCGATGCCGTATATTTTTTCCTCATGCTCCAAGAAGTTCCTTAGCATCGCGTCCCCCCTCTTCATCCCGGGAAGTGCGGCATGGAATTCATGAAGCCATTCTGCGATGCCCCTGCATTGGTCTGACGAGAGACACTTCCTGTCCGACAAGGGGCTCCCGTCCACATATTCCATCAATATGGTCCCATCGTCGATCTTGATGGGCCTTGGCACCCTGACTCCCCGCTCAAAGCACTTTTTCAGCATGTCCCACTCGATCGTCGCGTCCCCTATCACATACTTCTTTGACACATAGAGTTCCCCGTCTATGTCCACCAATGATGCTACGTTCTTCCTGCTGAAGAAGTCCTGTACCTTATTTTTTGGCATGGGAATCTATTTCCTCTATCAATCCCAGTAGCAACCTTACGCACTGTTCCAGGTCCCCTAGGTCGAGGACCTCGCTGCTGGTGTGCATATACCTCAATGGAATAAGTATAGGCACGGTCACCGACACGCCCTTGGACACGTACAGGGGACCGGCATCTGTGCCTCCGGTGGAAATGTCATATTGCAGCGGTATGCCGTGCCTCTCCGCAACGCCCTCGACGAATCTCCTAACGTCTGGACGCATGAGATAGTGGTCGTCCTTGAGCGTTATTGCGGGCCCCTTGCCCAGGCAGGTGTTCATGTCCCTGTCTGAGGATCTCTGCGGCGTGTCGACGGCAAAGGTGACATCAAGGGCAAATACATAGTCTGCCTCAATGTAGTTCGAGAGCACCTTCGCCCCCCTGACACCGACCTCTTCCTGACAGGACGCGGCGGCGATGAGGCGGCAACCGGTGTCCGCCGCCCTTTTCATGGTCTCTGCCATCACACACACCCCCGCCCTGTTGTCGAAGGATTTTGAGATTCTTCTCTGACCCATCAATCTGTCGTATGAAGGGCCCCTGACGATAAGTGTCCCGGGCCCTATACCGAGCTCTTTGAGTTCATCAGGGCCACCCGCCCCGGCATCGATATAGAGGTCCTCCACCTTAAGGTCTTTCCCTTTCTTCTTTGTCTGTATCACCCCTGGCAACCCTTCGCCAACAAGCACCCTGCTGCCAACGAGCTGTTGCGGGTTGTTGGAGCCTATGTCGACAAAATAAAGGAACCCTTCCTTGTCCACATGCTTTACCATACCGCCTATCTCATCCATATGGGCCACGATAACCACCGCGGGGCCGTTGCCTCCACTCTCAAAGATGAGGTTTCCAAAATTGTCTTTCCAAGTCTTCTCAACGAACGGGGCAAGCTCCTCCTCAAGGATCTTTGCCACCTCCCGCTCATTTCCGGAGACACCCTTGGCCTTACATAATCTTTCCAGTAGTTCCTCCATCATATCCCCTCCGAGATCCTGCCAATCGATTCATAGATAAGCTTTGACATCATATTTAGGTCCTCGAGCCTTGCCATGGCGCAGGGGGAATGAATGTATCTGCACGGGTTTGAGACCACGCAGCTCGGAACCCCAAATCCGGAGAGATGCACCATCCCGGCATCCGTCCCACCGGCGAAAGGTCGCTTGAACTGGTAGGGTATCCCGAACGTCCCGGCCACGGAGGCCATGGCATCGACCATCTCCCTGCTGGATATCACGCTCCTGTCCGCTATGGTTATCACAGGGCCGTGTCCCATCATTGGCATCTTATCATAGTCCGGAACCCCGGGCTGGTCCAGGGCAAAGGTGCCCTCGCAAGCCATGCCATAATCGATATCAACGTTCTGCGATGCGACCTGTGCCCCCCTCAGTCCCGCCTCTTCCTGAACGGTGAAGACGAACGTGCAATCGGCGTCTACGCCTTTCTTGATGATGTCTATGAGGCATTGACATCCTATCCTGTCATCAAATGCCTTGCCCTTGGCCACGCCCGACCTTTCCCTGTATTCTGTGTCAAATGTCACCATGTCACCGATTTCAATCTCTTCAACAAAATCGCCCACGTCTATCCTGAGGTCTTCCAGAGGGATGCTCAGTTCTCCCTCTCCCTTCTTCTGAAGATGTTTGGGGGGGCATCCTACGACGCCGGGAGTCGCGTTCTCCCCTATCCTTACCTTTGTGCCTGGCAGCAGCACGGGATTAATGCCTCCGACCGGGTCGAAGTGTAGCAGGTGTCCATCGATTCTGGTGACCATCATGCCGACCTCGTCCATGTGGGCGAAGAGCCCAATTCTCGATTTGCTGTCCCCACCACTCTTTGCGTAGAGGTTTCCAATGCTGTCTGTCCGTATGTCCTCGCAATGACCCTCTATCTCCCTTATAATGTAGGATCTGACCTCTTTTTCTTGTCCAGATATTCCTCTGAGGCAAGACAGTTCCCCCAATGACATCAAAAATCCCCCCTGATGACATCATCGACATCATCGATAAAACGTTCCAGAAGGGAAATGACAGAAATGATGTCATTGACATCAACGACTTCACTAGGACTATGCATATATCTGCAAGGGATCGCCACGAGGCCGGAGACCACCCCTCCCGCCAATAGCTGCATGCTTCTTAAATTGGTGGGCGTAGGGGCAGGGTACGCCTTGGTGGTGTATGGGACTCCTGACGATCTTGCAGAATTCACCAACCATCTGAAGACCCCGGGATCTATGTTAGGTCCGGTCCCGATTATAGCCCCGCTCCCAAGGCTCCTTGTAATAGGCGAGTCTATGAAGTGCATGTCCCCCTGGGTGGCGTCGACGCATATGGCGATGTCCGGGGAGATATCCTTAAGGGCCACCGTGGCTCCCCTTGTCCCCACCTCTTCCTGTGTTGAGAAAAGGTATGTCACATTGCGTTTGTCCCCTAGTCTCTTGGAGAGTTCGCATAGGGCCAGGCAGCCCACCCTATTGTCAAAAGCCTTCCCTGACACCGCCGTTCCGCCCAGCCGCTCCATGTGCGGCACATATCCGATAGGGGTGCCGATCCTCACAATGTCCTGCAACTCCTCCTTGGTCAGTCCTGTATCGACCTGTAGCTCGGAGACTCCAGGCACCTTGTTGTCCTTTGACATATGGGGCGGAATGTTGGCGACGATGCCAACGAGGTCCTCCTCGCCTCTGATCAGAAGTTCTTTTCCTATCAGCGCGCGGGAATCTATTCCCCCAACGGCATTCACATAGATCATACCCGCATCATCGATGTACCTGACAATGAACCCCACCTCATCCATATGGGCGTCGAGAAGAACTGAGGGGGCGGAGTCATCATAGGTATTCCTACATATTAGATTTCCTATCTTGTCCACGCGGTAATCGGAAAAAGACCCTTCGTCCAGTATGACCTTTCTAACATCCTCCTCGTGCCCGGCGACACCGAAGGCAGAGACCAATCGAGACAAGGAATTGTACATGTGGAAAAGATGTCCCAAGATGTAGATAAGTTTTATCGTCGCGCTTCGCGTTTGACACCGCCGTGCAACACAAGTCTGATGAAAATGGTGGATGTCATCGACCAGGGGCATTATCAACCATGCGATATTGGCCCTTGGGCACCAGGAATTCGAATCTGGCGCCCTTCCCGGGAATCCCGGTCTCCCTGAACGAGATGCCAGTGATCTCGAGTATCTCCTTGGCGAGGAAAAGGCCGAGCCCCGTATTGGTCCCATATCCCCGCTCGAAGATACGTTCCTTATCGCTTTCGGGGATGCCTATGCCGTTGTCTTCCCAATATACCAAAAGGCCGGCATCCGTTTCCCCGCACCTGAGGGTTATCTTGGTCACGGTCTGGCCATGACGGAGGGAGTTGTCAAGGAGGGTGATGAAGACCTGCTTCAGCATGGGGTCTGCATAGACTAGGATACCTTTGCAGGATCTCGGTTTCTCGGTTCCTTCCGGGAGCGGGAGCGATGTGAAGAGCCCGGAGATGTCCTGCCAGTTGGGATCCATTCCCCCTATTTCCTCGTATTTCTTGGTAAACGCTATTTGTTCGCGTATGGTCAGCGCCTCGTTCTTCACCCTTTCTAGGTATTTGCGTAGCGCCCCATCGGACACCGTGCACAGCGAGAGCTCCAGGTACCCCATGAGCGCCGTAAGCCTGTTGTTCACGTCATGCCTGGTGATGCCTGAAAGTATGGCGAGTTTCTTATTGGCGTGATTCAATGCCCTCTCGGCGCGCTTGCGCTCGGTTATGTCTCGGGACACGGCGATTATGCCGGTCGGCCTGCCATCCGCGTCACGCATGAAAGAGAGGGTGATCTCCACATCCACGATAGAGCCGTTCTTGTGATATTCCTCCACCTCGATGGTGAAGGAACGATTTGGATCGGCAGTGCCGGACGACTCTAGCATCATCTGTTCAGAGAAAAGGGCCAGGACATCCTCTCTGGATCTTGGTGTCATTATGTCGTCTATCGTCTGTCCCACAGACTCATCAACTGAATAGCCGCGTATCTTCTCTATCGAGGGACTGGTATACACGACACTTAGTGAAAAGTCCAGCAAGCTTATGTTGTCGGCAGTGTTCTCAGTGATAAGGCGATATTTCTCCTCGCTCTCCCTCAGCGCCTCTTCTGCGCGCCTGCTCTCCGTGATGTTCCTGACGATGCCACGGTAACCAAGTATGTCGCCTTGTTCGTTTCTCCAAACGTGCGACGTGAATGCGCAGAGGACAACGCTCCCGTCCTTGTGTCGGAGCCTTACCTCATAGTCCTTCACGAAACCGTTCTCGAGGATGCGCTCGAGGAACTTCTCCCGGTCAGAAGGTTCGGCATACAGGCGTTTGGCATCTATCCCGATGAACTCCTTCCTGGGGTAACCAAGAAGCTTGAAGGCCGCAGAATTTGCTTCCATGACACGGTTCTCGGACGATGTGAACCATATTGCATCTCTGGAATCCTCGAAAAGGGTACGATACTTGATTTCGTTTTCCCTCAGTGCCTGTTCAGCATACTTTCTTTCTGTGATATCTATTATCACTCCCTGTACCCCGACCACACGGCCCCCCTTGACGATCGGTCGGGCGGTAGTCCTCACCCAAACGATACTGCCATCCTTTTTCAAAAACCTGTATTCGGTAGGTTCATTGACACCAGAGAGGACCTTCAGAAATTGTTCTGTCCTATTGATCCTGTCTTCGGGATGGACGAAATTGATGAAGCTCTTGTTCAGGATCTCTGACACCGGGTATCCGCCTATCGCCTCTATGTTGGGCGAGATATAGGCCACTTCCGCTTTTTCATTGAGGATGTAAACGACATCGTTGAGATTCTCGACAAGCGACCTGTACTTCATCTCGCTGGCCTTGGCGTTCTCTTCCGCCTCTCTGTACTCAGTTATGTCTTCCGCAGTACAGATCACATATTTCACCGAACTGTTGGCGTTGGCCTTGGGCGATTTGGTCATCAGCAGGAGACGTTTCTCTCCAGATTTGTTTGTCACCCAGACCTCCCCCCTCTCCCTTATGCCGGTTGAGAACACCTTTTCAATGGATTGTTGAAAGAACCCTGATATGTCCTTCGGACAGACCTCGCGTATATCCTTATATGCCAGGTCCTCTTTACGCATACAGCAGAAGGCCGCATGCGCCTCGTTCACCATACCATATGTATGTTCATCGGTCATGTACCAGACCTGCATGTCGATGTTGTCAAGCAGCACCTGTTGCCTATCGGCCGTCTGTGCAAGGGCCTCCAGCGCATTCTCGTGTTCTGTGACATCCTGGCTTGAGCCCACTATATATCTGGCTCTTCCATTCTCGAACACAGGCGTCAACGTTGTTCTCCATATCTTCTTCCCGGCTGGCAGATCAAGCGTTTCCTTATAGGTCACTGGACCCTTGGTGTCTATGCTGCGCCGATAGTTGGACGCGATGACATCGCCCATGCGCTTGCCCAAGAGCTCCTGTGGGGTCTTTCCCATAATGTCATCGAGAGTAAACCCCGTGCTTTCCTGGTGCGACTTATTCGTCCTTATATACCTGAACCCATCACTGACAACCTCCACCAGGAACATCGAATCTTGGGTGCCTGTGAACACGGTCTCGTATTCTGTGGCCAGTGATGATAACTTTTCCTCGGCGTTCTTCCGTTCCGTGATGTCCATGAAGACCACGTCCCAGACAAGGGTCCCGTCTTCCTCCCTTGATGGGGTAACACGCACATCGAGCCACCTCAGGCCATCCTTTGCATTGCATGCGATGGTGAACTCGTCATATCCTATGTTATGCTCTGCATGTTTCATCTTGTTGTAGATCATATCACGGTGATCAGGGTGTATATGCTCTATCAGATTGTTGATATCCTCATATGCCTCACTTGTGGAAACGCCGGTGAAGGAGGCGATATTGTTACTGATGAAGGCGGGATAAAAAATGCCTTCCGGGGACATTTTGAATTTAAGAAGGCCCACTGGGGTCTTTTCGATTATGGTACGGTACTTCCTTTCGCTCTCCCGCAGGTCCTTCTCTATCTTTGACCTTTCTGTGATATCCTCTATAAGCGCCAATCCTGCATATATCCTTCCGTTGGTATCTTTTATGCCTTTGAAAATCGCCCTTAATGACGTGGTCTTGCCTGCCGTCATGGAGGTATACAAACCTTCGTAATACCCCTTTCCAGACTTCAGGGATTTCTTGATCTCTTCTATCACGTCCTTGTTAACAAGGTCGTTTATCATGTTGAGGCCCAACAGTTCCTTTTTTGAAGAACCAACTATTTCCACAAATCTCTTGTTGCAATCGAGTATGGTGCCATGGGTGTCATAGTTGATTATGCCCAGGGGGGTTTCTTGAAACAATCTTCGATAGCGCTTCTCGCTTTCCCAAAGCGCATGCTTCGCCTTGTTCAATCTCACGGTCTGGTGCACCTTGTGCAGGAGTTCCGCATATTGCGGTCGCGGGTCTCCCCCCTTTTGCAGATAGTGGTCGGCACCACTCTCAAAGGCCTCTACCGCCACATCTTCCCTGCCCTTGCCGGTAAATAGGATGAACGGGCTGTTGTCTCCGGAGGAGCGGAGCTTTTTAAGAAATTCCACACCGTCGATCCTTGGCATCTGATAGTCGGACACGATCGCGTCATATGAACGTTTTCGAAGCATGTTCAACGCCTCGGCGGCAGATGCGGCCGTGTGCACGATGACATCGCCCTTGCGCTCGAGATATCGTTTTGTGAGTTCCCGGAATTCCTCTTCGTCATCTACGTAGAGTATGGTAAGCGGGTCGGGGCCATCGTCGTCACTGGACATAATTCCTATATAAATTGAAAGTTTATAATTATACTCCAAAAAGGGAAGTTCACCCTCCTATTTGTCGGATGTTCCCCGGTTTTATGTTGGCCGGGAACGGAAATAGGCATTATTTTTTATATACCGCTATATTTAAATAGTTTTGAGAAATTTACAACGAATAGGTGAAATAATGGCTATTATAGGTATTAAGGTAAACAAGATCGAAGGGTCCAGAAATGAAAACGCTAAGATTGACGGGCCTGTAAGGATAGGGTCGTCCCCAAGGATTCTCTCCGTATCAGAGAGTCAGATGACCAGCGGCACGGGCAAGGTAAAGGTAGTCGAGTTCTCTTTCGAATACTACACTAATTACGATCCCGCACTTGGTAACATAAGGGTCGATGGGACTGTCCTGTATCAGGCAAACGAGGATGTCAGGAAGAACATACTGGCCTCATGGAAGAGCAACAATCTCCCGAAGGAAATTTCCACAGAGATATTGACCCAGATGACACAGCGAAGCATGCTGATAACGATGACCATGGCAAGGGAACTTGGTCTTCCGAGCCCGCTACCGCTGAAGATATCCGATCAACAGGAAAATGTACAAGGGGGATGAACAATCCCCTATCCCTTGTTTTTGAATAGTTCCCGCACGACATCTTCCAGATTCAGGTCGCCGATCTCATCGAGCCTGTAATGCGCCCTCACATGGGGTTTCCCTATTTCCATTATCCTATCCAAGTCTATGGGGGTCCCTGCGACGACGGTGTCGCATTTCACGTTGCGGATGGTCTCCTGCAGGTCCCTTACCTGTTCTTCGCTGTATCCCATGGCAGGCAGGACGTTCTCTATATGGGGGTACTTCTTAAACGTCCGCTCCAACGACCCCACCAGATAAGGTCTTGGGTCAACTATCTCCTTGGCGCCGTACTTCCTCGCCACGATGTAACCTGCTCCGTACTTCATGCCGCCGTGCGTGATCGTAGGTCCGTCCTCCACCACCAACACCCTCTTTCCCTTGATCAGGGACGGGTCGTCCACGGATATCGGGGATGCGGCCTCGATTATCCTTGCCCGGGGGTTGAGGTTGTAGATGTTGTTGATCACCCTCAGCACCTCATCGCCGGAGGCGGTGTCCACCTTGTTCACGATGCATAGGTCTGCCATCCTGACATTCGTCTCCCCGGGATAGTATGTCAGTTCGTTCCCAGAGCGCAGGGGGTCGACCACAACAATGTACAGGTCAGAGCGATAAAATGAAAAATCGTTGTTCCCTCCGTCCCATATTATCACGTCTGCCTCTTTCTCGGCCTCTGCCAAAATTAGTCCATAGTCAACTCCCGCATAGACGATCGTGCCCATGTCTATATGGGGTTCATATTCCTCCCTCTCCTCTATCGTGCATTCGTTTTTTTCGAGATCGGCATATGTCTCGAATCTCTGGCACGCCTGCTTTCTCAGAACACCATATGGCATCGGATGCCTGATGACAACCACCTTGAGTCCCATCCTCTTGAGGATGGACGCCAGTTTCCTGGACACTTGGCTCTTCCCGCTGCCGGTTCTGGCGGCACATACCGAGATTATGGGTTTCTTGGACCTCAACATCGTGGACCCCGGTCCCATCAGCCTGTAGTCTGCACCCGCGGCCAGGGCCCTGGAGCCAAGCTGCATCACCTTCTCATGAGGAAGATCGGAATATGCCATTATCACCTCTTCGGCCCCGTATCTGCTAACCAACTCCTCAAGATCATCTTCCGGATGTATGGGTATTCCATTAGGGTATAACTCGCCCGAGAGCTCCTTTGGATAATATCTTTTCTCTATGTCCGGGATCTGTGCCGCCGTGAAGGCCACCACCTCATAGGATGGATTATCCCTAAAGAAAACATTGAAGTTATGGAAGTCCCTACCCGCGGCCCCAAGGATTATGACTTTGGTCCTTTTCATGGTTTTATCGCCATTGAACAATATCTTACTAAATTTATAAACATTGTCATTTTTGACATATTGTCCAATATCGGTCACATTCTACCATATTTTCGTATCATCATCAATAGGGTATTGTATGATGTAGGATAGTATCGTTTTGGAAGTTCGTTGCCGTTGATGACCATTGATGGAATGCTATTGTCCCATTCTGTGATCCTGAATCTCAATTTCCCGCCTGAATGGTAGGAAGCCTTCGCCACGATGTTCAAAAGTTCGTTGGAGAGATCGTCGTCCTTTTTCATGTAGAGCTCTATTCTGGTCATCGGTATGTTCGCGAAAGAATCAAGCTCTTTCTCGTCATGTTCGCTGACCTTGTATCTGATATAATCTGAGAGTTTTTTGCTTGAATGGGAACTCTTCCCATATAAGGCATATAGCGTCCCGGGGAGGCATGCGGATATCAGAGCCCCCGGCGACTCGGTCCTGAACAAGGTCAATGGATATTGTTCGCCCCGTGTTAGCAACATGTCCCCGATAGCGTTTCTCAGGAGATTGCTATTTGGTCCTTCCATGCAATTATCGGAATTACAATAGATGTATATATCCTTGTAGGTGTCCTGGACATCTTCAACGAATTGCAACAGCTCGTTGCTGTCTTCTAGATTACCGAGATATAGCTGCCCGTTGACGTATATGATCGGCGTTTCGATGAACCCATTGTACACAGAATTATAGAATTTGTAATATCTGTCATCTTCAAAGATCCCCATGAACCTGACAGAATACCCTGGACTCGATTTCAGATGATCGACCATCTTAGGGATCTCGGTCACGGACTTATATATAACATAGATGGACACGGGGAAAGGCCAGTTATAGGCACCGCTCCCAGGTTTCTGAACAGTCCTTCTTGGGTAGGGGGTTCGCCCCATGCCCTTCTCCCACCTCTGAGCTTCACCATCATCGTCCGACAGGGGCGATGCCCTTTCCGGTTTCGGCCCGAGTTCGCTCTGAACGTTCTTGATGAGCTTGTTGCCAGAGCTCTCTATCTCACCTAGGAACTTGTCCCTTATGTTCTGTGCCATCTTTATGCTTCCGGTGGCAGCAGAGGGCAGGAAAGTGAGTTTCAGGGCATCATGATGGCACTTCTCTACGCATTCGCCGCAAAGGATGCAGTTCGAGCGTTCTTTCTTGATCATGTTCTTGACCTTTGTGAACACGTCACTGTCGGGTTCCCTTTCCTTTTTCAGGAAGAAATCTGGCTTCAAGTCCATGGGGCATGCCTTTCCGCAAAGCCCGCAATTGTTGCATTTTTCCTCATCCAGCTCTAACCTTAACATGGAAACCCTGTTGAAGTGGCCTGCCAGGTGCCCCAATGGGCAGAAATATCTACACCAAAATCTCGATATTATCAGCGTTATCATCATGAGGGAGAAGAATATCACGACCCTGAAGACATAAAGCGGATCTGGTGTCACGGTATGGCTCAGCCTGTATGGCAGGGCGGCCTCTATAAATCCTGCGGGGCATAGCTTGCAAAACCACGTTGCCGAATAATTCCAGGCGGCCACAATCAGCACAATCAGCACGATGGACCTTGTGAGGTAGCTCAGGACACCCGCCCTGTCTTTCCAAGGGTCGTTGCTCTTTACCCTCAGCAACTTATTGATATCTTTTCTACCGAATCTTATTGAGGTAATCGTGTCCATGATATCGTGTAGGAAACCAAAGGGGCAGGCCCAACCGCAGAACGCCCTCCCAAAGAGAGTGAACACGGCCATCGAACTCCCGATCAGATAATACGGTACTTCTCCCATAATGATCCAGTTCTGTAATAGGCCTATTGGGCATCCAGCGCTTGCCCAAGGGCAAGCATAGCAGTTGAGCCCGGGAGCAACCAGGTGCTTGACAACTATCCCAAATGCGCCGAGATTAAACAATACCAATGAGAAGGACTGGTATACCCGTCTTTTGTTGGACAACGATTTAAACGCTATAAGGATGAGGAACGAGACGAAGGCAACTATTAACAGGAAGAATATGGTGCCCCTGACCGCACTAAGTTCAGTTAAGGCTGGATCGTAGACCATATCAACGGCGGCGAGAACAGCGAGCACGGACGCCCCAAGGAAAGACATCTGGAAAAAAGAACGTCTCTTTCTGAAGATTTTGGTGACGGCGACCAATACAATGACGAACCCCACATATGCCGGCACTAGGACGTTTATCGAGTAGACGGCCGTTTCCACTATGTTTAGCAAGCTAAGAATGGGCATGCTGACCATAATGATAAGGCCAGCCATGAGGGCCGTCTTTGTTAGAAAGACGGATGCCATTCTCTTTATCCTACGCCGTTCCAAACTTTATCACCATGTCGATAACTTGCGTAATGAATCTTGGATCATTGTTCTTGGGATACCCATCGAGATACTCCTCATATCTCCATGTGATTGTTTCAGTGCCATTGTCTATTGTTATCCAAGGCACCCCTTGGCTGACCTCGACACCGTATTCGTTTGCCATCTCATAGAACTTCTCTTCGTCCTCTTCCAGCTTTATCTCTTCCACAGTTATCCTATCTGAGAACTTCTCCATCTCTTCGCACATCTCTATCACATGGGGGCAGGTGGTGCAGGTCTCAGTGGAATAGATATAGATGGTGACATCATTGTCGATTCCAGAATATTGGATGCGCGTAAGGTCGTCGATGATGAGCTTATCCTCGAACGTGTTCGTTATGCCCAGACATGCTAGGCAGAGGGCTGAAGATATGTTCCGTGATCTTTTAACGTCCTGTTCCATGGCACCAACATAGATGAGTGAAAAGGATATTATGATCAGGACAAGACACAATCCTAACCTTCTCAAGCGATGACCTCCTTATTTATATCTAATCCAAGATATAACTTTTCATACAATTTGCTCCATTCTATGATGGTCTCGATGCACCCGCTGGTCTCTAACAGCACTCCTTGGGATGCTATACCGGCCCGTTTTGATATCTTCATCCCCTCCACGAGGTCGGGAAAGCAACCGACACCTATCACGGCTTCGGGCCTTTCTTTCTTGATGATCCGTTTTACAAAGGTCCCTCCAGGGACCACGAAGACCTTGTAGCCAAGCTCCTCTGCCCTTTTCCTGAACTCTTTTATCATACATCTCCCGCAATCAAGACATCGAATGCCATCCTTTGCAGACAGATTCGCTGGACAGTTTATGGATCTAAGACATTGGGGCAACACCACTATCCTTTTAGAAACCGGGACCTTGATGAAGTGCTCCCGGTTCGCATGATTCTTGAGAGTTATGCTCCACTCTTCCAACACGTCGGAGGGAACATTGAAAATGCCGAAGGCGCTCTCAAACACGGAATAGAATGTATCCACCAGAAAAGACTGAAGATTAGGAAATATGAACTTGTTTATCCTCATGGAGATCATGAGCTGTATCAATCCGAACACTATCAATAATATTGTAAAAACTATCAGGATCAAGGCTATTGCCCCTATGAGCTCATAGAATGACGTTCCTAAAGAAAGCATTTTCTCCACACAGTATGAGAACTACACAATAAATAATTTATTAATAGTATCCCGACGGCTGAAGTAACCCGTTTTGCAGAATTTAAAAATCTTATGGAAAAATTTAATATAACCCAGAGGATACCTAAGGCAAAAGGTGACTTATAAATGGAAATGACACCAGATGAAATTGCAGAGACCGACAGGCAGAACATCAAGCATATATTCGACCTTAATGGTATAAAGCTCAAGGACAACGAGACCGAATCCGTTAGGATGGCAATGATAAAGTGCATCGCCCTCAAACAGATCGCGGCATCGGCGCTGGTCGGAGATGCAGAGGAGAATCAGGACTTGCTAATAGCGCTATATACTGTTGCCCTCAGCAATCTATCAAAGTGAAAGTGATGATAAGGAGAAGATACCTGTTTATTCTGTTCCTAATAATTTTAGTTAGTTCTTATCTTTACACGATCAATGTCCAAAGATACTTTTCTCCTTTCTCATCTTATTGGGACCCATTTGACCTAGACAACGAATATTGTTCTATAGGTAGATTCCCCTCCGGAAACGAAGGCGTCGCCATATTGACGATTGACGATGTTTCCTATATGACCTCTGCTGAAGAGATCCAGATGATTATGGAACTTACGGAAAAATATCAGGCCGACGTGACATATTTCATAATACCCAGATACGGCGGAGAGGAAAGAACGCTGTCTCAGAACCAGGAATTGATCGAAGCCCTGAACGAGGCCCTGTCTCAGGGAGACGAGATGGCCCTTCATGGATATATACACTATCCAACCATGGAGTTGAAGGGAAAGTCGTACGATGAGCAACTTTCCATAATAAGCAGTGGGAAAGAGGATCTTGAGTCCCTATTTGGGGAGATATACGGGTTCAGGCCGCCCTCCTTCTGGAAAAATACCAATACTTACAAGGCTTTGGAAGAGGCGGGATTCCAATATTGTTCCTCAGCTTCCATATTCAATGTTTTTCCATACAATCCAAAGGACACTTTCCATCCTTTTTTTGGTGATGATATTGACATCATCGAGATCCCCTGTTTTCCAGAGGATTATTTTTGGGATGTCACACCTGAGAACTCTTCAACAGTATACCATGAACTGACAACGAGATTCGATGCCTGCCTGAAGAAAGGAACCCCCTTCTTGGTCTTCACGCATCTGCCGCGATTGATGGCAGTCAATGAGATAACTGGAAGATACGAGGCGTTGGAGATGATGGAGCGGTTCTTGGAGCATGCAAACGAGAATAACATATGGATGCCAACAATCCATGAATATCTGGAATGGTACAACATGCTTTCTGGGATTGAAGTTGATTATAAGGAATCCCTCAACGAGCTTTTAGTGACGATAACAAGCGAGGAAAACATAGATGGCCTTACATTGTACTTTGACCTTCCTGACATCATTGACACCATATACATCTATTATAATGGAGATAATATATATACTAAATTAGATTGTGCATCCGATGAGGTAATTACTCTTTAATAATAAATAATTTCATCTTTTATAGATAAATATGCACTTTCTTTTGATAATATTTTTAAATTTGCCTTTTTAAGATGATTTCCCATCCCTACCTTATCTTTTATAATATCATTGATGACATCAATGACATCATTGTATCTTCTCTCTCTGAAGGAGAAGAGATGTCCCCCCTCTGCAAAGACGCATCTATTCTTCGAAAGGAATCTTTGCATGTTCTCCACATTGCCAATCCTTGGCCCCATGTGTTTCTTTATGGTAGGCAGGTCCCCAGTCTCGATGTCCAGCACGAGACCTTTGGAGAATATGCCTGACCTATACAAAGTGAATCCCTCGCTCTTGAAGGACCTTTTGATTGTGGCAAGAAACTTTCTACATTGGGAATAAAAAATATCTTCAAGCACGTCCATATCGACCTGGATGACGATCAACCTGCCGCCTTCAATGGGTTCATAACCCATCTCGGGCCCTGCGAACATGCCCTCGTCCTTCGTGTCAAAGTATCTCTTACATTCCAGCACGAATCTTGAATACGTGTCCAAGGATACCGGGGAAGCCACATTGCGATTTGGATCAACGGGATCAATAATGATCAGGGGGTCTTTAAACACATTGACTGGCCTTAAAAACTCTATCGTTTCCCCTACTTCCCAATTAATGGCCGACCTTGCCAATCCTTCGAAGGAACCATAATGTATTATCAACAGTTCGCATAGATATCCCGAGAATCCATTGACCTTTGAGTCGGCGCCGTACATTTTTTGTGCCTTTAAAAATTTTTTGAGCAGCCTGACATCATCTTTCTGGCAGTCTCTCAGATGGTCTTTGACAAATGACAAATGGAATGGCGTTCTATCTACCGCTGAGATTATGTTGTGAGCATTCTTGATCTTGTAGCAGGGCACGATCTCTATATCATATCCATCGACGATCCCCGATACATAAGGGTGTTCGGCATATTCAACTTGGTATTCATTCCCAAAATGTTCAAACACCGATTTGCCAATCAGCAGGGCTTCTTTCTCCATCTCCTCGCGTTTTTCATCAATATTGAAGTAAACGAATATGTCAAGGTCTTTGTCTCCCTTTAGGAAGGTATCTTTGGCAACCGACCCCACTAGGATGGTTTCTCTTCCGAATCTCTTTTCTATGTAGTCAGATACTTCTCCATATTTTTTCAGGGCCTCTTCCTTTTCTTCCTGATCAGGGACTATTAATCTTAAGACCTCTTCCATGTTCATAGGGTAAATACCTCCACATCAGAATATATTGGCCCATTTGGGGTCAATTCACTTTTCTTGAGACAGAACTCCGTGACATGTTGGCTGCCTATGGCGACATCTTTATTGGCATGAATGATGTTAATGATATCATCTCTATTCAAGATATTTTTTACCCTTGCCAAGGTTATATGGGAGGAGAAGGGCCTATTTTCCTTTTTTATACCCAACGTTGATAGATTTTTATCAATTTTACCTGCCATATCGACCAATGTCCTTGATTTTCCACCAACCCATATGATACGAGGAGCATGATCATTTGGGAATCCCCCAATTCCTTCGAAATCGACATTGAAAGGCTTGAATGATGTCTTGACATCATTGAGGATATCGATGACATCATTAACATCATTGAAGGGCCATTCACCAATAAACTTCAAAGTCATGTGCATATTTTCAGGGGATGTGAATTTTGCATTTATGCTACTTTTTGAAAATAGATCATCTATGGACACAATGGTCTTTTTTATTTCATCGTCTAGATTTATCGCTACAAATAACCTTGTCATACCATTTCTCCACTTCCCCTTTCAACGGGCATCTTTTCCCAGGGGAATATAATCCACTTGTCCGTTTCAAATACATAATAGTCTGGATCAATTATGCTTTGAGGCTTTTTTGCTATAACGGCCACCTTAATTTTCTTAGGATTTAATGATTTAATGTGTTTTTTGACCTCTACTAACGTTTTTCCTGTATCTGCTACGTCATCAGCGATTAAAACGTTGAGATCAGTGATATTTTCAGTTAAAGGGACAGTAATGGTAGGTTTTTCAGTTCTTTTTTCTATATCTGTATAAAACTTGACATCTACAACTCTCATCAAAGTGTTGTTTGTTATATGTGATAGTCTCACTGCAGGTATTAGTCCGCCCCTGGCCACACCAACAATGATGTCTGGAACGAATTCTTTCCATATCTCATCCTTTAGAGTCCAGATGGCTTCGTCCACCTTAGTCCAATTAAGATAAACCTTCTTCATAGAATTCACATACCTAGTATATTGAAAATTATATAACTATAAGATTATGATAATATTTAAATAGTCTTCTGAAATATACTTGTCAAGTAAAATGCCTTGACTTGGATGATTTCATGAAATACTCATATAATTATATAGATAAATGGTTAGATTCTGATTATTTTGCTAATAAATTAATGAAAATCAGTTTTTTTAGTAAAATACAGCTAAAAGATTACGTTTCTTATATTTGGAACAAGGAATTTGGAGATTCTGTGACAGTACAAGACATTGCTGAGCACCGTTTAGTTACAAAACAAGCGATATCGGATAACATTCGCTTAGCAAAAGCCAACATCGACAAGTCAATGGCCACCTTCATTTTAGGTATATACGCGAACCTGATCCCGGTTGAATCCATCGATATTTACATCGAATTGCTCGAATTATTGAAGGATGCCAAAGAAAGTGAAAGTGAACGTACATTTCAAAATATGAGAAAAAAAATGATAACAATTCTTGATGATGTATTATAACATCAATGATATCACAATAACATCATCGATGTCATTCTTATCATTTTTTGTAATATATATATTCTTTACCTTTTCTCTTTCTGGAAAGATATCCTTTCTTATAGAGGCCTTTCAGAGTTCTTGAAATGTGCCCTTTGGACATGCCAGTATCCTTAACTATGGCGTCCGAAGTGATATCATTTTTGTATTCTGAAAGGACTTCTTTTTCAAAATCGGTTAATGGTTCTAAAATCACACTTTCTGAGGGTTCAACATTGGTACTTTTGCCTTTATCTAAGGCAAAATTAATCACTTTATCAGTGATTTTCGCTTGTGATTCTTTTATATTTTTAATATCTTCCTGTATATAATCGAATTCTTTCTTTATTAAGTCGATTTCGTCTCTGTATACAACTTTTAGCATATTATTTTCGATTTCTACCATCTTTTCGGCTAGTTTGGATATTTTAAATTCACTTTTCTCAATCCCTGATGAACAGTCCTTGAGTCCAGTCTTTATATTCTGAACTTCTGAAAACAGAGATCTTATATCATTTCTTATTCCTTCAATATTCTGTTGACTTTGTATTTCTACAGTTTCCTTCAATTTTGTGATTTCTTGTTCTAGCTTGTCATCATTTCTTTTCAATCCAAGAGCAGATAGTAATCCCATGAGGTATAGTAATATATGATATAATAAATAGTTTTCGATGATGTTATCGAATAATTTATAATTATTGATTAAATCTAAAAAAAAAGACAATTTTCTAATTAATTATAAACGGTGATGTTATTGATGTTAAATAACATCAATGATGTCGTTGTCATTTGGCACTATTATTTTACATTTTCGTGTAAAAATGCCATTCTCCACGACCCCTGGTATATTATTTATATTAATTTCCATTTCTTTTGGATTTTTTATTATTGTTTTTAGGTCAACGATAAAATTACCATTATCGGTAATCACTGGACCGTCCTTATTTATTGCAGGCCTTACCATGGGACTCCCCATTTCGGATAATTTATCTATAACCGGTTTTATGGCCTTGGGGATCACTTCAATTGGTAGAGGAAAGTTAGAACCTAGTATCTTAACTAGTTTTGATTTATCCACAAGAACAAAGAATTCATTTGAATAATAGTCTACTATCTTTTCTTGAGTCATGGCCCCGCCACGCCCCTTGATAAGATTATTGCTCTTATCCACTTCATCGGCACCATCAAATGCACATTCTGGGCGGTGTTCATCCAGCGTTGTTAAGGTAATTCCATATTTTTTACATAGATCTATTGATTGATATGAGGTTGGAACAGCAAGAAAACTTTCTCCATTGAGAATCCTTTCACCCAACGCCTCTGCAAAGTATGCAACGGTGCTTCCAGTGCCAAGTCCGATGACCTGTCCGTCTTTGACAAATTTGGATGCGTAGACCCCCACCATTCTCTTCTCTTTTTCCTCTTTCATAGAAGTAAAAACCTTTTTATAATTTTTATATATATCTATATTATGCGCAGTTGTTGGCTCATCACTGTTGTTTTGATGATGTTATTGATGTTATCGTCTTTTCAATATACAACTGCCACTGATTCTTCAAGCAATGTTGAAAATGCATTGGGAAATGGTCTTGTCATAATGGTCTATTTTTGGGACTCTACATGCGCTGATTGTTCAACTAGCGATGATATAATGGACGATATTGAAGATTATTATGGTACATCTGTCTATATTATAAGTTTGAATTTAGATAACGGAGAGACGACATTGGTCAATCTTTACGATATCGAGGAATTGCCCACTGTTGTGATATACGATGAATTAGCTGAACATCTAACCGATGAACCATATGCCATTCTTCGAGGTCTAAAAACTTTCGCATATTATTCCTCTAAGATAAACGAGGCATTAGTATATGATGACAATTTAAGGGCATCTGCAGAAACCTTTTATCTTAATGCCGAACGTTATTTTGATTTGGAAGAGTATGATACTTCTAAATATTATTATGAAAGTGCAAAGGAGATATATGATGATTTGGGAGACGTTTACAATTCGATTACGTGCTCTCAAAGAATAATCAAATGTGATAAATATATTGAGGCCAACGCTGATTTATCCAGTGCCGATGACTATTATTCTGAGGGGAGTTACGTTCTTGCCAAGGAACAGTACCAATCTGCCTTGACCAATTTTGACTTTCTATCGGATGACGCAAAGGTTTCATATTGTAACTCACAGATTCAGAAATGTGAGCTTTACCCCTCCCTACAATCCGATTATGACGACGCCCTCTTATTGATGTCTGCCAATGACTATGCTTCCGCTCTTACATTATTGGGATACGTTAAGACAGGATACAGTTCCCTGGAAGAGGATGAAGTGGTGTCTGATATCGATGTCTTGATAAACAAATGCAATGATTATATACTGGCTGCCAATTATTACAGCGAGGCCACTAGTGCGCTGAACAATCAAAATTACGAGCTTGCAATATCTAAATACCAATATGCCAAGGATATTTATGAGGATTACTCAGATTCTGAGAAGGTGTCGTTATGTGATCAGAATATTGCAATCGCACAACAATTTCTGAATCTCCAAACACCCGTACCCACAACGCCGCCGTCGAATAGTACCTTTAACATAGATAGAAAATATCTTTTATATGGTGGGGGTGGCTTTGCCCTATTATTGATATTCTTGGCCTTGTTTGTCCATGCTAGGTCAAACGGAAATAAAACTTACATACCAAAAGAAAAGCCAAAGAAGAATGTCTCTGCAATAAAAAGGGCCTCAGAACAGTTCACAGAAGACGAAGGGGCGCCTTCTTCTATCGATCTGGGCAGTGAAGGCGTACAACAGACCTTAGAGGAACGCCCCCCTGCCGCAAATGAGGAATTGGACTCTTTTGTATCATTTCAAGAAAAAACCATCAATATCAAGAACAGCCTTCTTGTCAACTTTGTTCAATGGGTCGATGAGTTTTTCGATGAACTCGATCCGTCAAATAAGGATAATTACTTCATATACCGAGAGCGTTTCGATGAGTTATATGCTTTCTATGCTAGATCATTTAGCAGCGATGAGGCGTATTTGGATCAGGGGTTGATGGACATTGCCAAGTCAAGGCTTCAACAGATTCAATCCAAGCTCAACGATATGATGGATGTCATTTGAGGGATTCATGTGGCAGATGTTTCAGAGTCTAATGTAAATTTCTTTGTTCCAGACTATGAAAAAGTGACCTCTAGAAATGAAGTTTTTTATAACCCTTTAATGAGTTTCAATAGGGACATATCTTTACTATATATAATGCAAAAATCATTTGATTCTTCGATACTCTGTGGCATGGCGGGAACTGGAATACGTCCTATAAGATACGCCCTGAGCGGTTTTACAAATGTCACAGCCAACGATATCAATCCTAAGGCATATGAACTGATCAAGAGGAATTCCTCACTCAACAAGGTCGACATCAAATCTCTCAACATGGATTTCAACTTGATCAAAGGTAAATATGACATAATAGATATAGATCCCTTTGGGGCGCCGGTTAGATATGTTCATCCCGCATTCGGTATGTTTGGGAAGACAGGAACGCTTCTTGTGACCGCCACCGACACGGCAGCCCTTTGTGGATCCTCAAAAAAGGCTTGCCTGAGAAAATATTCCGCCCACCCCCTCATGACCGGTTTTTGCCATGAAATTGGGCTCAGGATACTTATAGGATACATTGCGAGGCAGGCCGCATCGTGGGACTATGGCATCGTTCCAAGGGTCTCTTTTTTCAAAGACCATTATATGAGGACGCACATAGACCTAGAGAAAGGAAAACAAAGGGCAGACACTTCAATAGCCAATCTGGGGTTTATTTATTATTGTGACAAATGTTTGAACAGATTTTTCAGCAGTAGGATACAATGCGAATGCGGCTGTGGGGGGAAGCTAAGGGCTGCCCATCCCGTATGGGGGGGCAGGATAAATGACAAAGAGGCCCTATGCGGCATGTTGGGCTCTTTGGAAACGGCGGCGTTGCACGATGAGACGAGGGTCCGTTCCTTTATCTCACTTCTCATGGAGGAAGTGGATGTTCCATTCTTCTGGGATTCGCATAACCTGTTTTCACATTTGAAAATACATGTGCCGGCAATGAACGCGATATTGGAAAAGATCATAGATAATGGATTTGAGGCTTCAAGGACACATTTCAAACCTACGGGATTTAAAACGGATGCCAGTCATGAAGAACTGGTTCATATATTCTCTTCAAAGTAGTTTTTGCCGATCAGATAGATCTCTGAACTTCTCTTTCTGGTAGAGGGAGGCCTGAACCTTTTCGTATATGAGAAACAGTTTTTCATCTCGGAGAACAGTTCCTCGCTTTCCTGGCTTTGGAACACCTTTGTAAGGAAATTGCCTTTGGGTTTCAACAACCTTTTCCCGATGTCCAGGGCCATCATGGACAGGATTGCCGACCTTGACCTGTCTATGTCTATTATACCTGTTGTCTTTGGTGCTATATCAGATATGAGCGCATCTATATTGCCAACATTGCCGATTATGTTATCGATGGTGGACTCATCCGTGATGTCCCCCTGGATGAATGTAAAGTTCTCGTTTTTGAGGGGGTCCATCCATTCCTTGTCCACGGCTATCACCCTCCCTTCGGGACCGACAATGGAACTGGCGACCTGCGACCATCCGCCCGGGGAGGCGCCGATGTCCAGGACCGTAGAACCTTTCTTGATTATCCTGAATTTATTATTGATCTGTTTTAACTTGTAGGCGGACCGCGCCCTGTAACCCTCTTCTTTGGATTTCCTGTAGTATGCATCCTTTTTTTCGTACAATAGTCACACCACAGAATGCAATCCAATGAGATATATTAATAACCTTCTTATTGAAATTGTCTTATGCGGCTAAAACCCGAGACCAGGATAATGGGCATAGATGACGGGTCGTTCAACAAGGATGATGACGAGACCATCATCATAGGTGTCATATTCCGGGGGGGATATTGGATAGACGGCCTGGTCTCAACTTATATCAAGATCGATGGAATGGACGCCACCGACAACCTCATTGAAATGATCACAGGATGCAAGTACAAGGACCTAAGGATCATAATGCTATCTGGTGTAACATTTGGTGGATTCAACGTGGTGGACATAGAAAGACTATCGAAGGAGACGGGACTCCCTGTAGTGGTTGTCATAGAAAGAAAGCCTGATCTTGAGGATATCGTCAATGCCGTGAAGAACGTCCATGGCCATGAGGAGAGGATACGGTGCATGGAACGTGCCGGCGAGGTCTACATGGGGGAAAACGGCATCTATTTCCAGGTCCATGGCATCAGCGAGGATTTGGCCCGCAAGGTCATACGGAAGACCAGCACTCATTCCAACATACCCGAACCTTTGAGGGTCAGTCACATAATCGCCTCTGGAATATCCAGGGGGGAGGCCTCCAAGAGATAGTCCACATAACCGAAACTTATTAATTAGGCAATGCTACTGCTAGCATATAATGTCGGACATTAGGAAGGAGTCCAAGGAGATCATCAAAGGCATTTTGATGGCGATAATACTCTATTTTATAATACAAATATCCTTGGTGGTCGCCACGGGCGTGGATGATCCAGTGTCTGTTGTGATATCCGGCAGCATGGACCATCGCGGATACGATTTTGACCAGTGGTGGGAATTAAAATATGATGAGTATTTGGAATATGGCATCTCAAAGGAGGACTTCCTGAGTTATGGATACAGCGATGGATTTGAGAAAGGAGACATATTGTTCATAACGGATGTAGATACCGCCGATATCGAGGTGGGGGATGTCATAGTCTTCAGTAGAGGTGACGATACCATACCTATTGTGCACAGGGTGGTCTCCATCAACACATATGGTGGGGAGAAATATTTTGTGACCAAGGGTGATTATAATCCCATCGCGGACAATTTTCAGACAAATGGAATTTCCGGTGTTCATGAATCCTATGTCATCGGGAAGGTAAGCGGGATACTTCCCGAAGTTGGAAAGATAACTCTTTTCTTTAGGGGCGTCCTTTGATGACAAGGAAGAAGGGGCCATCTCTGGCAGTGGACGGGTTCTTGACGGATGGCAGGAACATATTGTTGGTAAGAAGAAAGAATCCCCCCTTTGCCTCTTATTGGGCATTGCCCGGAGGGTTCGTTGAATATGGCGAGACCACCGAACAGGCCCTGATAAGGGAAATAAAGGAGGAGACCGGACTGGTGGTGTTCGCCACCGTGCTGATCGGGGTATACTCCGACCCACAAAGGGATCCGAGGGAACATGTGGTCTCTTGCGCCTACCTGTGCAATCACACATTGGAAAATTACCTGGCCGGCAGCGATGCTTCGGACGTGAAGGCATTTCCCTTGGACAAGTTACCAGAGTTCGTGGCCTTCGATCACATGAGGATTATCAAGGATGGCAAAAAACATTTAAACGGTTCTGGATATTTTACGATTGTAAAATAAAGAGACGATTACTCATGCTTGCCAGATATAGGGAAAAATACCAGACGATATTCTCTGGGCTGGGAAGGGCCATGGCACGCACAGGCCTCTCACCAAACGTCTTCACGGCGATTTCCCTGATACCGGCACTTATCATGGGTTACTTCTTCTATGTCGGCAATGTTGTATGGGGCCTTATATTCATAGTCATCTCGGCCCTAGTGGACGTTATCGACGGAAATGTGGCCAGGGCCACCGGAAATGTCACTGTGTTTGGGAAGGTATTTGATCATAGCGTGGACCGTTATGTGGAGTTCATAATGATCGCGGGACTGGTATCTGGAGGATTGGCCAGGCCCCTGAGCGGATTCGTTGCCATTTCCGGCATGATAATGGCATCATATGTCCGTGCCAAGGCCGAATCGGAAGGGGCGGAGAAATGTGACATCGGACTCATGGACCGGGCGGAAAAGTTGCTGATAATAATGGCGGGATGTATTCTGTTCAAATGGTATGCATCATCCATTGATTATGCCTTGCTGCTGGTCGGAGCCCTTTCTCACATAACCGTTATTCAAAGGTTGCATTATGCGAAGAGACAGTTAGAGGTTAATAAATGATATCTGCTATTGGAAATCCGGTTTATGACATAATAGTGACCCCCTATCTAGATACTGGCGGGCGAGTTTTGTCAGGCTGTTCTACAAACGCCTGTATAGTGCTCTCGATGCTTGGAAGGAAGTGCTCAATATCTGGCAGTGTCGGCGAGGACTTCAGGGACAAGTTCGTCGGCGACCTTGACCATTTTGGAATAGATCATGAGATACAGGATAGCAGGGAAACAGGGGGATTCCATCTGGAATATTACGAATCCGGCGATAGAAAGCTGAATCTCCTCGGGGTGGCCGACCCCATAACATACTTCCCCGAAAAATATCTCGATGCAAGTTATATTGTTGTAGGCCCGATACTTGGTGAGATATCCTTGGAGCTTCTTGCGGACATCAGGTCCAGGACCGATGCAAAACTGTTCTTGGATCCCCAAGGATTTGTCAGGAAGATACAGGACGGCAAGGCCGTCAGGACAGAAAATCCCCAGATCAAGGATGTTGTCGGCAACATAGATATAGTCAAGCCAAACGAGTACGAGGCCAAGATAATGACGGGCTATGACCCATATGATGATATAGGAAAGGTCTGTGAGACCCTGTATTCATGGGGCCCCGATATAGTCATCGTCACGTTGGGCGAACATGGTTCGGTTATCTACGACGGGTCCGAGAGGATACAGCTCCCTGCATACAAGACCTTTGCGAAGGACCCCACCGGCGCCGGGGACACCTACATGGGCGGATTCATCTTTGAGCAGGGGAACAATAAAGACCTTTTCGAGGCCGCTCTGTTCGCTACTTGCACATCTTCGATCGTAGTGGAGAACATAGGTCCCCATTTCCCGATAGACGAGAAGGAGATAAGGCGCAGGGCGGATGTCCTGAGGGCGTCCTTGTAGGCTGCCTGAGGGTTTATTTTTCAAGTTTCATATCCCACAGGAGTCGATACCCCTCCTCTCAAAATATTTTTGATGATAATCCTCCGCACGATAAAACTTTTTGAGGGGCACTATCTCCGTAACTATCCTGCCTTTGAGGCCTTTCTTGGTCTCTATCATCTCCTTCGACCTGATGGCAGCTTTCCTTTGCTCCTCGTCATGATAGAATATCACTGACCTGTACTGTGTTCCCTCGTCTGGCCCCTGCCTGTTCCTTGTTGTAGGGTCGTGGGAACTCCAGAACACATCAAGTAGCCCATCATAGCTGACCTTTTCTGGATCGAAGACCACTTGAACGGATTCTGCATGTCCTGTCCTGTCTGTGCACACTTCCTCATATGTGGGATTTTCCGTACACCCTCCAGTGTATCCCACCGTGGTTGATATGACCCCATGTATCTTCATGAAAGACGCTTCAACACCCCAAAAGCATCCTGCAGCGAATGTGGCAACCTGGCTTGTCATACCTATCAATATAATTTGTTGATTATTTATATTATTCCTGGGGGGATTAATACAATCGACAGACCTCTTGGTCCCGGAAGAAAGATTATAAATGAGCATTTCATTATCATATTAGTGCTATAAAAAACGGTGCGAAAGATGAGAAAGAAATACATTTTCACGTTCCCTCCAGGGATCTTAGGCCTTTTTGTTTTCAACAGACTGGTAAAGGGCTTTGATTTCTGGTTCAATGTCCTTAGGGCCAAGATAGAACCCAATGTAGGCGGAAAACTCATATTGGAGTTCTATGGGGATGAGGACAAGATAGAGAAGGGCATCGAGGAAGCCAAAAACAACGGAGTCCTTGTATCATCTCTCGACGATGACCTCGTATGGGCAAAGGACCTCTGTGAGGATTGTGGAGCATGTATCTCAGCCTGTCCCTACCAGGCCATCTCTATAGATCGCGACGACTTCGAGCTGCACATAGATTTCAACAAGTGCGTCGCGTGCGGCAAGTGTGCAAAGGTGTGCCCTGTAAACGCCTTATCATTAAATTATTAGGTAAGGGTCTTGAAAAAGAAAGACTATCCCCGGGATTATAGAAGACAATACAATACAGACCTTTTCAACTATAGCGTGGTCGTAGATGAAAGTGACCTATACATCAGGTCTGATAAGATGCTGGCGACCAAGGCCTACCAGTGTACCAAGGAATATCGTGACGAAATAATAAGATATATTGCAAAGAATCCCGAGTTTGGGAAGACACTTGTTCCATTCACTCCAGATGACCACCCGACCGACATAGTGATGTCGATGATACAGGCATCCTTTGTGGCAGGGGTGGGCCCAATGGCATCTGTGGCCGGCGCCATTGCAGAATATGTGGGCAAGGAACTGCTCAAGGGGTGTGAAGAGGTCATAATCGAGAACGGTGGCGACATATTCCTACGGATAGTAAAGGAGAGGACTGTCGGCACATTCGCGGGTGATTCGTCGTTCAGCAACCGCGTCTTCTTTACCATAGACCCCAAGACAACGCCGTTGGGCATTTGCACATCCTCCGGAACAATCGGGCATTCCCTCAGCTATGGGAATGCCGATGCCGTTACCGTCCTATCTAGTTCTGCGATATTGGCCGATGCCTTGGCCACGTCTATATGCAACATGATAAAATGTCCTCAGGACATTGAGATGGCGATAAGGAGTGCCAAGGACATCCCCGGCGTCATAGGCGTCGTCGCCCTGATGGGTGAGGACATTGGCATATGGGGGAATTTGAAGATAAAGGACAGGAGTGGGGACGGAGCAATATACTTCACGGCCTCCAGAAAGGATAAGAGAGAAAGGGGGGGTATCTAATGTTGTTTCCCTATCAATGCCCCCTGTCATAGGACACCTCATCGTAATGTTTTACCCCCAGGCCCGATTAGTTTGTTGATAAAAATTAATCGTATCTTTTTAATTAAAAAACATAAATTCACATGATTTCAATGCCGGATTATCGAAATAGCAATCATTGTCAAAGAAATCCGTAGTTGAATTAGATTTCATCATATTACCATTTGGACAGTTTTTGGAAAAATTTATATTGATATTGAGATAATTCATCAATAGGTGAACTGCAATGGTCGTGGCATTTGTACTCTGCGTCACAGATGCGGGAATGGAAAGGGACGTTGTAAACAAACTGGAGAAGTTTGACGAAATTGAAGAGGCATATGTGGTATATGGCGAGTATGACGTCATAGCCAAGGTTCATGTAAATGAATTGGCAAATCTCGATAAGTTCATCACCGAAAAGATTCGTTCAATAAAATCTGTTCAGATGACCTCGACTATGATCTCCATATGATCAAACTTTTCTGAAAGGACCCGGGGATACTATGAAAAAGATAGTCTTATGCACAGGTGCACAACATTTGGAAGAGAGCTTTAGGCAACTTGATCACGATACCTTTGTCTCGTTTGACAACTATGATGGGAAGAGATTCTTCATGAACTCGGACATATACGCCCGCTTGCCTGTGGAGGAACTCTCAGGAGAGGACGTTGTCGTGGTTCAAAGCGCTACGCTGTCCCAGCTTGACGGTGTTTGGTACAATACTCAGGACAGGATCTTTGAGCTACTGCAGTTCTTGTCGATACTAAGGAACGCCCAAAAGGTTTCCCAGACTGGGCATAAACAGTACTCCTATGAGGAACTTGATCCGCCACGCTCCCTTGAGGTGGTGCTGACCTGCATGCCTTGCGCAAAACAGGACCATGCCTGCCTTACCGGAGAGGTCAATTCTGCCAAGCTTGCGATGGACCTCATACTGTCCATGGCGGACAGGGCGCTCATAGTGGACCCTCATCCTCCCGAAACGCTTGGCTGGATGTCGGACCTCAAGAGAGAGGGCAAGTTAGGTATTATCAGCATGATAGACCCGCTGCTCATGAAGGCCAATGAGGAAATGGGGGGTGCGGTCATTCTTGGTCCTGATGAAGGCGCCGCGGCCAGACTGGGCATCAAATCGTTCTCCAAGTCCAGGATATCATCCGTGGAGGCGACAATTTCAGGGTCTTTCGATGTCGATGGAAAGGATGTTCTGATCGTCGATGACATGGTGCTCTCGGGGGGGACCCTCAGAAGGACAAGGGAAAAGCTCAAGGAACTGGGCGCCAATGATATAGGCGCGGCGATTACCCATGCAATGCCCGTATGGGGCGGGGAAGAGAATCTTATGAAGATCAGGAGATCATTTGAGGACAGGGTCTATGTGACCAACACGGTCCATACCGAGACGTTCAAGGACACCGCGTTGGACTGTGTCCCGGCAATAGTTGAAAATCTGTGATCCAACCTCTATTTTTTCTTTTAATTAAAGCCTCTTTATAGCAAAGCTTAAAAAACAACCATTATCGATTTATAGAGAGGTGAATTCATGAGGACTTTTATTGCTACCTTGGGCAAGGGAAAAGGCACTTGGGGAAAGGTCAAGCGCATAAGCGGTGAAGACTGGGATAAGATAGTATTGCTTGGCAATTCCTGGGCAAAGGACACATTCAAGTCTGATTTAGCTTATGAATGGATTTTACTAGAGGATGAGAAGGACGTCTGCCAACAGGTCATGGACATTATCGAAAATCTTCCGGAAGACCTAGGGGATGTCTTTGTCAACGTGACATCAGGAAGCGGATCGGAACATCTGGCGCTGATATCGGCTCTTATCAGCAATAACAAACCTTTTAAGACTGTCTGCGTCTGTGATGATGGTATTACATATTATGGTGAGTGATCGTTATGATGAAGGGGCTTAAACACAAATCGAGGACCCAGTTGAGAAGAGAGAAACAAACCAACAAAAGGTCGATGAAGGGACTTGCCAGCTCTGTCAAGAGCGACAAGAAAAAGAAGGCCAACGATAGTACAGTGTGATGATCCAAGTGACCGATTTCAAGGTTACACCTTGGGAAGTCGAAGGCGACATCGACTATAACAAACTTATTGAGCAGTTCGGCACACAACCCATTACCGAGGACATAGTCGACAAGGTAGAGCGGTTGGTCGGGGAAGTCCACCCATTTCTTAGGAGAAAGGTGTTCTTCTCGCACAGGGACTTTGACTGGATACTGTCCCAATACGAGAAGGGGATCCCCTTTGCGCTATACACGGGCAGGGGACCTTCCGGACAGACCCATCTTGGTCACGTCCTCCCGTGGATATTCACAAAGTACCTGCAGGACAGGTTCGGTTGTGAGCTGTGGTTCCAGCTGACCGACGATGAGAAGTTCGTTCTCTCTCCGAACCTCAGCATAGAGGACGTCGATCAGTTCACTTATGATAACACGCTAGATATCATTGCAATGGGTTTCGACCCCGAGAGGACGAAGATAATATCAGACCTCCAGAACGCAAAGACCCTCTATAGGCACGCCATAAGGGTGGCGAAGAAGGTCACGTTCTCAACGGCCAAGGCGGTGTTCGGATTTGACAACTCAACGAACATTGGATTGATATTCTTCACTTCAATGCAATCCGTCCCTGCGTTCCTCCCATCGATCAAATCCGGCAAGAACATCCCCGTCCTGATCCCATGCGCCATTGACCAGGATCCCCACTTCAGGATCACCAGGGATGTGGCGGAAAAACTAGGCTATTACAAACCTGCCCTGATTCAGAGCATGTTCCTTCCCTCGCTGGAAGGGCCTGATTCAAAGATGTCGGCCTCAAAGCAGAACACCGCTATATTTACCGTGGATTCCCCCAAGACGGCCAAGAAGAAGGTCATGAACGCATTCACTGGCGGTTGTCAAAGCCTTGCCGAACAAAGGGAAAAGGGCGGAAATCCTAACATATGCACCATCTTCCAGTATCTTTACATACTGTTCGAGGAAAACGACGAGGATCTGGAGAAAAGGAGGCAAAGGTGCATCAGCGGAGAGGAGATGTGCGGCAATTGCAAAAAATACCTTGCGGAGAAGGTTGCAGAGTTCCTGCGGGGCCATCAGGAGAGAAGAGAAAAGGCAAAGGATATGATAGACCAGTTTGTCATCTCTGACTGAGCATCCATTTTTTTCTTATGTAGTATATCAGGGGATTCGTGATCTTCCTTCTGCCTATCAGCTGGTTCTTTGACAGCGTGGTGAGAAGGCCTGTAAGCTCTTTTTTGTCTATCCCGGTCTCCTCCTGCAGGGAGTCGAAGGGCCTTGCGCCCTTGGAGAGCGTCTCCAGGACCATCTCGCCCTCTGCCATTCTTCCCCCCTCCCTTGCCTTGTTCAAGAGCTCATCAACGGTCTTCCGGTCCTTGATGCCCCATGTGACCTTCTTGCAGAACTCGTCGGGCTGGCAGAGGTAAGGGGCGTTCTCTGCGACCTTGGCGCATGATGGCGGCAGATACCACTTGGACCTTCCGAAATCCTGGGGGTTTGGCTTTTCGGTCATCCCGAACCCCAGATGGTAGAATATGTTCATCCGTTCCAAAGGCTGTTCCTTGAAGAATGGCGGCTCGCAGCTGTCACCGGCCTCGAATATGGCGGGGACCACCTCGTCAAGAAGGACACCGATATCCTCTTGATTCAGGTCGAACGACGTATCCCTGTCGAATATCTTCGTTGAGGGCATCAGACGGGCATACGAGAGGAATGATGTCAGGAGTATCGTGATCGAGTAGTTTCTCTGTCCGGAGGAAACACCCATCAAGGAAAGCTTTATGCATGGGGGAAAGGCGTCCTCCGTAAGGGTACCCGAGACCTTTTCCACCCGTTTTGAGACCCGCAGGACCGACTTGACCATGTTTGTGATCTTATCATATACTTGATGCGGATGTTCTTGTATCCTGGATGAGATCCTCTGCATATAATCGTAGCAGATCTTCCTGACGAACTTGGAATAGAACTCCACAAGTTCCGCCCTGGTGATGAACATGTATTTTCCCATGATGTACTGTTTCGTGATATCCACTACGCCATATGCCTCGTCCCAGGCCAGTGTATACTCTATCTCGCCCCCCTTGGCTCCCTTGAGCCTGAAGAGGTCCTCCTTGGAGACGAGCAGTCCAAGTTCTTCAAGTTCGATGAATCTCTTCATGCGATTCTTGGGGTCTTTGAGTTCGGGCAGGTCGTGTATCTCCAGGAGTCCGGACATCTCCGCTATCCCGTCCTCATCAAGGTTCCTCGATGTCCTCAGTATCAGTAATTTTTCCAATGTCGCAAGCGCGCCTTGGACCTCCGGGGCATGGGGCGTCCTCGACAGGCTCTGCAACAGGAGAAAGAGAGAGATGATATCCTCCTTTTCATCAAGATCGACGTATTTTTCATTGTTTGCCTCATTTGACCTGGCTATTGCCAGCCTTATCATCTTCGGGTCGATCTTGTTCAGATCTATATTCAGATAGCGTTTGTATTTTTCATCGAACGGATTGAGGACGACCATCCATACACTTCTTTCGTTCACATTAATAATAGTTTTTAAATGTAGTATGTCATCACGGGCACCATCAGGAATCCCATCAGCGTCGACCTGTTGACGTTCACGGATGGAGGGATCATGCCCATGGCGGTCGAGATGGAACAGAGCAATAGTCCGGTGCCGCCGCATAGGACAAACACCACGATAACTTGGAACACGACCCCGAAGACGCAGAGCTGAGTGTAATTTATCCTGGATATGTTGTCAAGGGCCAGCCTGCCGAAGAATATGAGGCTCACATATGCCATGAAGGCCGTCACTATCGACACGGAAAGGATGACGATGAACTCTTGGCGCAGGAACGGGTCCAGTATACCCTGAACGCAGACCAACGCACCGTTCCTTGCCTTGCCGAACAGGTATAGGACGATAATGGCGAAGAAGGCATTGGACGTATTGATGGAGCAGCAGGAGGCTATGAACTCCCTCTTGCCCCGCTCTCCGCCGCTTCTTGAGAACACGTTTGAGAGGGTCGTAGCCTGGCTGGCGCCTATGCCTGGCACCGTGGACACCAGGATGCCCGAAAGGGTTCCCTTCAGGGTCGAGGAGAGTATCCCTATCCTGTCCAGCAACATCACATTATCTATCTGTTGAGGGGGGATCTGGTTTCCCCCCATCATGCCCATGAGAAGCGAACTGAGGCCGAACATGCCTGAAAACACAGGCATCAGAGGATTGTCGAAGACGGTACTCGCCCCCAGGACGACATATCCGAAAAAGCCGCTGAGGCCGAACACAAAGGCGGCCATGGCAGTTCTTTTGATCCCTCTGTGAATGAATATCGTGACCCCCGAGAAGAGGACGAGTATCGGCAGGGTCGAGGAGGATATCATCGGGTAGAGGACCTCGATAGCGGGCATAAGGACCGGCAGGCACAACGCTATGAACACCACAGCCACCAGGCTGGCGACGCCTGAGAGCGATATGGCCTCCCATCCCCTGCCAGACAGCACCATGCTGTGCGCCGGCAGCACCGCCAATGACATATCTGGGTCTGGGACGCCAAGAACCGTGGCCGGTATAAAGTCAATGAATGTATGGGTTATTGACATCGAGCATATGAACACGGAAGCGAACAACGGGTCGAGATACGCCTTTTGGGACATTCCGAGGGCGATCGGGGCCGCGGTGTTGACATGTATGCCCGGCACAAGCCCTGTGAACGTTCCGCATGCCACGCCCAATACACAGTACAGCACTATCTCTAAGGACACAAAAAAAAGAAGGATGGGATTGGATTAATAGGATACCAATCAGTGATCATATAACATTGAAGGTTTACTTCTTTTCCAGATTCAAGACAACATAGTCGACTGCAGGGCCTGAGTATAGTTCATCAACTATATCTTTCAGTGTCTTTTTGAAAATATCGATCTCTTCAAGGTTGTCGTAGGACATCTTATTTTTCGTCATCAGTTCGTAGATGAGAAACATAAGGCTCTCGTCAATGTCAAGTTCATCTTTGTTATCAATGACGCTGACAGGACTCTTTGAAAGGGGAATAGAAAGTTTTCTAAAGTCCTCAAATACCGAAGAATCGACACTTCTTTGTATGTAACTGCCGTTCAAACAAAGACCTCCTTATCTATCTTACATCAAATATTTATAAATCTTATTATAATCCTGATTATATCCAAAATAGTCCCTTAAAAATCATATTGTTTATAAAATGTCATATATAACATAAATTAATGAATTAATGACAGATAAAACAATGAACAATGAATAAATAATACTTATATAATATAAAAAATATCAAAAGGGAAACTAAGCATTCTTTTCAAGCATCTTAAGCTTTATCTTATACTTTTCCTTGACATAGGTCCCTTCAGAGATCTGTCCCTTCTCATACATCCTTTCCAAGTCCAGGAGCAAGGCGTTCAGGTCTGTGGATGGTTTCGATCTGCTGGTGTATCCCAAGAACACTATTATCATCAGTAGGGGCACAGTGAACGTATACCAAGGATATGGCAGGAAGGAGCTTTCCTTGGGGTTGGCGTCCTCCTCCGGTTCGTTGAGCGATATTATCTGGTCAAAACAGAGATTTATCTTTTCCAGGTCTCCAAGTTCCGTGTATATGGTCTCTGCCGCACGGAGTTTTTCCTTTGCAAGTGCAATGTCGCCCGCCTCCATGGCATCGATGCCCTCGTTGTAGAGATTATGGGCCTCAAGGTACTTGCTGGAGATGTCGAGATAGCTCTGCACGGTGGTCACCTTGTTGTCCTCTCCATCCTCCTGGAACTCGACTATGGCAAGATTGAACATGTCTATCGCCTCCTGCCATTTCTTGGACTCGAAGTAGACCAGTCCTTCTGAGAAGTATTCCTCCCCAAGATCGACGGGCATGAACGCCGGGCCCACCTTCATTGAAAGGAAGTAATAGTTGTTTGCGGTGATCTTCTCATTTGCGGGGGACGAGATGAACACCCTGAAGCTGTAGGCGCCCTCGACGGCGGTCCAGTTCACATCGAACTCCGTTGTCTCGTTCGCGGACAGCGATACCACCTCGGAGGCCATCCTCTCGTTGGTGTCCTTGTTGTAGATGGCGCATGTGACCTCGCCGGTCGGAGACTCGCCCATGTTCGTGACGGATACCGTAAACACCACGTTGTCCCCCCCGTCGGGGAGGGTGTCGCTCACCGTCACCTCATTGATTATTATGTCTATGTATGGGAGCACTGTCACACCGACCTCTATCGTGTCGTAATGTCCGGAGTTTGACCTTACTTTGATAGGTATAGTGTAGTCACCAGGCTCTATGTCCTCCGACGCCTCGATTTTTACAGACACCTCGACATTCGTGTTGTATTCCACATAGAATGCCGTTTTCTCGAACTCGATCTCAAGCCCTTCGGGCGGTTCCGCGGAAAGGGTCAGCTGGGGGTCAGCATCAGCGAGGAGAGAGACATTGAGCTCTGCTGCATCGAAAACGATGCGGCGGATCCTGCCAAGGTCGAATCGACCGCTCCGGGTGGGGGAGGTGGCCCTGGTGTGGTTGGAGAACTCGTGGTCGGCGGACTGGTGGTTGGAGAACTCGTGGTCGACGGATTTGTGGTGGTGCTCGTGGTCCCGCTGTCCTCCTGTCCTATGGACCTCACGATGATGGTGAACGTTTCCGAGCATCCGGGGTATAGCTCTATTGTAGTGGTCCCTGAGGATATGTATACGTCGTTCTCATCGGCCATTGCAGCGCCCATGGACACCAGGAACATTATGAGCAGAGCTACCGGAGCTATACGTTTCATTATACAAAAGTGATGAGCAATAAATAAAAAGTTTTCTGGACCCCATGCCATTATTTTATAGGAAGTTTGCGAAAGATGCCCTTCTTCTCTTCTTCCAGCATATGTTTCTTGGCATGTTTCATAAGCACTGGAATGAACTCCTCGGGCAGTTTCTTTTCCTTTTTTTTGGGAGAGGTACCAGTCATTGCTTTTTAATAGTCTTCCTTTTCATATTTATATCTATTTATAATAAGGCAGAAAGTCGATTAGTTTCGACTCTATCAATCCATTTTTTTCTATAATCTCCAGATACGCGACAATAACACTCCCTTTCTCTAGAAGGCCCAGGTCCCTTCCCATTTTTTCCATATCTTCAAGCTCGTCGCAGTACAGATGGCAGTTGATGGCCTGTCCGGATACCGAAAGTTGGACCACCCTATGCTTGCCTACCATGTCCTCGCCGATCACGTTGGCGACCACCAGCGATCTCTGTCCCGCCGACATGGCCAAGACCGGGTCCTCAATACCTCTTTCCTCGACCACAATGTCAAGCGATGAACCGACATAGAGCAGTTCGCGTCCCCTGAACTCCTTGAATATCCCCCTGGCACATATCACGTCCCTGAAGAATATTGGGGCCATGTTCCTTGCATAGACCTCAAGCGAACGACCATCTTCTACAAGCGTGATAAGGAGCCCGGAGTAGTACGGTCTCATCTCTTCGACGGTGCCCCTTGTCCGGTAGGATTCCCCCTGCAAGACAACATTGCCCAATGGCACCACATCGGCGGGTAGCAGGTCCATCTCTATGGGTATGTTCTCCAGTTTGTGGTCGTTCTCGACCACGAGCACCTTGCCGGTGATCCTATCCGCGATACTCATCTCCTCTGACGCCGGGACCCCCACTCCGTTCACATAGGCGGTACCGTCCTCGATAAGTTCTATCTTCCCCTCCAAGCACAGCACGAGCCCCGCCCTCGAAAGGCTATAGTCATACGTCTTGTCGAGGAACGCCTGATGTATCTCTCCCACCTCTATCTCATATGCCTCATTGACGGACAGGGAGAATTTGGGCCAGTACTCCCTGAGGTATTCCTGTGGCACTTCCTCCAGGACACCCTGGACATTTACCCAGTCCCCCAGGTCAGGCACCCTTCCAAGACTTTCCTTCAACCCATAGAAAATCGGTACCTCCACCTCATAGTCTCCCCTTATCACAATGAACAGATTGCCCTTTGACTCGAACTTCCTGCACACAACGCCTTCGAGCGAGACGTATGACCCCATGAACGATTCAAGGGGCCCCTGCGGCACAATCGGCGTGAGGGCGCCAGACTCGAAAAAAAGGAACCCTACCCCGACAATGGAAAAGAAGAGGCTTAGAATGACCATTTTTGTTTTCTGCATATGTTGATTCATGTGCCGGTTGGCAGATAAACAATATCGATTGAAAAAAGTATAAAAGAGCAAAAACTTTTTATTGGATTTGTTTTTTCTTCTCTTTATGGGGAAGTTCAAAGACCATTTCTTTGTCATTTTGAAGGACCTGAGGGAATTCTTCTCATACAGAAGGAATTGCGTCTATGCCGCATTCGTGGTACTGTTCCTCATATTCTACCAATCCCTCCAGTTCCTCATAGAGCACCCATCGTGGTATATCACGTTCTCGCCCAATCTGACGATATGGATACAAGAGCACCTATCCACGCCGTCATTGGACCTCATACTGTCAATCTATTATCCGATAGGTTTCATAATATGCCTCATACTGCTTCAATACCTTATGATCAAGCAGGGGAAGGATGGATGGAAATGGGGAATCGCAGTGGTCGCATGCTGGCTGGCGCACTTCGGCCTTGAGATGATATTCCCCGTGGCACCGCCCCTGAGATGGGACTCTGGCGCCAGGGCCATAAGGCTTGAGGCGCTGCCAATATCCGATATCCTTGTAAGTGTAAAGTACGGTGGCATGCCATCGGGGCACTTCGGTTACATCTTCCTTGGATTTCTCATAGCCAGATACAACCACATCAAGACAAAACTGAGCGTCTATAACAAGTACATGTGGTTCCTCTTGCTGAACCTGATACTTACAACGTTCACCGTGCTATACCTTGGCGAACACACCTGGGAGGACCTGGCCGGGTCTGTGCTGGTGTTCGGCGGGATATACCTGATAGTGTCAAGGTTTGTCAGCGTCGATGACGCGAAAAGAATGAAGGGCGCCATCGTTCCTGAAAGCGCGGACGACCAGTCCTAATGGCCCGAGACCTGCCTTGCATACGGCCTGGCGAACGACCTTTTCTTGTCTATCGCCGTCTTTTCCGCCTTTATGTAGCTCAAGGCGCCGCTGGGACAGATATCGCAGCATTTCGGGTCCCCTCCGCAGAGGTCGCACTTGAAGACCTTGTGTCTGTCCTTGTCATATCCCATGCAACCGTATGGGCAGGCGACCATGCACATCTTGCAGCCTATGCAGTTTTCCTCCATCACCAGGATCGCGCCGGTCGACGGGTCCCTCCACAGGGCATCGTACTTACATGCGCCTACACATGGCGCCTCATCGCATTGGATGCATACCACAGGCACGCTCACACCTTCCTCCTCCCACAGTATCGCATGTATCCTTGAGTACGCGGGCCTTATCGCATTCTCGTGATGCAGAGAGCACATCTGCTCGCATAGCCTGCATCCAATGCATTTCTCAAGGTCTATCATTATGAGCTTGTCCATTCTGCACCCTCTTGATCTCCTGGGAACGGACTATGAGGTCCATATCAATCTTGTCGTCGGCCTTTATAAAACCACGTTGGATGGCATCATCGAACAACATCTGCGCCTTCTCGTTCCTTATCAACACGGTCGTATATCCGTCATCGCTTCCCAGGGACCCGAAGGCTATGTCCCCATTGAAACAGCAGAGGTCCTGGCACGTCCTGCATCCGTCCAGGACACAGTTGTCGAATCTTGATAGGGGAAATGTCGTCCTCTCGCCGTTTTTCATAGACACTATCAGCTTGCCCCTGATCTCTATCTTGTCCACATCGCCGGTGTCGACCCCTTCTCTTTCCAACGTCTTCTCGAGCTCCCTGTGATGGAAGTTCCTTGTGCAGAAGAGTCCGATCCTGAGCTTTATGGAATCCAACAGGCCATGTCTCTGCGACAATTCAATGCCTGTCAGCTGACATGGCAACCCGACGAACGCCACATCCCTTGTCTTCCTTGACAGGAAGGAGAGCGAGGCGGTGGCTCCATACTTTGTGCCCATGCATTCCATCGGAGCCCCCATGACAGGAAGGGGCATCCCCTCCTTGGATGATATTCCCAGCGGCACCATGCCGTTCAACGACCTCAAGAAGGCTGTGCATGCCCCGCCGTCCTGGCACCTTGACAATATGTCCGGGTCGGTGGCCCTTGCCCTCCAGGCCGAGACAACGGGCCCGATGCCCTCTCCAAGGGCCCTGTTCCTCATGGGGCACACCTCAAGGCACCTTTCGCATACCTCATCCCCATCCGCTTCGGCAGTGCCTAGCAGATGACGTGGCATGAGGGGATTGTACTTCCTGATATCGCCCACCTTTGGGCATATCGCGGCACACGTTCCGCATCCGCAGCACAGCCCGCTGTCCACGATGTCGGTCCCTAGTCCGGTCTCATATGTGCAATGCCCCATTCTGTACATCATCTTTTCAGCCTTATCTCCAGTCGTTTCCTGTCTCTTCCCTTGTTGATGGTATTGAATATCTCTATGCCCGCTATCTCCGAGGTGTTGTGCACATGGGTGCCGCCGCATGCGTCTATGTCCTTGTCACCGATAACTATCAATCTTATCTTTCTCACCGAGGGAGGGATCATGTCAAGGCGGGTCTTCTTTGGATCCACCATCGACTCGGCTTCAGAACGCTCCACGTTCCTGACATCAACAGGAATGGCCCGCGATATCAGATCGTTTGTCCCTTTCTCTATGTCCCTTACTACGTCCTCCGACAGCCCTTCCAGGTTTAGGTCTATCCTGGCCTTTTCGGTGCCTATGTTGTTCCCGGTGATCTGGGCCCCGAAATCCTTGTAAGCGACTGAGGAGAGGAGATGGAGGGCCGTATGGTACCTCATCATGGTATACCTCCTGTCCCAGTCCAGCGTCATCCTTGCGACATCCCCCGGCCCTGCGCCCACGAATGGGACGCTTGACATGTGCAGTATCTTGCCGGAGGCCCTTTTGACCTCGTCGATGGGATGGACGATGCCGTTCAGCATCATATGCCCCCTGTCGGTATCCTGTCCCCCTCCTTGGGGGTAGAAGATCGTCCTGTCAAGGACCAGGCTGCCATCGACCATCTCCAACACCTCCGCATCCGCCTCCTTGAGGTAGGAATCCTCTTGAAATAGCAATCTTGTCATAGGATTAATTGTTGTTTGGCCAATATAAGATTTCTTGGCAATTTTTACAGGAAGAAGGGGGTCCGGGTCTTATTTGTCACTTGTTCCTTGCCCGATATCAGAAAAATTTATTAATTTCTATCCTTTCTTCACTACGATGACCATCACTGTCGAATTCGTAGCTCATTTCAGGCTTGCCACCGGCGTGCAGAAGGTGAGCATGGACCTTGACAACATTTCCATAAAGGACCTGATAGACCAACTGGGACTGAAGTATGGGAGCAAGTTCCTGGATGAGATACTAGAGAATGGTGGGATTATGGAGGACATCCTATTTCTTAAGAATGGCACCTTGATAAACGATGTAGAAGAAAAAATAAGGGATGGGGACACGTTGTCCCTGATACCTCCGGCATTTGGAGGTTAGTCCTATCTCTCCCTTTCGCCCTTGATGAACTCTTCCACCATGCGCTTGCAGACATCGTCTGGGAACTGCTGCGGCGGGTGCTTGAAGGAGTACGATGAGATTGAGATCAACTGTCCAGAGATGTTCCTGTCCAGGGCGATCTTTGTTGCCCTTATCGCATCTATCATGACACCTGCGGAGTTTGGAGAGTCCTCGACGGACAGCTTGAGGTCGAGCTCGAACGGGATGTCACCGAACTTCTTTCCGGTCATCTTGATGTAACAGACCTTGTTGTCCTTGAGGAACGGAACGTAGTCCGACGGGCCTATCCTGAGCGGGACCTTGTATGGTACCAGAGATTGCACCGCCTGTGTCTTTGATATTCTCTTGGACTTTAGCCTCTCCTCCTCGAGCATGTTGTAGAAGTCGGTGTTTCCGCCGATGTTGAGCTGGTACGATTCGACTATCTCCGCCCCACGGTCCAAAAACAGCCTCGAGAGGACCCTGTGCAATATGGTAGCCCCCACTTGGGACTTTATGTCGTCACCTGCGCAGGGGATGCCGGCTTCCTCGAATCTCTTTGCCCATCCCTCATCAGAGCATATGAATTCCGGCATGCCGTTCACGAACGCGGTCCCCGACTTCAGGCATTCCTCCGCATAGTACCTGGCGGCCTTCTCAGAACCGACAGGCATGTAAGACACGAGCATGTCCGCCTTTGTGTCCTCCAACACCTGTGCGACATCGACGGTCGGAGCGTTCTTGTCAACAGGTATGACCTCGGAGAGCTTCTTCCCGATCCCGTCAAGGACAGGCGCCCTTTGCACCACGACATCGGTCCTTAGTCCTTCTGAGAACTTCTTTGTACAGTTCTCGCCCGCGAATATGGCCTCTTCAAGCTTTAGGCCTATCTTCCTGTTATCAACGTCAAATGCTGCCACCGGTTCGATGTCCGATATCTTGTAGTCACCGAACACGTTGTGCATGAGACCTGGCACAAGGTCGTCCTTCTCTGTGACGTCCTTGTAATATTCAAGTCCCTGTATAAGAGATGAAGCGCAATTGCCTACTCCTGCTATAGCAAGTCTGATCTTACCCATACTATCACCTTTCCCTCATTGATAAGAGATTATTTATATATTTTATGGTCGTAAAACACTATTTCATAGAGATAAAATACCACTTATAAATTTTTACATCTATTTATACAAAATAAAGTATAAAAAATGAAGTAAATTAAAGTGTTCTTGTGTTTTCTGTCGGCCTTGGCGTCTTTATGACCAGCACTCTGAACGTTTCCTTGCCATCGTTGTACCAGGTATGAACGATCCCCTTTGGGCTTTCGACCACGGAGTCCGGACCAACTTTCTGTTTTTCCTCGCCGATAAGCACCGTGCCCTCTCCCTCAAGGACATAGAATGCCACATCGACCGGCGTGATGTGCTTCTTGAGGCTCTCCCCCGGCCTGAGCTCTATGTGCACCAGTTGAACATGTTCGCTATCGAACAGTTTTCTGACATCGACCTTATGTGGGGTCTGTGCCGTTTGGACATCTGACACCTTTATGATGTTCATGGTATTAATATGGCGATGAACTATAAAAAAGTAAGGAACCCAATGGCAGTTACTCCATAAATGAGTCAAGCGTGGCGCCGTTCTTGTTGGACTCTGGTTTTGGCCTTACGGACCGCATGGACGTGAGAGTCATGTTCTGGTGGAAATATTTCAGATTCCTCCTCTCGGGACGGTATTGGCTCTTGTAATATACATCCCACACACCTTCGATATCCGTTTTTTCCCCGGAAGTCTTTGTGAGCTGTCCAAGTTTTTCAACTACCTTCTCCAATGGACCATCGGACATGTACGATATGCCCTCGGACGTATAGAGCGATATCCAGCTCTTGTTGGAGTTTCCAAGCACTATTATCATGTTGGGGTACCTGTGCGCCATTATGTTGGAGACCATCTCTCCTATGTTGTGTTTGGGTCTCATATATCCGTACAGTGTCTTGTCCCCCAATGGGGAAAGCCTTACATAGCCCCTCATCTTGTGCACCTCGAGCCTGACGGCAGATATCATGGATCTTATCCGTGAGGTCTTTTGGTCCCTGGCGTTCTCTATATCCGATGCCGTTGTCCTCATCGCCTGATTGTATATGGCCTCAGTGCATGCACAGTGGCATGATAGGTATTTCATGATGTTCTTCTTGTTCAATTGATCCACCTTTCCAATAGCGAGTCTTGCCAACCGCCCAGCTTGATGAACGGGGCCGCCCTCTTCGTCCTTACGCCGAGATAGTGGAGCTCTTTTCTGGTCCTGATCCTCCCTGACCTCCTTGTAGATATTATCCGTCTGGCGCTTATGGGTCCTATCCCCGGCACCCTGAGCAGTTCGCCGTAAGAGGCCAGATTTGGATCTATAGGGGAATCCATGGTCTCTCTGGCTATCGTGACCTTGGGGTCGGTGTTGGGCAGATTGTCGTTTTCATTGAACGCCAGCGATATCTCCCGGTCCTCCAGTTTATAAACTCTATACAACCAATCTATCTGGTAAAGTCTATGTTCCCTCCATGTGGGCTGTGCGGCGTTTTCCTCCAGTGCGGTGCCCTCGACAGGCAGGAATGAGGAATAATAGACCCTCTTAAGCTTCATGTCGTCGTATTCCTTTAGGACAGAATCGAAGACCTCACGGTCGCTCTCGCTGGCCCCCCCGATGACGAACTGTGTGGTCTGGCCTGCCGGCAGCCCCCTTCTTTTCTCAAGCCCCTTGATATATCTCTGTCTTCTCAATATGTCAAGGTCGTAGTCCTTTGTGGGGCTCAGGACATCCATATATCCGGCATCTGGCACCTCTATGTTCACACTCACCCTGTCTGCCAGCTCAACTGCCTGGGCGATATGTTCCTTGTCCGCGCCGGGCAGTATCTTAAGGTGCACATACCCTGCGAACTTGTGCCTCTCCCTCAATATCCTGGTGGATTCGATCATCTGTTCCATGGTGCGATGCTCATCATCGCCTATCCCTGAGGACAGGAACAGGCCCTCCACGTAATTTCCCAGATATAGCTTCATGAACAGGTTAGCGAGTTCATGTGGTTCGTATGAGAACTTGGCGTGATGTTTCTTGCATGTGGTCGAGTTGGAGCAATATGCGCATTGATGTTTGCACTCGTTCGTGAACAATGTCTTGAACATGCTCACACATCTCCCGTCATGGGAGAAGGAGTGACATATGCCCCCCTTTGCGACATCCCCTATCCTGTCAAGGCCGGTGACCTTTCGGGAACTGGCGCTTGAGACGCAGATGTCGTGTTTTGTCGCATCCCCTAAGGCGTATATCTTTTCAAGATCGGGGGCACTGTTTTTTTCAGGCCCCGTGGAGTCGAATCTGCTGCCTTTGGCAAGTGATAACATCTTATCGAGAGTGACCATTGATAGAGATTTGTTAAAATTAAATATAAGCCTATAGAGAGAGCGGCGGTAAAGTGAAAATTGTCTCCCTGACAGATTTTTCCAAGAAAAATGAAACCAAAAGATTTAAATGTGTATCAATACCTTTTGGAATTGCTTTAGTGGCCGGGGTAGGGTAGTTTGGTCTATCCTAAAGGACTGTGGATCCTTTGACTCGGGTTCAAATCTCGGCCCTGGCCCCATAATTACAAACAGATCGATTTTTGATGTTGGAGAATTACCGGCATTCAATAGCGCGCATCTGTGTATATTCTCCATTCAACGATAAGGCCGTCCCGAATCTCGGCGGTCCAAATAACGGTTTCTTTCTCTTCGATCTCAGGAGGCACATGCGAACCCGTGGTTTTGCCGATAATTGCCACTCCGTTGCCACCTGTCAATACTTTTAGTATATGGATTTTGTATTTGGGATAGGCTGAAAAATATCCTTTCCAGTTTATTTTGCCCTGTGACAGGACTCCGTCCACATCGATGAACGTGAAGTCTTCTGCCTGAAGTGCAACGAGAGACTCTGAGTCGCCATTGTTGATGGCCTCAACATACTTCAAGGCCACGGATTCCAATGCCTTGATATCTTCTTTCCCAGGATTCTTCATATTTGCAACAATTCCAGAGGTTGTTTCTTCATCTCGTAATGCCTATACAATTCCGGAAGTTATCTATTAATAAGTATGGCGAATTACCATTTCTAGAAATAAAATTTGAACATAAACTTTAAAAAGGGATATATTCTTTTTACTATGGGCCGTTGGCTTAGTCTGGTAGAGCAATGGACTCTTAATCCATCGGTCGGGGGTTCGAATCCCTCACGGCCCGCTACTATTTTTATAGTATTTTCCATAATTTTATATGGATAAACTATCTTCCTTTTTTATGGAAGATGAACATGTAATGGAGACCCTCGGCATGTCCAGAGTGGTAGTCAAGAACGGGACTGTGGTCTCGGTATCTGAACCAAAGTTATCCTTCTGTCCGCTGTTCTACAAACACAAGGGAATTGAGAAGATCACAAAGGAGATCATCAAGGAGAACATAGAGGGGAGAATACGGGAATTCGGGCTGTTCACTGAGAGGAGGAATCTTCTCCAGAACGTTTTCGTCGGATTCGGCACTTCCGAGATCTTCATGTCCGCCCTCAAGAGAAATAGGTTAGATGCCATAATATGCGTATGCGAAGGCGCCGGGACCGTGATATCCGCCAATCCGGAGCTGGTCCAGGGTATCGGCGCCAGGCTCTCAGGCCTGGTCAGCACCACGCCAATAAGAGGGATTATAGATAGGATATCCCAACTTGAAGGTGTTGTTCTGGACCCGGAAGACGCCGGCATTGACCAGTTCCTTGGCGTCAAACGAGCCATGGAACTTGGATATTCGAAGGTCGGCGTTACCGTTGCGGACCCTAAGGAGGCCAAACGTATCAAGGAGACATTCGGCGACGATGCCGTTACTTTTTTGGTTCACACTACTGGTCTTTGCTTCAGCCAGGATATATTGGACGGGTGCGACCTTGTGACCTCTTGCGCCTCGAGACAGTTGAGGGAGAATCTGAAAGGGCATATAATGGCCCAAGCAGGCTCTTCCATACCCATCTTCGCTCTGAGCCAGATCGGGAAAGAGCTCTTGCTCGACAGGGCGAAGGACATCGACAGGCCTCTCTACCTGTCAGCAATGGAACTGCCGTTCCTTGATGGAAGGCAACCTGAGAAAATGTTCTAGAAAAAAAGTAAGGGCAAGGAACTAAAGTCCCTTGGCTTTCTCTATTATTTCCTTGGCGGACTTCTCGGAGATCCCCTTGATCTCGGCAAGTTGTTCGGCCGTGGCATTCATGATATCGTCCACCGTCGAGTAACCCGCCTCGACCAACCTCTCTGCGGTCTTGGGACCGACACCAGGTATCATTTCCAAGGGAATCGATTCCTCGGATTCCTCTTCCACAGGCTCCTCCTCAACAACCTCTTCGACCTCTGCAGGTTTCTCCTTCTTTGGCTTCTTCTCCGGCTTGGCCTTCTTTTTCTTCTTGGAATCCTTTTCCTTCTCGGTCCTTACCTCTTCCTGCCTTGCCAGTTCTGCCTTCTTTTGTTCCTCGTACTCTTCCTGCAGCACTTTGAGCTGTTCGAGAAGCGATGATATGGTCTCCACATTCTCCTCATAGAGAGTTCTTCTCTTCACGTCGACGGGTATGCCCATCCAAAGGGCGTCATCAACGGTCAATCCCGCCTCTTCTAGTTCTTTTTTTGAAAAACCCCTACCATTTCTCATCTTATGCATGTTGTTATAGTTAATTCTCACCTTAGATTCAAACATAAACATCACCTGAATATCAGTTGTAAACTACCATTGTTTAAAAAGATTTGTGTTTATGGGGCCGTTGAGGCGATGAAGAATACAAAAGAGAAATTTAATCGTGGGGACAACCAGCACAATATAGGTTCTTGCATACAATATGAGTCATGAGTGCAATTATCTATCCAATGCCCTGCCCACCACCTGCGTGTATACAACCTTCTCATTCCCTCCCAGGCCCATAATATCATGAAGTCTGTCCCTGTCGACCAGGCTGAGAATCACCGTGCTAAGTTTCGTAGCCGCGCAGTAGAGATAGACGTTCTGGCTGACAAATGCGGCATCAGTCCCGGATATGAACCACCTTCGGTCGTCATCCTTGAAGACAGGGGACCTCATTTTGGAGTAATCAGAGACATAGATAAGTCCGATCGGGGCAGAATGCATCATTTTTTGGGTGCCAATACTCTCCCTAATGTCCTTTGAGAGGATCTTAATCAATTGATGGTCCCTCTCATCATAGAGGTAAAGCCCTTCCTTCATTGCAACATATATCTTTATAGCCTGCGAATTACAGGCGGACGGGGAGGTCCTTTTGCTCTTGATCCTCTTCGTTCCTTCCTTGGTGATTCCACAGGCCGCCCAGAGAAGGTTTGAGAGTTCTTGGCATGAAGGGGGTTCATCATCCCACCTTCTGATGGATCTGCGTTTTTCCAAGGCTTTCATCAGAGGGAAATCAAGGTCCTTCTGAGGTGAGGGGAGCCTTATCGTTTCGGGCATGGTCACATATCGGCACGAGAACAAGATAAATATACCCTTTTTATTTCTGCGACCTTGCCAGCTTCACGCATCACATTATTAAATGGCGTTCCACACCTATTACCATATGCGGATGAGGACCGTCTACCTGCTGGCCCTGGGCGCGGAGATAGTCTGGCTCATGGGCATAATATCCGCCCCGCTCTTGAAGTCGTGGGGGCTGGATGCCACTTCGGACAACCTTTATTCGGTCTATCGCACCGTCTGCCACCAGAGGGTGGAGCGATCGTTGTTCATCTTTGGCGAGAAGATGGCGGTATGTTCCAGATGTTTTGGCATATATCTGGGGCTGCTCATAGGCACGTTCCTGATGCCTATATACAATAAAATAGAAAATCCAAGAATCCCTGACTTCAAGGTCGTCCTGCTTTCCCTCGTCCCACTTGCTGTCGACGGGGTCACCCAGCTTGCGGGGTTTCGGGAGAGCACCAATGAGTTGAGACTTGTCACGGGATTCTTGTTTGGCATTATCTTTATCAGTTACTTCCTTCCGTTGGTCATAGTTCGGTTGGGGCAGAGCGAGTGATCCCGAGGTAGTATATCGTGAACGCCACAGTGAAGAATCCAGTGACGAGTTCGCCGAGGAAGCTGCCCAAATATGGGATCAATGCCAATACAACTGTCGCGATCAGGGCGATTATGTAGAGGATCAATATGTCTGGCCATACTTTCTTGGCCAGATTGAACGAATGGCTGAAAGACTCTGTCAGTCCGAGGTCGTCCAATATCAGTCCCTGATAGACGAATACCGTTACTATGACAACGACCACATACCCTATGCAACAGGCCAAAACGCCGATGAACTGAAGCACCGCCAGCACGATGGCCGCGACGATGAGCAGGAGCCACTTGTCCTTGATGGCATCCAGACCGCGGGACAGATCCGCTTCCCTTCCTTCCAAAGCATCCGCGGTCATTGCTATGGCTATGCCTCCCACAAGTATGGATATAACACTCACTATGATCGATACGAGTGCTGCAACACCTATGAATGTGCCAAGACTGAAAGTGTCACCTATATCGAAGCTTCCGTCTTCCGCCTGGAAATCTTCCAGGTTACCAAAGATTCCAGAACCACCGGTGATGGCCGCACCGCCCAGAACGGAGATCAGGGCGGGTATCAGGAAGATCAATATTATCATTGGATGTTTGCTAACAACGGAGAGCGCTTCGTTGATGACATTGCTTACAGAAATTTTATCGTTGTTAATTAGTGAGGTATTGATTCTAACTGACTTTTATATTTTGTGTTAAGCTCTTTTATATTTCTTAAAAATATATAATACAGTTATATGATAATTTATCTTAGTGTCACTTTTTTCACATGACAGTCAGTTCAAGGCAAGAAGTTCAGAACAGCATTCCTTTTGTCCCGATTACCTCTGGCCCCGAGGGGACACGATGAAGATCACTCTTTCTAAGATTGTATATAAAAACAAGAGAAAGGGATTGAATAATAAATAAAGAAGGAATTATGGTTTTATACCCATTTTTTCCTCTTTTTCAGCTACAAGCAGCTTCGTCTTCACGACAGTGTCCGGGTTGAGCGACATCGAGTCTATGCCGCACTCGACCAGGAATTCCGCGAACTCTGGGAAGTCCGATGGCGCCTGACCGCATATGCCTATCTTCCTGCCCCGCTCCTTCGCGACCTTTATGACGCTTGCGACCATCCTCTTGACGGCGATGTTCCTCTCGTCGTATATATGGGCCACGAGTTCCGAGTCCCTGTCCAACCCTAGCGTGAGCTGCGTGAGGTCGTTTGATCCTATGGAGAATCCGTCGAAGACATCGCAGAACTCATCGGCGGCAATGACGTTGGACGGTATCTCGGCCATTACATAGACCTCGAGACCGTTGTCGCCCTGCCTGAGACCGTATTCGTTCATGACCTCGATGACCTTTCTTCCCTCCTCCGGGGTCCTGCAGAACGGGACCATCGTCTTAACGTTAGAGAGGCCCATCTCGTTCCTGACCCTCTTTATGGCCTCGCATTCCAGACCGAAGGCGGGCTTGTAGTCCTCATCGTAATATCTGGAGGCGCCCCTCCAACCGATCATGGGATTGTGTTCCTCCGGCTCGTACAGGTACCCTCCGATCAGGTTGGCATATTCATTTGTCTTGAAGTCGGAAAGCCTCACTATCACGTCGTTGGGGTAGAATCCGGCAGCTATCCTTGCAACGCCGTGGCTGAGCTTCTCGATGAAGAATTCCTCCTTGTCATCATACCCCACGCTCTTCTCCTCTATCTTCCTCACGACCTCGGCAAGCTTGGCGTCGTCCTTCGCCTTCCCCTTGAGCTCATCGAAGTTGATGAGGGCGAGGGGGTGTATCCCGATGTAGGAGTTTATGACGAACTCTTCCCTGGCCAGGCCGACACCGTCGTTGGGTATCTGCCCTTGGGTGAATGCCTGCTCAGGTATGGCGGCGTTCATCATTATCTTGGTCCTTGTGGTGGGCAGCGATTCCAGGTTGGTTTCCTCGATCTCGAACTTAAGCAACCCTTCATATACAGTGCCGGTCTCGCCAGCACAGGAAACGGTGACATCGTCGCCGGTCTTCAGCACCTTTGTCGCGTTCTCCGTGCCTATGACGGCAGGTATGCCCAGTTCTCTGGACACTATCGCCGCATGACAGGTCCTGCCTCCCCTGTTCGTCACTATTGCGGAGGCGATCTTCATTATCGGTTCCCAGTCCGGGTCCGTCATGTCCGTGACAAGCACCGCACCCTTCTCAAAGTGCTCGATGTCGCTTGCCGACTCTATGACGTGAACAGTGCCCTGGCCTATCTTCTCGCCGACCGCCTGCCCGGTCACGAGAGCCTTGCTATTCTCCTTTAGGATATATGTCCTGAGGACCTTCATGTCCTTTCTGGAGTGGACGGTCTCGGGCCTGGCCTGGACTATGAAGAGGTTCCCGGTACCGACTTCCTTGCCGTCCCCGTCCTTGGCCCATTCGATGTCCATGGGCTTCTTGTAGTGATTCTCTATTATCACAGCCCATTTGGCCAGCTGCAGTATCTCATCATCGTTCACGACATACTTGACCCTGTCCTCGTCGGGGACGGGGATGTTCTTCACTGGCCCATCATCTTCGTTGCCATACACCATCTTGATCTTCTTGCCGCCAACCTTCTTGGACACTATCGGCCTGAAGTTTTCCAAAGTTGGCTTGAACACATAATATTCATCAGGGTTCACAGCACCTTGAACCACATTCTCTCCAAGTCCATATGCCCCTGTTATGAAAACTGCGTCTTTGAATCCGCTCTCCGTATCAATTGAGAACATGACACCGGAGGAGGCCGCATCCGACCTCACCATCTTCTGGATACCTATTGAAAGATAAACGTCGAAATGTCCAAATCCCTTGTCCTCTCTGTAGGATATGGCCCTGTCCGTGAATAATGAAGCAAAACATTTCTTACAGGCGTGTATGAGATTCTTCTCTCCTCTGATGTTCAGATATGTCTCTTGCTGACCGGCGAAAGAGGCATCCGGGAGATCCTCCGCGGTTGCCGAAGACCTCACTGCCACATCCGGGTTTTTTTCGTATCCAAACTTCTTTGCCATGAGATGATAGTGTGATATTATATCCTCTTCTAGGTCCTTAGGGAGCTCAGCATTGAATATCAGTTCTCTTACCTTCTCACCCCTCTTTTGAAGGTTTCTGATATTATGGGTATCAAGGTCCTTGAGCGCCTCTTTGATCTTATCCATCGTCCCTGAGGCTTCCATTAGATATTTATAGCCTTCAGCGGTTATTGCAAAACCATTGGGGACATTGACGCCCTTTGACGTGAGATTCTGAATCATCTCACCCAAGGAGGCGTTCTTACCACCGACCAGAGGAACATCACCGATACCAAGATCTTCAAACCATTCTACATATTTTGCGCACACAAAATACCCTCCTCGATACGTATAAAGTAGGTTTAAGGGTTTTGTTTTAAAAATGTTTTGTAGTCATATATTACAATTTTTTGTAATTGCTGTTTTTTTATAACAATAAATCAATTTTATGAAATATTATAGTCTTTTAGACGTATAAATACTCATTTTTTCGTAGATTTTTGAATAGAATTATTAATTTTATGTATTAATATATTATTTATTATTAATATTGGTATAAATGACGCCTTGGGACAAGACTCATCCTTCCCTGGTCCATATCGAAAGAGACATGTAAAGGTCCCATCTCCTAATCTGTCCATTTTACGACTATTGGTATAAATCCCATATCTTGCTATTCCTATCAGACTAAATAGATTCTTTATTATTGTAATAAAATCATACGCCGAGGCAATTGTCATTTTTGGGAAAGGCCTAATATGGTTTGATGTAACTTCATCAAATACTTCATTTATCTTGAGGTGGAAAAATGCATCCAGTAAGATTTATCAACGATGGACACCATTATATTAAACACATAATACTGTGGCATCGTCATACCTATATTCGTTGAAACCTATCCTAGGTGTAATGAAGAAAAATACCTCTTTCATTGCATTTCGTTGAATCACTTGTAATCAACCGGATACGTTCTACTATCAACGAATCAATGAAATGACATTACATAGTAGGTGATTGGTTTGACACACAAGAACGCTAGCATTAGAACAAAAAGGAGGCAGATGCTGCTCACTGAAGAATATATAAAGCATCATCCGATGATCGATCAACTACCTTTGGTAAGAACGATAAACCAGGACCTGGAAAAGTTCGACCCGGCAAAGATCGTAAAGATATTCATGGAAGAGGCGGACCTTCCAATCGAGGAAGCCGAAAGGTACACGGAAAGCATATTGTTCCTATTGGAGTCCCTTTATCTGAAAGGCAAGTTAAAGTATATCACGACTAGGATGATCAGAGAGTTGATGTGTGTCATAGCGGTTATGGACGGCGATTTTGCCACCAGGGACAAGTTGACGGTTGTCGGGATGCCCGTCAGCGATGTGGAAAAACTATTCTTTGGATTCGATTTTGACAATTCAAACCAGATACCTTGTGAGGAGTTCATACACAAGATCAAGGGCGACTGCATAGACGAGCAATATTCGCTCCTGAAGCTGTATAACATCGAAACGCCCATTGGAAATCCGGCATACGCCCATATGAACAAGGATATCTATATACATGACAGGGACTACCCTGCCCGCCCCTTCTGTTACCAACACTCTGGAAGGTTCATATTCAGGTCAGGGCTGAGGGTCGACGGCAACGGGAAATACTCAAATGTTTCAAAACCTGCGAAGAGACTGGATGTCGCCGTGAGACATACGTGCGAGTTCCTCGGTGCCGCGAGCAGGAACTGGAACGGGGGACAGGGATTCCGAAATCTCTTCTGGGAGCTTGGCCCCTTCCTGGAGGATGAGGCAAAAAGGTCCATGGAGACGGTTGACATAGATGGGTACAACATCCCTGCCGGCATCGTTCAGAGCGCCCAGATGCTAAGGTATGAACCGAATCACGTCTTTGTAGGCAGGGGCAGCCAGGCCGCTTTCTCCTCACTTGTAAACTTTGCCGAGCCCCCGAAGTACCTTACCGAGGATGCGGACATAGTGTTGCCCGGCGGAAAGGTGATACAGGGGGACTATTCGGAGTATAAGGATTATGTGCTGATGTTCTGGCATGCTTATCTCTACCACTCCGCAAAGGGGGACGCCAACGGAGGCATGTTCCACTGGATGAAGGATGACACCGCGATAAAACCCAAGTGGTTCAAGGATGATGATCTATGCGAACACGTATACCGTCCGTTGATGAGGTACATATCGAAGTTCGGTGGTCCATATGTGTACAACGTGAAGGGCGTGAAGGATGATGAGGTCGCCTGCACATCGTGCTGTTCACTTGTGCTCGAGACGGACGACCCCGAAGACTTCGAACTTGCTAGGCAGGGCACGCTTGGAATGGGGGCACTGCAATGCGGTTCCTTCAACCTTCCAAGGATAGCCTACCTTGCCAACGGAGATGACGATGTCGTCTTCGAGCTCATCAGGGAAAGAATGAATCTTCTCAAGTATGCAATGGTCGCCAAAAGGGACTTCATGAGAAAGGTCCTCGCTTCGGGCCTCTCGCCTTTCCTCATGCAATCGAAGATGCCAGGCGTTGACGACTCTCCATACTTTGACCTTGACAAACAGTCCGTGCTCCTATCATTTTGCGGGATGAACGAGTTCGTGACGGCGCATATGGGTTCCCAGTTGCACGAGAGCAAGGAATCCCACAATTTCGCCATGCGCATACTCATAGAGTGCCTAGACCACTGCAAGCAGTTGACAGAGGAGACAGGCATCAATTTCGCAATCTGGAGACAGCCAGGGGAAACGATGCCCGGGAAGTTTGCTCAGGACGATTGGAACAAGTTCAGGAACAAGGCCGTTGTTCAGGGAGACCCTCGCTCCGGCAGCGCATATTACAACAACTTTACCCACTGCAACGTGGATTCTGGCATAGACGTCTTCTCCAAGATCAAGAACGAGGCCCCCTTCCACGGGTTGGTATCGTCCAATCTCTTGCATATCTGGTTAGGGGAGGAGGACCCCAACCCAGATTCCATATGGGAGCTTACCAAAAGGATAGTGGACAAGTCGCTTACAAGCTACTTCGCCTTCACAAAGGAGATCACGGTGTGCAACAAATGCCACTCGACCTATTCGGGCGTAGTGGCCAACTGCAAATGCGGGGCCGGACCGAGGGAACTTGTCGTCCAATCCAGGATAACAGGGTATTATTCAACGGTAGGCACTGTCGATTCCATACTGAAATGGAGGAGTGGCAACAAGAGGTCTGGTCTTTCCCATGCCCATTGGCAGCCCTCTAAGTTCGCCGAGTTCAACAACCGCGCCGCCAATATAGCTGGACGCAGATTCGGCTACCTTGATGCGGAGAGGGAAGTAGACATAGACGTCTATGAGAGCGAGGCAGTGGAAGTGGTTTGATGGGAATCCTCTTTTTCAAGTCGCAGAACTGCCCCCGGTGCCCACAGGCCCTCAAGAACGTGGAAGCCGCCATAGCGGAGCTTGACATGGACATGCCATTGGCGATAATAGACATATCAACGACAGAGGGTAGGATCGAGGCCCTCAACAACATGGTCTCTGAGACGCCCTCGATGTTGCTGGAAGAGGAGCTTTATGGGCCCGATGTGTTGATGGACGTGGGCAAGATTAAAGACCTATTGTCAGGGGAGTGATATCATGGGCGCTTTTTCCAAGAACAAGATAATGGATTACATTTCTAATGACAACATGCTCGAAAGACAGATAGATACTGACGTTCAGGTGACAAACAACGGGATTGACCTGACACTGGAAAAGGTCGAGAGGCTGACATCTCCAGGATACATTGACTTTTCCAACGAGGAGAGGGTGATATCCGGCACGGAGGAGATGCCCTTCGATGAGCGCGATTGGATCTTTCTGGAAAGGGGCACCTACAAGATCACCTACAATGAGGTGATATCCATACCGAAGGACGCCATAGCCCTTGCCAGGACCCGTTCATCTTTGTTGAGGTGCGGCGCCAGCATAGGGACGGGGGTCTGGGATGCGGGGTATAGGGGAAGGTCATCCTCGCTGCTTTACGTGTCCAACGACAACGGCATATACCTCAAGAGGAATGCCAGGGTGCTGCAGCTCGTGTTCTTCGACCTTGACACGGAAACGGAGAGTTATTCTGGAACCTATCAGAACGAGAATTGTGGATGATCCGTATGAAAGTGTCCCTGATATCTCATACACCCGACCCGGAGAGGGTCTGCGCGGCCTCCGCCTTGACATCATATTGGTACAAGGGCGCCTCTGAGACGTACGAGGCCCTCACAGAAAAAGAGATAGGGGACATCATCGATAAGGTGATAGGTTACGGACATGTGTCGGTGATAGAGCACATCAAGTTCACCTTTTCCGTCGAGGGCGTCTCAAGGGCATGCACCCACCAATTGGTAAGACATAGGGTTGCATCCTACACACAGCAATCGCAGAGGTATGTGAGGATCGAGGATCTGAATCCCGTTGTCCCCCCCACCATTGGGGCGAACGATGAGGCAAACAAGGTATACCTTGAAGAGATCGAGAGGATCAAAGGGACTTATTCGAGGCTTGTCCAGATGGGGATACCAAACGAGGATGCCAGATTCATACTGCCAAATGCGGCCACCACAAACATAGTGGTGACCATGAACGCCAGGGAATTGAGGCACTTCTTCAAGTTCCGTTGCTGTGAGAGGGCGCAGTGGGAGATAAGGGATGTGGCGAACAGGATGCTTGACTCATGCAAGGCCGTTGCTCCACGGATCTTCAAGAAGGCCGGACCCACCTGCGTTTGTGAGGGCCATTGCCCGGAGGGCGATCTTTCTTGTGGAAGGATAAAGGTGAAGAAATAAATGGAAAGAGATGACGCACCTACCTATTTTTCGAAGATTGCCGCACTTGTCTCATCAAGGTCAACATGCATCAAACAACATGTTGGGGCCATCATAGTAAAGGACAAGCACATCATATCCACAGGATACAACGGGGCTCCAAAGGGCGTCTCCCACTGCACTGAGAAGACGTGCCTGAGGACGGATCTTGGATCCTTGGAAAAATCATATCTATGCCGTGGTGTCCATGCCGAGCAGAATGCTATTATCCAGGCCGCATTGCACGGCACATCCACAGAGGGGGCCACCCTCTACACGACACATTTCCCATGCATGGCCTGCACGAAGATACTGATCAATTCTGGCATCAGGGAGATAGTCTACCAGAAGGATTATGATATGGAGAACAACACCAAGATGGGACTCCTGAACGAGGCCGGCATCAAAATCAGGAAATTGGCGGTCTGAATGGGGATAAAGAGCTATATCGACATGTCGCTCATCGATTGGGACGGAAAGGTATCGTCCGTGGTGTTCATCGGTGGATGCAATCTCCGCTGTCCATTCTGCCACAACTGGGACCTTGCCACGAATCCAAGCGAGCTAGAGGACTTGGACACCGATGCAGTCATGGAGAAGATAAGGTCATCATCCTCATGGATTGACGGCGTGGTGATCACAGGGGGGGAGCCGACATGCTACAGCGGCCTTGCAGACCTCGCGGAGGAGATAAGGTCTATGGGTCTCAAAGTGAAACTTGACACAAACGGCACTAGACCCGACGTGATCAGGAAGCTTCTGGACCAAAACCTCTTTGACCACATTTCACTGGATGTGAAGAACTCCTTTGGGAAATATTCAGAGACTGCAGGGGCGGAAGTAAACACTGATGACATAATGGAAAGCATAAGATTGATAATGGAGTTCGACGACTATGAGATGAGGACCACCGTAGTGCCTGGCCTGGTCTGCCCGGAGGACCTTGAGGAGATATGCTCATACATAAAGGGATCGGACATTTACGTGCTCCAAAGATTCCACCCTGAGAACATCAAGGACAAGAGATTCTCCGCACTTCCTCCACAGAACGACGACGAGATGGAACATCTGAGGTCCCTATGTTCGAGACATGTAAGGACAGTATGGAGGAATTAGATGGAGAAGGCAGCAATGGATGAGATATATATTTCCATAAGACCATATTTGGACGATGCCCAGGCCATTAGGTCATTCATGGAAAACACCCTTGATCTTGGAACCGGGGCGTTACTGGACAAGGTGAGGTCGAGGATAGAAAATTCCAGTTCCACGGAAAGGACGGATTTCCAAATATTGCTCAACGCTTTGGAAAAGCATGTGGTCCATCAGGGATAGAGGTTGTAACGTGTTAGAAATTTCAGAGTTCATCAAGGCATTGGTCCCGTTGCTCATAATCATAAATCCTCTAGCGATCATACCGAACTATGCAGACGTTGTCAAGAATCTTCCAAAGAAGGAGGCCAATAGCTTCTCAAACAAAACGATAGTCTCGGCCTTCATCATAATGGCAATATTCATACTCTTGGGCAGGCCATTTCTCAACGTACTTGGAATTTCCACATATTCTTTCATGATAGCTTGCGGAATATTGCTGCTGTACATATCCCTAGGCATGCTTTCCGGAGATCCGCCGATCACCAGGAACGTGATATTTGACAGCACCTCGATAGTCCCCATGTCCATACCACTTCTTGCGGGGCCGGGGGCCATATCGACCGCCATTGTACTTGAGGGCACCTACGGCAAGGTGATGGTCCTCTCCTCCCTTGTGATCATCATGTTGCTTTCCAAGGTGTTTTTGGAAAGTTACAAGTGGATAATCGTTACCCTGGGCGCCAACGGCCTCAATGCATGGAGCAGACTTTCCGCCCTGTTCTACTCGGCCATAGCCATATCCCTGATCATCAACGGAATACTACTGATAGGGTGGTAAGGTGATAGAGACCATCCTCAAAGGAACATTTGCCCTCTTTTGGATACTTGACCCTTTGGGAAATATTCCTCTATTCGTGTCATACATCAGAAATATGCAGGAGGGCGACATAAAGAGAACCATCAACGCGGCCACGGCCTTCGCCGTCTTTCTCTTCTTTGTATTCATATT
>DAINBB010000001.1:68506-145608 GCA_036733165.1 Halobacteria archaeon | reverse complement strand
GTACAGGTGCATGTAGGGATTATTCCCATCTTCTCGTAAAGGTCCACGATATACTGCTGGCTCTTTGAGAAGTCCTCTAGGAAACCGAGCTCCTTCCATCTTGAAAGGTCTATCCCTGCGGGATTTAGGGTTGAGTAGGCGTTCACCTTGGCGCCGTGGTCCACCCACCACTCAAGGAACTCCGTTCCCGCATCACCGAGATTCTTGAAGCTGACGCCCGCTATCTGCACGCTCTTGACAGGCACCAGTCTCTCCGCATCGTATATCTTTCCCAGGGCGGCCAGTATCTCCATGGCCTTTTGGGCCACCTCGCCCCGCTCTCCGTCATAGATTGATTGTTCCTCTTTTGTCAGTTGCATTCTTCCACCAGCTCTACACTCCCTTCCATCGGGGCAGGTCGTGCTCCATTCCGAACACGTCGAGCACCTTCCCGATGAAGAAGGCATTGATGTCATCCATGTCCTTTGGCATTGTATAATACGCTATCACCGGCGGCATCACGATCACGCCGTAGGTGGATAACTTGTGCATGTTCTCAAGGGCCTGGGGCGAGAAGGGCGTCTCCCTTGGCATGATCACGAGCCTGCGTCCCATCCTTATCATGTTCTCGGCCGCTCTTGATATCAAGTTGTTAGAGTGTCCGTTCGCCACGGATGAGAGGGTCTTGAGCGAACATGGTACTATCACCATGCCATCCAGCCTGTATGTTGAGGACGATATCGTCGCTTCCAGCTCGTCGTTGGAATAGGTCCTGTCCGCCATGGCCATGGTGGCGTCGATGTCACATCCCTCGATCTTGCCCACCTTCTTTGCTGCGTCGGACACGACAAGGTGTATCTCAACACCTTGTTCCTTGAGCTCCCTTATCAAGCCCGAGGCCAAGCAGAAGCCGGAGGCGCCGGTAATACCAATAATTATCCTCATATCATCTCCTCTAAGAAGATAGATCGACGGCCAGTGGCCATCAATCTCAATTAACCTTGATTTTATATAAAAGCTTTCTTAGATGTACTTGTTAGGGTCCACCTTCTCGTATTTCACGACCTCGTACTTGCCCGGATCGACGTCGAACGGTTTCGTGGCGTCGAAACCCGTCTTGGCGGTCAGCGTCTTCTTTCCCGAGTGGTCACCGCTCGGGTCAAGGGACGATCCCGGCTGTTTCTCGAGCACCACAAGGTCCTTGTCGGCCTGGAATCTCGTCGCGACCGCCCACTCCACAGACCTGGGGTCGTATATGTCCACGTCCCCTTCCACGATGGTGACGCTCTTCATGCTCCTGTGCCCCCTGAAGGCGGCCTCTATCGCCTTCTTCCCGTCGTCTGGTCCCTTCTTGCCGATCTGGACCACGCCGTGTAGCCAGCATCCGCCCCCCATCGTCATGAGGACGTTCTTGCAGTCGCACACCTTGCTGACCTCGTCGTATATCGTCGGTTCCTTGGGCATTCCCATCAGGATTTTGTGCTCCATCCTTCCGGGTATGAGGGCCTGGTACATGGCGTCCTTCCTGTGGGTGATGCAGTCCACCACGAAGACGGGTTCCCGCCTTTCGAAGTCCCTTGTCTCCGTGAGGTCCACGAAGGGACCCTCCCTGTCCACATCCTTGGTCAGCCTTCCCTCAAGCACTATCTCTGCCTGGGCCGGCACTTCCAGGTCCTTTGTCACGCACTTCACGAGGTCCGTCCTGTCCAGGGCGTTGGCTATTGATAGCTCGTCCACCCCGGGAGGCGGTCCAAGGGATGCGGCGACCATGACGGCCACCGAGTTCCCGATGCACACTGCCATCTCGAGGTCCTCGTCGGTCTTGTCGTATGTGGTCCTCGTCTGTCTGTTGGGTATCACCCTGGCGGTGAACCTGTCCTTCCCAATTTGCATCAGCCTGTGGTAGCATGCGTTCCTGCCTGTCTCGGGGTCCTTTATTATCGCTATGGTGGCGGTCCCGTACCTCCCCCCGTCCCCGGGAAGGTGGTGAAGTATCGGAAGCGTGTCAAGGTCGGGATGCCTATCGATCACCTCTTGGCACGGCGCGTCCCGGATGATACGGGGCTCCTTGGGCTCCCTAAGCGCCTCAACGAGTTTTAGGAGGGTGCTTTCCTTTGTGGTCCCCAATCCCTTCGCGATGAGGTCCCTTGTGGACGTTATGCCTCCGAAAACAGGGTAATCATATCCTTTTACATTTTCGAATATCACAGGCCTCTCGTTCAGGGAGTACATGATGTTTGCTATCTCGTATTCAGGGTCGACCTCCTTGGTGACCCTGAGGAGCTCCCCGTCCGATTCCATCCTGGAGAGGAATTTCCTAAGTTCCATATCATGCCTCCTAAACACCTATCTTTGTCCTGAGGACCTTGAATCCCTTCTTCTCGATGGCGGAGGCGACGTTCTCCTGGACCTCGTCCTCTGGAGTGAGGGCGACCATGTACCCTCCGAGTCCCCCTCCCGTCATCTTTGCGCCTATCGCGCCCTCGTCCCTCGCCAGGTCTACCAGCATGTCCAGGTCCCCGTTCGAGACCTCTATCTCCTGCAACAACCTGTGATTCTCGTTCATCAGTCCGCCAAGCGCATCAAGGTCGAAGGTCTTTATCGCTTCCCTGCCCCTGATCGCCAGTTCTTCGGCCGACCTGAAGATCTTGCCGTACTTCTCAGGAAATGACTCCTTTCTTTCCTGCACGCCGGCAACTGCCGCCTTTGTGTTGGCAACCACGCCGGTGTTTCCCATGACGATGTTCACTGGCCTTTTCAGGTTCATCCTTTCCATGATGTTGGGACTCCCCTTCTGGAACCATATCAGTCCACCGAAGGTGGCCGCTGTGTTGTCGATGCCGGACGGGCTGCCGTGGTATCCCCTCTCTCCCTCATAGGCGACACGATTTATATTCTCGTCGCTGAAGTCGAGATCGAACTCATCCGAGAGCGCCCTGGCAATGGCCGCACAGGATGCCGCGCTGGCTCCCACGCCGCTTGCGGCGTAGAGGTCTCCGGCAAGCCCGATCCTGACACCGTCCTGGTCAAGCCCCATGGCATCGAAGATGTACTTGAGGGAGTCCCTCTGATGTTCCATCTTATCGTCCTTGTAGCCTGGTGTGGCCATCCTGTCATCATAGAACTCGAACTCGCCACCGGTCCTTTCCGCCGTGGCCGTGGTCTTCATGCTGATAGCTGATACTATGGCGGGCACGCCATGAACAACGAAATGCTCATTGAAAAGTATCACCTTACCGAATCCGCTTCCAAATCCCATAAAAGTCCTCCTTGTGAGCGATGTAATCTAGTTGCTATAAATTGTTTTTGGTTTACCTTATTTTAAAAAGGAAACAAATACGACAATAGATTAAAAACGGCTGCAGAAGCTCAACGCTTCCGGCAGCATCGAAAGGACGTCCGAGGCCGTATAGAAAAGGTCCTTGTTGGCATAGACCATGTCCCCGGCCAGGCCGACCACGAACGCAGAGGCCAATGCCGATTCGAACAAACCGTTCTTTGCTGCGAATGCCGCCGTGCACCCCGCCAGTATGTCGCCGGTGCCCCCCGTTGTCATGCCCTCGTTTCCCGTCCTGTTCTCCCAGGTGTCACCCTTATAGGAAATTATGTCCGTTTCGCCCTTGAGCAGGATGATGCAGCCATACTCCTTCGCCGTTTCCTCGACGGTCTTCTTTCTTTCCGCATGTGCCGCCGGGAGCTCACCGAAAAGCGAGGCGAACTCGTTGGCATGGGGCGTTATGCAGATGTTTTCATGCAAAAGGTCGAGGTGTTCCCTGAGGGGGAACAGTCCGTCGGCATCGATTATGAGGGGTTTCTTGCATTCCTCGTAGAGCCTTCTCAGGGACTTTGCGGTCTTCGGAGCCTTTCCGGCACCCACCCCGCAAAGGATGCTGTCCACATCGTCCAGTACCTTCAGGTCCAGAAGGGAGTCGTCCAGATTCTCACCATTGGTCTCCTCCACGATGATGTCCGGGCCGAAACATCTTATGGGCCCCGAAACGGTCTCCGGGGCGACCACGTATGAAAGGTCGCAGATGATCGCTGCCGCGCGGGAGGCGTATATGGGTGCTCCATGGTACCTCTCCGAACCTCCGATCACGGCCACGGACCCTCCATGACCCTTATGGGCGTACGAAGGCCTCCTGTCCATGAACTTGACGTTGCCGGGCCCGCAGGTACGGTCCATCGGATACGGTATGCCGATGGGCAGCGTGACGGCGCCCTCATGCTTTTGAACGTGGAACGATACCACCTTGTCGGAGTCTACTGGCGTTGAGGATCCCTGGCCCGATGGCAGGTCCACGGATACCTTGGGGATATCAAGCTCGTTTATCTTTCTGATGTAGGACAGGTATGGTTCCTTGACCTCGCCCCTGACGCCAGTGCCCAGCATCGCGTCGACTATAAGGTCGTAGTTCCACTCCTCGGGGGGATTGAAAGACTCCATGACCCTGACACGGCACCTTGAGAGCACCTTGAAGTTTTCCCTGGACTCAGGCGTCCTTATCCTTGACGGTCCGTGCGGAATGATCACATCCACATTGCAATGGCCCTCGAGATGCCTGGCAATGACGAATCCGTCGCCCCCCTTGTTGCCGGTGCCGCAGATTATGCACACGTTCCCGGGGCTGTAGTTCTCTTTTATATAGTCCGCCATGCCCCTGCCTGCGTTCTCCATCAAAAGCCTTGGGGGGAGCCCATGGTACCTGGCGTTCGTGTCGGCTATCCTCGGGTCCATATTATCACTCTATCAGGCCATCTATCGAGTCAATATCCCATTTGGACTTCTCGTTGATCTTTGAATATTGGATTGAGACGTCGGGGCCTGTAGATATCCTCTTGGCCGCAGCATGCTCCCCGGAATCATCCTTGCTCTCCATTTTCCGCTTGATGTAGTCGATGTCTCTCTTGATATCCTCAAGCATTTCCAGGATTCTCTTGATGTCCTGTTCCATACATCTAGGAGGCAGGATTATCATTTATAATTTTCTATTTGGTTTTCGATGTTGGCCATTTCGTCAAAAATATGTGGCATAAACGCTCAGGCTTGCTCATCTTGGAATTGGCATCCCAGCATTGGTTTCGATACGTTATTATTCTTTTAAATCCATAGTTATGAACATGAGGAAGCTCATGGCAGTGGCATTGATCGTATCGATGGCGCTGACGCTTTCCGGATGTGTTGGTGGGGGGCAAGAGAAGGATGTGACAACAACATCGCCCCCAGACCAATCTGAGGGCGTCCAGGGACTGGCCCTTTCCCCAATGAACTATCAAGATGGATTTGTGGACTTCTTCCAGAAGGCTGCCCTTTCGGGGGGGTACGTGAGCTGGGCGGGTGATTGGAATGTGCTAAAAGATGACGATTCCGCTCCATATGTCGTCATCGCACTCTCCGAGACCTATGGGATTACTCCTGTAATACTTGTTTCAACTCCGTTTGACAGCGGAGGCACGATTTCGGCTGGAGAATTGGACGAATATTCCAACACGATCGCTGAATTCGTTAGGGGTGGCACGGTACCTTACATATCTATTGGCGTAGAGATGAACAGCCTTTATGAGAGGGACACGCAGATGTATTCAGAATATGTCGATCTCTTCAACACGACGGCTCAGATGATAAGGGAGGTTTCCCCCGGAAGCCTTGTGATGGCGACATTCCAGCTGGAGAGCATGAAGGGCCTACAGGGCGGGCTCTTCGGAGAGGATTCTGGCGATGGTAACACACAATGGACTCTTTTAGATGATTTCGAAGAGGCTGACATCCTCGCATTTACCACTTATCCTTGCCTGGTGGAAAAAGATCCCTCAGATTTGCCTGATGACTATTATTCAGAGATCTTATCTCACACCCAAAAGGATGTGGCTATCGTCGAGAGCGGATGGTTCAGAAATGGACCCGCAGGTTGGGAGAGCTCGTCGCAGGAGCAAGCGGAATTCGTCGAGTTCTTGACAAACCACACGGACGAACTTTCGCCAAGATTCATAATATGGAGCTTCCTATATGACCAGGACGTCCAGTACCCATTCGACTCCATGGGTCTCCTCGCAGCTGATGAGGAAAGCTCTCCGGCCTGGGAGGCCTGGAAAGGAAGTGTATAGGCTGGCGCATGGTGAGGTTCAGTATGTATTGTGGAAATGACGGACGAAAACAAGATAATTTCTCACGCGGACCGAACGTCCTTTTCATGAAATCTATTTAATGATGGGATGATATACTCCTACTGTGAACGATATATTCGAGATATCGATGGCGGAGCCTGCGGACGCATCTCAGATCCTTGACATATACAGGCCCTTCATAGAGAATACCGCGGTGACATTCGAGACGGAAATCCCTTCGCTGGAAGAGTTCTCAGAACGGATAGGAAATGTCGAGGGGGAGGCCCCATGGCTCGTATGCAAGACTGATGAAGACGTAGTGGGATACGCATATGCCGGCATGTACAGGGTCAGGGCGGCCTACCGTTGGAGCAGGGAGGTTTCGGCATACGTCAAGGAGGGATACCGGGGCATGGGGATAGCCTCCGGACTTTACACATCCCTTATAGAGTTCCTAAGGTTGCAGGGGTACTGCAATCTCCTGGCATGCATCACGATACCCAATCCCGGCAGCATCAGATTCCATGAGTCAATGGGGTTCAGGCATGTGGGCACCTACCGGAACGTTGGTTTCAAACTGGACAGATTCCATGATGTTGGATGGTGGGAGCTCTTCATCGGCGATGTGTCCAAGGCCCCATCCTGCATACGTCCAGTTGGGGACGTATGCGACAGCGCCGAGGGGCATGAGGCCCTGGAAACGGGCGTTCGGAAAATCATGTCAAAATCCACAGAAAGCTCTAAAAGGTGACGCATGCTATTAGTTCCATGAGAAAGATACTCGCCCTCGTCCTGTCGTGTGCGCTCATCATACTCACCCTGTACCCGAACGTCTATCTGGGCGTCGTTCAGCTGGGCAACGAGATCAATGGCCTGGATTCGCTTGTGGACGGCAACGACCTGTCGGTGGCCCTTGTGGGCGAGAACCTCAAGATGACCGGACAGACACCTGAGGACTGGGTCGCGGAGAACATCCATTGGGTCAGCGACTACGACCTCTATTACAATCTGGAGTATTGGGCCACACCGTCGGAGACCATCATGGCCGGCAGGGGGGACTGCGAGGACAGGGCAATCCTTACAAAGTCCCTAAACGAGTACCTTGGCCAAACGAGCGAGATGGTCGTGCAGCTTGACCATGTATACATCGTCAAGGACGGGGAGAACTATTTCGGCGTCTCAAACACCACATCTGTGAAAGAGCTAATAAGGGAGATAATAGTCAAAATGCCTTTCCCTAGGAAGCTCGCGATAGTCACCGGACTTGTCCTGATATGGGGGACCTCTATACTTCTGGGATGGCGCGAGAGAAAGACGGTAAAGCGCAGATATCCCGTGGACTGATCTATTTGATGTGTATCTCCACCGTGTCCCCATCGCCGGGCACATGATCCTCTCCGACCCTCTGTCCGCCGAACTTGACCGAGCTTCCCCAGACCCTGGCATACTTGAAGTTCCTGGCTATGGTCTTGTGGACCTTCTTTGCAACATCCATGACCGTTGCATCCCTTTTCATGGCAACGGGGGGATAGGCAGGGTCCTCGCCCGGGCTCTTTGTGAATATCCTCTTTATCTCAGCTATCTCGTATATCTTCTCGGCGACCTCCCTGAGCCCCTTTCCGTTCAACGTGGACACGGCATAGAACGGGAATCTGGGAAATCTCTTTTTCATCTTGGAGAGGATCGAGGGCTCTGCCATATCGAACTTGTTGAGTATCACGAATCCCCTCTTGTACGCTGTGGAATATTCGAGCGCTTCCTGGATGTCGGCCAAGGTGACGTCCTCCCTGACGACCAACAGGCCCGAGGAAACCCTGAAGTCTATCAGTATTTCCTTGACGTCCTTGAGATCTGCATTGATGTGCTCCTTGCCGACGATCTCAATGCCCCCCACAACCTTTTTCTTGATGTCGATGTCGGGCCTTGCCCTGTTCAGTTTTATACCTCCGGAGTCCAGTTCCTTCAGCGTTACTTCCATCTGTCCCACAGGGTCGTTGCTGGCGTCGATCACAAGTACCAGCGCATCGGCGCTCCTTACCGATGAGAGGAGCTGCAGCCCCATGCCCTTTCCCACTGAAACGCCCTCTATGAGGCCCGGCACCTCGACTAGTTGGATCTGTATGTCATTTATCTGCAACATCCCGGGTGTAAGCTCCAGGGTGGTGAAGGCATATGCCCCCACGGCAACGTCCGCGTTCGTCAGAGACTTGAGTATGCTGGACTTGCCGGCGTTCGGCGGGCCGACAAGCACAATCTGCGCGGCGCCCTCCTTCCGGATGTTGAAACCCTTCCCACCGCCCTTCTTGGCCTCCTTCTGCTCGATATCCTTCTTGAGCTTGGCTATCTTCCTCTTGATCTGGAGGACCATCTTCTCCGTGCCCTTGTGCTTGGGGATTGTGGAAAGCATCTTCTCCAGAGCCAGCAGGCGTTCAGGGTCGCCTTTAGCGTCCCTGTACTCGTCCTCTGCCTTGAGGTATTCTATGGTGACATTGGTGGGCATATCAATCATCATTTTCTAGGCCGTTTATAAATTCTTTTGGTTTCGGGCATATTATTTCACTAAATAAGCAACATAACTATGTAATTTTACCGAAACATTTATATAGTATTGATGAGCAATACTAATTAGTTCACAATATAGCTCCAACAATGAATCCAGTACTATTCCACCACTGGATTCATTTCTCTTCTATATATTTTTAATAAATTAAAAAGGTCCGGTGGACGATTCTTACCGCCGCTCTTGGCAATTATCGTCCGGTCTGGATGAACAGAGTTTGCGGAAAATGTTTCATCTCTTGCCCATGCGCACAATCACCAACATGCCCACAAGGACGATTATTATGATGATCAGGGACATGTTCAACATGGTAAGTCCGCCGCCGCCCGTCTGTTCGGTGTCGCCCGGCGAGGTGGAGTCCATCTGCCCGATGGCGTTTATGGCATCCTGGCACAAGGATACGCCGGTGCAGTCGTCCGCATTGTCATAGTGGGTCTTCGCCGCCTCGTAAGCCGCTACGGCGTTTTCGAGATCGCCTGAGAAATAATAGTCCTGTCCCTGTTCGAACAGAATGATGGCATTGACAAGTTCTATCTTATTGTAGCATTTGTTGGAAAGTTCCTGGTAGCCGACCTCATCGTAGAGGGCCTTTGCCTCCTCGAATGAGGATATTGCGTTCTGATAGCTGCAGGACAGCAGGTAGAGCTCCCCCTGTTCGTAAAGTTGATAGGCGTCGCTGACAACTATGATGTTGAAAGATTCCGATGTCTGGAACTCCTTGCCGTAGTAGTCCTCGAATGTTAGGTTCAGCGAAATGGTGTATGTCCCGGGCGAGAGGTTCCCCGTGGCCATGTATACTATGCCTTCCTTGGAATTGTCAGGCTTGATGCTGGTCAGCGGCATCTGGGGCGTGATGGTAGCGGACAGGGGTATCTGGGTGTCGCCCACTGAAAGGTCGACGTTGAACGCGGTGGTCTGCGACGTGTTCGTGAGGGTGTAGCCCACGTTGAAGTTTCCCTTTGCTATGTAACATTCTCCGACATTGAGCCTTACCTCCTCCAGGTCGATCTCCAAAAAAACGTAGGGTTCGTCCCTTAGGACCTCTATGTCGTACTGCAGGGCCCTTCTGTAGGGGACACACCCATCCTCGCAAATGCCTATCTCCGACTCTAGGACCACGTATATGGGTATGGTCACCGCGGGGATGTCCCCGGTGGCCTTTATCCTGAAGTTGACGTTTACCTCGTTATCTGGTTCAATGGCGTCCTTCAATCCCTGGCTGACAAGGTACTGTGTGGGGTAATCCACGGTGTCGTAGAAGACGAGATATTGTCTTATGCTGCTGGGAATGCTGTCGGTGTCTAGGTATACCTTTGTCCTCCACATGCGGGTGCCCGTGGTGTTGTTGATAGTCACCTTCACGACTATGTCCATATTGGGCGTTATGGTGGTGGGCACCACCACAGTGACAGTGGGGTCGCCATAGGTCTCATCATCGGCCGAGGCGATGTCTATGGAGGACACAGCGATGACAACTATGATGAGTAGGGGGCAAAGGGCTCTCTTCATGGAACACAATTAATGGATTTTCTATTTATATTTTATCACAATGGCGATGACCACCACGACAATGACGGCTCCAAGACCGACTATAAGCAGCATGTTATCGCCAATGCCGCCGTTCCCGTTCTCTGGCTGATCCCCATTCCCGTTCGCTTGGCAGTTCTCTATAAGGGTGTCCAGTTCCGAAACCTTGGAGGCGTTCCCTATCTCCAGGTACTTCTCCCTTGATTCTGTGAAGTCGGTCAGGGCGCCTTCCTTGTTGCCCGCATTGAGCTTTGACTTGCCGCTGTCGTAGAGCTGGGCGGCCTCCATCCCGGTCTCGGAGCTGGCGATCGCCTGTTCCATCTCGGATACCTTCGCATCGTTCTCCAAGGCCGCATAGAGGGCCTCTGCCTCCTCATAATAGTATTTTGCCAGAGAGTACTTTTCATCTTCGAATGCCGCGTCCCCCATGCCCTCCTGTTCCTGGGCATTTTCCGGGTCCATGACTTTGAAGGTCGCTGAATGGGTGGTCCTGAAGGGCACACATCCGCTGTCACATTCTCCGGACTTGCCGTAGAAGACTATGGGAATTGTGTATTGTTTCTCTGCCGCATCCGCACTTACCACCATGGTGAACGTGAGGGTCAGGGTCTCGTCGCTGCCGAGCGTCTCTATCTCATGGCTGGAGACGGAAAAGTCAAAGTATCCTTGTTCTGTGGTCCCCCATCCTGTCGCGGTCTCGAAATCTATCTCCAATGTCGAGTTCTCGATATACGCGCCGGAGACGGTGACACTGATTTCATATTCCTCTCCCGGTATGGCCACGGGGTCGTTTGATATGGTGACCGTGGGCGTGACCTCATCAAGTGCGAGAAGGCCCGGGATCATCATCGTGAGCATGATGGCAACAAGTACGTATGAACGTTTCATGGTACCCCTACGATAGAATAGGTATTTATTACTTGCTCAAGGCGTTCTCCGCATCGACGATTATTTCTAGGAACTTGTCCTTGTCCTTCCTCTTGTAGGTCTTTATGATCTCGATATTATTGTTTATGGTGTCCTTGAAGATGTCCAGATGGTCGTCGACTTTCTCTATGGACTTGATCAGCTGCTTTGCCTGAAGAAGCAACGCGGCCTGTGCATAGGAAAGATTCGTCGTTGCAAAATACTGTTTCGCCATTCCGACCTTCCTGAAGTCCACAAGCCCTGTCGCCCTCATGACCTCAAGATATTTGACGGCCGTCATCCTATTGATGCCGAGTTCCCTGGAGATCTCGCTTGCGGTCCCTCCGACATCGGTTTCCTTTAGATAATCAATAATCTTTTCCTCAAGCCCTTGTTCCATATGTACACCCTATGTAATATTATTCATCGAAGTTGTCGAGTGCTATTTTCTAATTTACATATTTTTATATCTTTTTATCAATAGTATTAATCATCAATTTCCTACATATCTCCCTCTATTATATACATTTATTCATAAATAATATCTCATTCTTTCCATTTGTATACCAAAAACTTTATAAATATGGACAATTATCAACTCTTTAAAAATCGATGAGGTGATTTTGTGGATTCCCTATACGAACAGATCATAACAAAGATCGAGAAAGAGAACATAAAGTTCATCAGATTGCAATTCGTCGACATCAACGGGACAGTAAAGGCAATGGCCGTTCCCTCTCATCTATTGGAGGGCATAATAGACGATGGCATCATGTTCGATGGTTCCTCGGTTGAGGGATATACCAGGATTCAGGAATCTGACATGATGTTGAGGCCGGATCTCAAGACCTTCAGCACCTTTCCATGGAGCGATGGTCCAGCAAAGGCCGCCAGGATAATCTGCGATGTCTTCACACACGACGGCAAGCAGCCTTTCGCTGGCGATCCGAGATACGTCCTGAAAAGGTCGATCGAATATATGCAGGACACCGTTGGAAAAAACGTGGTCTTCAACGCGGGGCCCGAACTCGAGTTCTACCTGTTGGAGGAGACAGAGAGCGGTTACTATCCCCACGACTCGGGGGGTTACTTCGACTTCTCGCCACTTGACCTTGCTTCCGACATAAGGAAGGACAGTGCGTTGGCCATGATGGACATGGGCATAGATTTCGAGTGCAGCCATCACGAGGTCGGAGCGGGACAGCACGAGATAGGTTTCAAGTTTGGAAATGCCCTCACGATCGCCGACCAGGTCATTACCTACAAATATATCGTGAAGATAATCTCACGACAGTATGACAAGGTGGCGACTTTCATGCCCAAGCCGTTTACAGGTAAGGCGGGAAGTGGTATGCACACCAATCAGTCACTATTCGATACCAAGTCCAAAAAGAATCTTTTCTCAGAGGATGGAGATCTCTCTGAGACCGCATACTACTATATAGGTGGCCTTCTCCATCATGCGAAGGCCCTTACCGCCATTACCAACCCTACGGTAAACTCCTACAAGAGGCTGGTTCCAGGATACGAGGCCCCGGTCTACGTGTCATGGGGTAAGAGGAACAGGTCGTCATTGGTCAGGGTGCCAGCGGCCACGGACAAGACGAGAAGGGTTGAGCTTAGGTCCCCCGATCCGTCGTGCAACCCATACCTTGCATTCGCGGCCATGCTGTCTGCAGGTATAGACGGTATCAAGAACAAGATAGATCCTGGTGACGAGCTACAGGAGAACATCTACCACTTTGACTCTCAGAAATGCATAGACAAGAAGATCGACAACCTTCCAGCATCGCTGGAGCACGCTCTCGTTGAGCTTGAGGGCAGCGATGAGATGAAGAAGGCTTTGGGAGAAACGGCGTACACAGAGTTCATGAGATCTAAGAAGACAGAATTGAACGAATATAGTCTACAAGTGTCCGACTGGGAGCTAAAGAGATTTCTGAATGTCTAGAATCTCGTCTTTTTTTCTATTTTTTTACAATAAAATTTTTAAATAGCTTAGGCTAATCGAAGGAATACAGCGTATTTGCTGAATTACAATATAATTATTTTTAATTGTAAACCTTGTAAAAAGGTAATAATATGTGCGGCATTATAGGTCTACTGAACAAAGACGGAAGTAGGATAGACGGCAGGTCCATCAAGAGAGGCCTTTCGATAATGAACGAAAGGGGAAATGGACAGGGGGCCGGTTTCGCGGCTTACGGCATCTATCCGGACTATGAGGACTACTATGCCATCCATGTCTTCCTTGACAATATGAAGGAGGCGAAGGCCAACGTCGAGAGGGAGATAGAGAGATGGGGATACATAGTATATTCTGAGGAGATTCCGACAAACGACATAAGGACCTTCGAGAGGGAACAGATACCATACAGGTACTTCTTCAAACCCGACACCCGAAAGCTCCTGGGACATAATTACGATGAGAAGGACGCCATAGTGAAGATGGTGATGAGGATAAACTCCAAGAGGGAGGGCTCTTTGGTATTTTCCTGTGGAAAGAACATGGGGATATTCAAGGCGGCAGGATGGCCCGAGGAGGTGGCGAACTTCTACAAGATAGAGGACTATGATGCCTACATGTGGATCGGCCACAACAGATACCCGACCAACACCCCGGGATGGTGGGGTGGCGCACATCCCTTCGGTCTGCTTGACTGGAGCGTCGTTCACAACGGCGAGATCACGTCATATGGCACGAACAAGAGATATGTCGAGAGCTTCGACTACGAGTGCAGCATGCTCACCGACACAGAGGTCGTCACATACCTATTCGATCTATTGGTGCGCAGACATGGCCTCACGCCGGAGATGGCGGGCAAGGCACTGGCGCCCAGGTTCTGGAAGGAGATAGACAGGATGCCGGAAAAGCAGAGACTTCACCATACTGCCCTGAGGCTTGCATATTCCTCTGCAGAGATCAATGGCCCATTTGCGATAATAGTTGCGAGAAGCGAGGGATTCATCGCGCTCACGGACAGGATCAAGCTCAGACCCCTTGTTCTGGGCAAGAAGGACAACACGGTGTACGTATCCAGCGAGGAGGCGGCCATCCGCTCGATGGAACCGAATCTCAGCGAAGTGATATATCCCACAGCAGGGGAACCGGTAGTTGAGACCCTGGATGTGGTGTTGTGAGCTCCCATTATACACCTTCCATATACGATGTCTCGGTCGACTCGACCAAATGCAGGCTATGCGGCAGATGCATAGAGAACTGCTCCTACGATGTCTTCAGGAGGAGCGAAGAAAAGATATTGACATATCCGAACAACTGCGTGGTCTGCCACAGGTGCGTGGCGTATTGTCCGGCCAACGCCATAAAGATCAAGAAGGTGTCCACTCCCTACCGTTACCACCCCATATGGAACGAGGAGGTCAGGGAGGACATATATAATCAGGCTAGGACCGGGAAGGTCATACTTGGAGGGATGGGAAATGTCCGCAAATACCCCCCAATATTCGACAGGTTGGTGCTTGACGCCTGCCAGATAACGAATCCCAGCATAGACCCATTGAGGGAACCTATGGAGACAAGGGTATACCTCGGCAAGAAGCCCAAGAAGCTTGAGTTCTCCGGAAGCGGCGATGATGTGGAGCTCAAGACCGAGCTTGCCCCGAATCTCAAGCTGGAGACGCCCATAATGATAGCCCATATGAGCTATGGGGCCGTCAGCCTCAACACCCAGTTGAGCTTCGCCAAGGCGGCGAGCAATCTCGGGACCTTCATGGGAACCGGAGAGGGCGGCCTCAATCAGGCATTGTACGATTACACAGACAACATAATAGTCCAAGTGGCCTCTGGAAGGTTCGGCGTGAATCCCGATTACATCAACAGGGGCTCTGCCATCGAAATCAAGATAGGTCAGGGCGCAAAGCCCGGCATAGGGGGGCATCTGCCCGGCGAGAAGGTCAACAAGTTCATATCCGAGACAAGGATGATACCTGAGGGAACGGACGCCATAAGCCCAGCTCCCCACCATGACATATACAGCATAGAGGACCTTGCACAGCTGGTGAGGGGTCTCAAGGAGGCCACTGACTGGAAGAAGCCCGTCTTCGTCAAGATCGCGGCGGTCCACAACTCGGCGGCTATCGCCGCAGGGATTGCCAGGGCCGATGCAGATGGAGTGGTCGTTGACGGTTTCAGGGGCGGCACTGGAGCAGCTCCGAAGGTCCTGAGGGACCATGTCGGGATACCCATCGAGGCGGCCATAGCCAGCATCGACCAAAAACTTCGAGATCACGGCATCCGGAACGAGGTGTCGGTGATCGCCAGCGGGGGCATAAGGAACAGCGCCGACGTGACGAAGGCCATAGCGCTGGGCGCCGATGCGGTATACATAGGCACAGCCGCGCTCATCTCCCTCGGATGCAGGGTGTGCGGCAAATGTTACACAGGCCTCTGCCCATGGGGCATATCGTCCCAAAAGCAGGAACTGGTCGACAGGCTGGACCCCGAGGTCGGCGCAAGACAGGTACAGAATCTCATAGAGGCCTGGACCCACGAGCTCAAGGAGCTTATGGGGGCGGCCGGCATAAACAGCATCGAGAGCCTCAGGGGGAACAGGGACCGCCTGAGAGGTTATATGCTTGATTCCAATCTACTGGACATACTCGACGTGAAGACGGTGGGGGCGTGAGAAGATGAGGATAAGGTCTAAGGAGACAAGCAGCGTCCTCATAGATGCCGAGGGACTGGACTACAGGAGGCTGAACAAGAAGGTACGCGAGGCGGTGGCCGACGGAAAGGTCAAGATACTTATATCGAACGTCCTCGGGCAGCGATTCATAGGCGACGGCATTGATAAGAACATCGAGATAAATCTAACAGGCACCGCTGGCGGAGACCTCGGTGCTTTCATGGATGGACCCTTCATCTATCTGAACGGAAATGCCGAACATGCGGTGGGCAACACCATGAGCAGCGGCAGGATCGTGATCCACGGAAACGCGGGAGACTGTCTGGGCCACAGCATGAGGGGCGGAAAGATATTCGTCCGTGGCAGCGTCGGGTACAGGGTGGGCATCCATATGAAACAGTTCGAGGAGAACTACCCGACCATAGTCATCGGCGGGAAGGCCCAATCTTTCCTTGGGGAGTACATGGCCGGAGGCGTCATCCTCGTCCTTGGGCTAGAACAGGATGAGAGTGTCGATTCCTACGTCGGCACAGGCATCCACGGGGGCGTCATATACGTTGCCGGCGAGGTGGACGACACCCTTCTCGGCGCCGCTGCCAAGAAGGAAGAGGTCGACGGGGACGATATTGAGGTCATAAGGGGCCTGGTGAAGGACTACAACCACTACTTCAACAGGAAGGTGGATGTGGACAAGATGCATTTTACAAAGATCGTGCCTACGAGCTCTAGGCCGTTCTGTAATCTTTATACCCATGAGTGATCGAATGGAGAACTATATACAATTAAGGGATGAGGTGTGGTACAAGGGCCTTTGCTCTGGATGCAGCATATGCACGGTGGTCTGCCCCATGAAGACGATATTGTTCGTGGATGGACACCCAGACACATACAGCTACTGCAAGAGCGAGAGGGACGAGGTGCCCTGCGGCGGGTGCTTTTCATGTTGCCCGAGGTTGGACACCTTCCTGCACAAACACGGAGTTGGGGACTATCTCAGGATAGTTGCGGCAAAGGCGAGGATAGAGGTCTCCAAAAAGCAGAGCGGAGGTGCCGTGACCGGCATCCTCTACAACGGTCTCAAGAGGGACCTCATAGATGCGGTCATAATGGTTGGCCAGGACCATACCACTCTCATGACATATTCCGTGGCTGTCACGGATTCTGAAAAACTGTTGTGCCACGCAGGCAGCAAGTATGTCTGGTACACCCCTTCCCTCACAGCCCTGAGGGACATCATGGAGGAAGGAAAATACAGGAGGATCGCTGTTGTGGGGACGCCTTGCGTCTGCCAGGCCCTAAGAAAGATGCTCAACAGCGACAACTCGGTGCTCAACAAGCTCAAGGACAACATAGAGCTCATCATAGGCGTCTTCTGCACAGAGATCTTCGACTACGACAACGCCATAAAGTACTTGGCCGAGAATGGCATCGAGCCCGGCGACATCAAGCGGATAGACATAAAAAAGGATATCATCATCGACAAGTACGACGGCGAGAGGGTGGAGCTTCCCATAGGAGAGGACCTTATGAGGGAGGGCTGCAAGTTCTGTCTTGACTTCACCGCCGTAGATGCGGACATATCTGCGGGATCGATAGGCAGCGAGGAGGACTATACGACCCTCATAGTAAGGACCAACAACGGAGAGTTCTTCGTCAACAGCGCCGAAGAGAACGGGTATCTTCAGGTCGAGCCGCTAGAATCCATCGACAACATTGAAAAGTTCGCTAAACTTAAATACAAAAGGAACAAGAAGAACGTGGACTCCCTGCTCGGGGACAAGGCTTAAATTACTATTTTTACCTAGTACTATAATATCCACTGAAGGGCTCGAAGATGGATGAAAACCACGTATCCAGGAAACTAGAGGAGAGGATAAAGGAACTGAACACCCTCTACAGGACCTCCAAGATCATCACGCAATCAGAGGGAGACCTCGAGGCAACGCTCAAAAGGATAGCCGAGGTGATACCAACCGGGTGGCAATATCCTGAGATATGCACCTGCAGGATAGGTGTCGACGACGTCGTTGCCACCTCCTCAAGATTCAAGGAGGGGAAGTGGAAACAGTCGGAGGACATATTCCTGCACGGGAAGAAGGTGGGGCGCATGGAAGTGTTCTATCTGGCAGACAGGCCGGAGTCAGATGAGGGCCCATTCCTTTTGGAGGAACGAAATCTGATAATCGAGCTTTCGGACAGGATATCCGAGTTCCTGAAGATACGGGAGTCGCAGAGGGAACTGGACCATGTGCAGAGAAGGTACGAAGACCTGTTCGGGGAAGCAGACGAGGCCATCATCTATTTTGAGCTGAATCCCGACAACGATCCCCTCAAGATATCGTTCTGCAACGCCAACATGGAAGGGCTGCTCGGGTACGGCCCCATGGAGTTGAAGGGAAAGGACGTGTATTCCATCATCGGCGGCGACCAGAGGGATAAGTTGAGGTCGATCATCAGGGAATCATGCACCGAGAGGGAAATGGACAGGGAACTGGTCCTCGTGCGTCACGACGGCGAGGGGGTAGCATGCAGGGCAAGCGTGAACACCATCCGTCTCTCGAGCAGGAGAATGGCCCTTTTAGTCCTGAAAGAATAAAGAAAATTCTTCCAATATATTAATAAATCTTGATTTTATACCTACTTCTATGAATGATGCTCCCAAGTACAGTCGGTACGAGGTCGACAGGCAGAATCTTCCGGACGGTATATTCATCTACGGTGACGGAGAGGTCGGGGGAAAGGCCAGGGGCATCATATACTCCATGGAAGCCATGCAGAAGGGGATCATCAAGGGAGATTATCTGAAATATGTCAAGTTCCCGAGGTCCCATATCGTCACATCAGAGTATTTTGACATGTTCATAGAGAAGAACTACCTAAAGGACGTTGTCAACGACAAGTGCAGGGAGATAGTGACGGTCAAGGAGATGAATCAGAAGTTCCTCGAGGCCAAGATACCGGAAGAACTCTCGAACGTCCTCTATGAGATCCTGGGCAAGGAGAATGGACCACTCATAGTACGTTCGTCTTCCCTTCTTGAAGACAGTATGGAGTACTCATTCGCTGGAATATACAATTCCTTTTTCATAACCAACACAGGAACGCTTGAACATAGGATAAAGAGCATCGAACAGACCGTAAAGATGGTATATGCGTCAACCTTCGACATCAACGCCAAGGAGTACAGGAAGAGACACAAGATCTCCTGGCAGAGGGAGAAGATGTGCCTCGTGATAGAGAATGTCATCGGAAGGAAACAGAGGGACGACTTCTACTATCCGATAATGGCCGGCGTGGCCTTCTCCAGGAACTATTATCCATGGAACGAACGCATAAAGATGGAGGACGGCGTCGGCAGATTGGTCCTGGGCCTTGGCACCAGGGCGGTCGGCAGGAACTACGCCAGGGTGTTCTCGCTATCGAATCCCCACCTGAGGCCAGAGGGTTCGGTGCTCAACGAGATAATAAGGTATTCCCAGAAGTATGTCGATGTGCTCAACATGTCGACCGGCGAGCTCGTCTCAGAGCCGCTGGACAATATAAAGCTGACATCGCCTTCCCTTTATATCGTATGTTCGACGCTAAAGGACAACAATTACCTGACGCCCACATCCAAGCACATCTCGACGGATGAAACGGTCTTCCCGACCTTTGACAGGTTGCTAAAGTCCGACAGGTACTTCCCGTTCGTCTCCATCATGTGCGAGCTATTGACGAACATCGAGTCCCATTTTGGCATACCCATAGACATCGAGTTCGCCGTGGACCTCGATGAGAAGCTTGATGGATACCTCTACCTCCTGCAGGCCAGACCGATAGTCAACAGGCCCGAGAACAAGAGGATAGAGCTGCCGGACCTCAAGGGGGAGAAGGTGCTTCTAAAGAGCGACCACGTGCTTGGGAACGGCCTGGTGAAGGGGATAAGGAACATAGTCTACGTTCCTCATGAGAACTTCAATGCCTCAAACGCGTTCTACATAGCCAGGGAGATAGGAAAGCTCAATGAGATATTGAACAACGAGAGCTACATACTCATAGGTCCCGGGCGCTGGGGCACGTCCACACCGGAGCTTGGCGTTCCGGTGAACTATGGCGAGATATCCAATTCCAGCGTCATCATCGAGCTTTCGACGAGCGGGACGCGTCCTGAGCTGTCCTATGGCACCCATTTCTTTGGGGACATAACCTCCACTAATACAATATATATACCGGTCTATGTCGAGAAGGGAGGATTCATAGACGAGAAGTTCTTGGAGTCCCAGAAGAACATGTACAGCTCCGACCTGATCAAGCTTATAACCCTGGAGGACGGCTTCAATGTCTATGCAAGCGCCGAGGACCACCTAGGGATAATAACCGTTGGCAAGAAAAACAAGAAATAGGCGCCGCTCACACACCCGGCTCTTGATCCGTTGATGGATCACAGGAAAACGTGTTGACAATCGCCCTTTTTAATTTTCTGAGATTTTTGACTGCCATGGAAGTAGCTCAGGGGCCAGGCCCCTGAGCATGGCATGGTGTGTTTTATATCATCATATGGCGTCGTAGTCGACCTCTCCGGTCCTTACACGGATCACACTCTCGACGGGGTAAACGAATATCTTCCCGTCGCCTATGTCGCCGGTCTTGGCGGACTCGACTATGGTGTCGACCACCTTTTTCACCTGTCTTTGCCTGATGACGAGGGTGATCTTTATCTTGGGCAGCAGGTCCACCTTGTAGGTCCTGCCCCTCCACTGCCGTTCTATGCCCCCTTGTGCACCGCGGCCCTTGACCTCGCTGATCGTCATACCGACGCAACCTATCTCCTCAAGCGCCCTCTTGACGTCCTCGAGCTTTTCGGGCCTGATTATCGCCTCTATTTTCTTCATATCTATCCCCTCACGAAGTCTGGATATGCGGCACCTCCGAACTCTGTCGAGTCCAGCCCGGATATCTCGCAGAACTTTGACACCCTGATGCCTATCGTCCTGTCTATCACCTTTGCCAGTATGAACATTGCCGGAAATACCACGAGGAATGTGGCCCCGGCGCCTATCATCTGTGTCAGCAGCTGGTCGATGCTGCCTGTTGTGAAAAGACCCCCTCCCGTGGCGAAGAGCCCTACGGACAAGGTGCCCCAAAGACCGTTGACGCCATGGACGGATATTGCGCCTACCGGGTCGTCGATCTTCATCCTTGATTCGAAGAAGTCAACCGCATAGACCACAAGAATGCCGGCTACGCCTCCGATGAAAAGCGCCCAATAAGATGATACCGACGCGCAAGGCGCCGTTATGGCCACCAACCCGGCGAGTATTCCGTTCATAGTCATGCCCGTATCCGGTTTTCCCATCTTCTTCCAGGTCAACAGCATTGTGCTCAGCCCTGCCACTATCGCGGCCAGGAACGTGTTTGCTATTATTGGCCCCACACTGTCGTCCAGTGCGAGCTCGCTGCCGCCGTTGAAGCCGAACCAGCCGAACCAGAGCACGAAAAGACCTATTGTGGCCAGCCCCATGTTATGTCCCGGTATCGCCCTGGGTTCCCCCTTGAGGGTGAATTTGCCCAGCCTGGGACCAAGGACCATGGCCGAGGCCAGGGCCGCCCATCCCCCGACGCTATGCACGACTGTCGAACCGGCGAAGTCGATGAACCCCCTTTTGGCCAGCCACCCGCCGCCCCATATCCAATGTGCGACCATGGGATATACGAACGCGACGAGAATACAGGTTATTATTAGATATGGCCCGAACTTTATCCTTTCCGCCACCGCGCCGCTTACTATGGTCGCGGCGGTCGCGGCGAACATCATCTGGAAGAAAAAGAACACTATTCCAGGGATCGTCAGGCCATCCCAGACCCCTGTCCCCAACCCCCTCAGGACAACGTTCTCCAAGTTGCCTATGACGGCGCCATCGCCCGAGAAGGCAAGGCTGAATCCTATGAGGCAGAAGACGAAACTTCCCACGAATACGGTACTGATGTTCTTCATCAGTATGCTAACGGTGTTCTTGGCCCTGGTGAATCCGGCCTCTATCGTTGCGAACCCAAGATGCATCATGAAGACCATGCCACTGGCCATTAGAACCCATAATGTGTCTACATAGTTTACCTCTATCATCATTTCCCATCTCCGGATTAAAATGTCCGTTGCTTGAATATCATTGAGAAGGAAATGGACCATTTATAAGATTTTCGGTAAAATTGCTGACTTTTTATACATTTGATTACTAATATAAAAATAATCTATATAAATGTGCATGATTATTTTTTATTATTGGATATATGAAAAAAAAGAATCCTCAGCTCAAGGCCGAGGATTTATATGGGAAATGATATATTGGTCCTCTTCATATGGCGTCGTAGTCGACCTCTCCGGTCCTTACACGGATCACACTCTCGACGGGGTAAACGAATATCTTCCCGTCGCCTATGTCGCCGGTCTTGGCGGACTCGACTATGGTGTCTATCACCTTCTTTGCGTTCTTTTCCTTGATTATCAAGGAGATCTTTATCTTGGGCAGCAGGTCCACCTTGTAGGTCCTGCCCCTCCACTGTCGTTCTATGCCCCCTTGTGCACCGCGCCCCTTGACCTCGCTGACGGTCATACCGACGCATCCCATTTCCTCAAGCGCCCTCTTGACGTCCTCGAGCTTTTCGGGCCTGATGATTGCCTCTATCTTTTTCATGATATCATCCACTCCTTAAGTCCTCACGAAGTCTGGATATGCGTCGCCACCAAACTCTGCAGTGTCCAGACCAGAGATTTCAACTGCTTCCGGAACCCTCATACCTATGGCGATATCTATGATCTTGCATACCACCAGCATAAGGGTGAACACAAATGCGAATGTGGCCACTACGCCTATTATCTGTGTCACGAGAAGGTCTACTGCCCCAGTGGTGAGTAGGCCGCCTTCTGTCGCGAACAATCCCACGGCCAGGGTACCCCATACTCCGCACATGCCATGGACGGATATTGCACCCACGGGGTCATCGATTTTGAGCTTGCCTTCAAACATGTAGACCGAGAACACCACGATGATTCCAGCGATGAAGCCTATGATCACGGACGAGATGGGGGTTACCGCAGCACAGGGCGCTGTAATCGCCACAAGTCCGGCAAGGATCCCGTTCATTGTCATGCCCACGTCCGGCTTCTTTAGCTTGAGCCATGTAACGATAATCGCTCCTAGACCTCCGGCCGCGGCCGCTAGGTTCGTCGTAGTTGCTATCATCGCTATAGCACTGTCTGCAGCCAGTTCGCTTCCGGGGTTGAATCCGAACCAACCGAACCACAGCACGAACAGACCTATGCCTGCCAGGGCTATGTTATGTCCCGGAATCGCTTTTGGCACGCCTTCCTTGGTGTATTTTCCAATCCTTGGACCTAATACTATAACTGCGGCTAGGGCAGACCATGCACCCACACTATGCACCACCGTTGAGCCAGCGAAGTCGACAAAGCCCCTCTCAGCTAACCATCCTCCGCCCCATACCCAATGGACTATCACAGGGTACGTGAGAACAATTATCACAATTGATATTATGAAGTAAGCAATATACTTTATCCTTTCTGCCACCGCACCGCTAACGATTGTCGCAGCTGTCGCGGCGAACATCATCTGGAAGAAGAAGAACAGTATGCCTGGAATGGCCAATCCATCCCATGCCTCCAGTCCAACATCCTTGAGAAGGAAATGGCCAAGGTCTCCTATGAAGGGCCCACTGCCAGAGAAGGCAATGGTGAAACCTATGACCATGAAGAAGATGCTGCCTATTATCATGTCTGACATGTTCTTCATCCATATGCTCATTGTGCTCTTTGCCCTGGTGAATCCTGCTTCTATTGCAGCGAAACCGAGTTGCATCGAGAAGACAAGCACGCCCGCTACGAGGACCCATACAGTGTCTATAAAGCTAATCTCTACCATCATTTCACATCCTTATTCTTCAGTTGTATATTATTATGTATATTAAATACATATATGTCCACTATTATAAAATAATAATAGACATTTATACACTATAATTCTTTTTCATCGAAAGAATGTATTTAAAAAGCTTTCGGTAAGAAATAAGGAATATAGTAAGTAATAGCAATCAAGATGTATTAATGTCAAGATAAATTCCAATATATATACAATTATATGTATAAATGATTGATATTGGTTTCTTAGGTTATCAAATAGGACGCGACAACTGCCCATCTCAACCGAATGCACAAATTATATAAAAGAAATTCCACAGTATTAGCGGGGTGATTCTGTGAAGTGTCCAAGTTGTGGGGAAACCATACCTGACGAAATTGACATTTGTCCCAATTGCGGTTACTTGATAAAATATTCTGACAAATCAAAGAAAAGCATGATGCCTGGAAAATATATTGGAGCTCTTCTGGTGATCCTGATCGTTGTCGCCACCTTGGGCTACTATTTCCTATACGGGGGTACTGACGATTATTATGCCCCCTATGATGCCGATTTCTATGTAAAGATAGAGGGCGAGGCCCTGACATACGGCTCTTCAGAACTGCCCAGCAGTGTTCTGGACGAGGTCGATGAGGAATACGAGGAGGAGATGACCCGCCTGTTGAACAACATCGACACCCTGGAGATGTTTGGATGGGAGGAGAACCCTGAAGATGTGGTAATGATCATAAAACCCGTCGACACAGAGGAATTCGAGGCCTTCCTCGAGAGCGAGCTTGGCGTCTCGTCCACCATGGACATAGAGGGTCACGATTTCAACCTGGTCGAGGACGACATGGGATACCTGTGGCTGGACGGTGTGTGCCTTATTGGGTCGAGCGACGGGATAGAGAAAAGCATCAAGGTCAACAGAGGCGATGTCGGGTCCCTGAATGAAACGGATGCATTCAAGGGGATAATGGACCATATGCCCGCTTCCCAGGTAGTTATCTACGCTTCAGTGATGGACTCCGAACAGGTCCTAGAGTATGAGGACATGCTTGGGGAGATGCCCGAGTTCGCCGGGATAGGCGCACTCGCAAGCGGGATAAACACAGATGACGGTGTCATGACGGTGGTCATGGAGATGGCCAGTGAGGAAGATGCTTCATCGGCCTCAAAGAAGGTCTCTGCCGCAATGATGGCCTTGAAGGCAATGATGGCCGAGGATATCAGCTTTGAGTATGATATAACTGCGGAGGACAATTATCTGGCACTTTCAATAACCGTTGAGGAACTCGACCTTGAGGAACTGATGTCCGAGGGTCTTGTAGACCCTTCGTCCCTTCTGGAGGGAGACCTCTTCTGATTCCGGTGAGATCATGAACGTCAACATGGAGATTTGCATGCTATGCCAGACATGTGCGGCGGTATGTCCGACACAGAGCATTGAGGTCACCGAGTTGGATGTAATAATAACCGAGGCAAAATGCAACAATTGTGGAATTTGCATTAAGGCTTGTCCAATGGGGGCCTTGAATGAATAAGCACATGGAATGTGACATATTGGTCGTCGGTCTGGGGCCAGGGGGTTCCACCGCGGCCAGATTCGCCGCAAACGGCGGCGCGAAGGTCATCGCGATTGACAAGAGGGCCGAGATAGGTACACCTATACAATGCGCCGAGGGCGTTTCAAAGAGCGTATTCGAGAAACTTGAGCTAGAACCTGATCCTAATTGGCTTAGAAAGGAAGTATCTGGCGTAAAGTTGATAGCGCCCAATGGTAAGGTCATCGATCTCGATGAGAGCAAGGTGTCGCAGGTCGCATATGGTTATGTCCTCGATAGAAAGGTCTTTGACAAGGACCTGGTGGGACACGCCGCCAGAGCGGGCGCCGAGATATATCTCAAAACCAGGTTCGTTTCGGGCGAGAGGCTTGAAAACGGCCTTGTCAGGGCCCATGCAAGGCACTTTGGAGAGGATGTCGTCATCGATGCCAAGATCATAATAGCCGCAGATGGCGTTGCCTCGAGGGTGGGGCCGTTCTTCGGTGTCAAGACATTTGTGCCACTCAAGTACATGGAATCCTGCGTACAGTACGAGATGACCAACATGAGGGACATCAAGGGCCTTGAGATGTACTTCGGCCATGATGTGGCGCCAGGCGGCTACGTCTGGGTGTTCCCAAAGAGCGACAACAGCGCAAATGTAGGGGTAGGCATAATACCTGTCCACTCCGAACACAAGGCCAAGTACTACCTTGACAAGTTCCTTGAAAGTCCGAGGATGGAGGGCGCGAGATTCGTGGAGCTCAACGCAGGGGGAGTGCCGGTTTCAAAACCACTTAAAAAGACATACGCTGACAACATATTGTTCGTTGGTGATGCCGGAAGGATCGTCAATCCCATAACTGGCGGGGGAATATCAACGGCCATAAGCACCGGCAAGTACGCGGGCGTGGTCGCGTCCGATGCCATCAGGAACGGCAAGACAGATGCGGACGCCCTTTCGGGTTATGAGGACCTATGGCAGGACGATTTTGGCAAAAGGCTCGATGTGCTTTACAAGGCTCAGGAGATATTCGTCGAGATGTCCGATGATGAGCTCAACGATGCCGCTGATGCACTCTCCAAGGTGAATTTTGACAAGATATCAGAGATAGAGATCCTCAAGGCGATCGCGAAGACCAACATCAAGCTTCTCATCAAGCTGAAATCCCTCATCTGATGATTTATTTTATATATTATTTTTTTTATATTATATATTCATGAAGGAAGCCATGTTCTGGGACGCCCTTCCCGAGGGCAGGCTCCAATGCGTCCTGTGCCCCCATAATTGTGTTATCAGACTTGGGGGCAGAGGTTTCTGCAGGGTGAGGAGGAACATCGAAGGCATGCTGTTCAACGAGTCCTATGGGGCGGTCACCGCCGTGAACATGGATCCGATAGAAAAGAAGCCCCTCTTCCATTTCAAACCCGGCAGCAATGTTTATTCGATAGGCACATATGGATGCAACCTTGCCTGCGACTTCTGTCAAAATCACCAGATCTCCCAAGGCAATCCATCGTTCGTCGAGTATTCACCAATGGACGTCGTTAGAGACTCGAAGAGGCACGATTGCATTGGGGTGGCCTACACCTATTCTGAACCTATAACATGGATAGAGTTCGTCATGGACGTTTCAAGGATCAACGATGGGTACAATATCCTGGTCACGAACGGTTATATAAACGACGGGCCCCTGAAGGAACTGGCAGCCCACATCGATGCCGCGAATATCGATGTCAAGGGTGACAGCAAATTTTACAAGGGTCTTTGTCACTCCCCATACATCGACGTGGCGAAGAATGTGAGGACGATGTACGAGGCAGGGGTGCATGTCGAGGTCACAAACCTAATAATACCCGGCTACAACGATGGGAGAGACACTATCAGGGGCATTGCACGTGAGATTGCGGACATTTCAGTAGATATCCCAATGCATTTTTCAAGATTCTATCCTCACTTCAAGATGTCGGACGTTTCTCCCACACCTGTCGCCTCCCTTGAGATGGCGTACGGGCTGGCAAAAGAGGAAGGTATTAAGTATGTATACATTGGAAATGTCCCTGGGGCATGCGAAGACACAATATGCCCGGGTTGCGGCAGATCGCTTGTCAAGCGTAGCGGTTTCCATGTGGAGCGCAATGCCATAGAGGATGGAAAATGCCCCGAATGCGGGGAACATATATACGGAAAATGGTAAATATTTATAAATCGACCATATGGTGTTGATTATTATGAAGGCTACTATGTTCATTGAAGCACAGGCGAACCTACCTGGCGCGGTAGAAGATTCCTTGGAGAAACTTGTGAACGACCTCAAGGGAGAGGGCATAAACATAATCGATTACGAGATATCTGATGAGGAGAGCGAGATCATAGAGGGCAAGGAGGCATATTCCTCATTTGTTGAGATGAGCGTGGAGATGCCGCTTAGGGATTATATCAAGCTCTGCATGAGGGTGACCCCGTCATCGATGGAGGTGCTGGATGTCGAGAAGGAGATGGGCGCCAACGACATGATGTACATCCTCGGCGATGTGTGCAACGTGGTTGGCAGGATCTGCCAGTCATCGGGCGTCAGGATACCTATACCAGATACCCAGTTCGGGGACGAGAAACAGGATGGCGTAGGTCTTGATGAGGATGAGTTCTATGAACTGTTGGACAGCGGATACATACAGTTCAAGTTCGCCACGCAGGTGGCGGGGGACCAGGAAATCATCACCAGGGACATCCTGAGGGTCCTGAATGTCTACGGATCTTACCTGAACAAGATAAAACTCGAACCCAACGGCGACCAGTCGAAGGGTTTCGTTGGGCTGGCTGCCATAGAGGCGTTGGTCCCTGACCATGAGACCCTGTTTGAGCTGGTGCTGAGATTCAGTCCGGTCGCCCTGACCATACAACACCCTGAGACATTAAGGCTCTCCGAGCTTGAGATACAGAATCTTTCCATCAATCTCTCGTCTCTACTGACAGATATAACCAATTACATAATCTTGAAAAAGAATCGTTTATTGCCGAAGGATAGATAGGCATTAACATATCTATGGTAATCCTTTGATTACCCTTTATCTCAATAAGATTTTTTTATACCGAAACTTTTAAATAAAGAATTCTTACACTTCTTTTTTGGCCCTTTGGCCTTTAAACCTTAATATATATTCAAGGTGGAATAATGAAGATGAAGAAAGTTGGAGCTATTTTGGCAGGAACAGCCTTGCTCGGCGCGACGTTCGCCGCAGCAGTTTCTGCCGGAGACGTGCAGGTCGATGTTCCTGACGACGACTTCTTTATCGACCCGGTAACAGGTATGAACAATTGCCTTATCGTGGTTGGTTCAGGAGCCGCTGCAATGGACGTCGTATCAGCAGCATACGTTTCCGCAAAGATCGGTACGATGGCGTACTATGAAGACATAACCGAGAACTATCTCGTGGAGACCCTGGGTCCCTACTATGAGGAGACTGATGTGGTCAACTATGTCGCAGCTACAGAAGTTGCAGACGGTGAGTTCACGGACTTCACAGACGCAACAACAAACCCCGATTCGTATATCGTACTACCATACGCATGTAGTCTTGATTTCATAGACCTCGCCGTTTACGGTGCACCAGCATCAAATGCCCCATGGTGGGACTACGACGTCTATGTGGAGCCAGACATATTGGATGACGACAACTTCCTCGTGGACACGGGATGCTCATACGAGACAATATCCGTTGACTTCTCACTGAGGGACACGGAATGCGCATCTGACCTTTGCCTGGCCTGCTCTGCCGCTTGCGACCAAGGCATGCCAATACCGGACTCAACAGACCTTCTCGAATGCCAGACATACCCTAACATATACCCAAGGCACTACTGGGGTACCCCAGAGGTCTACGCTGATGCACATCGTACAGGTGACGACGCCCTCGTAGAGTACTGCGACCCGGTCGGCGGTCTCGCCTACAGGACCATTGTATACGGTCTTGATGCAATTATGGAAGATATTGTATATTGGGACGCTATAATAGGTCCAGAGTCCGAGGCATACATGGTCTGCGACGAGAACGGACCCATGGAAGTCGAGCTGTACTGCAGCACATGCGACGTCTACTTCCTTGGAACGCACTACGATGCACTCGCTTTCGAAACGGACACGAACGGATACGACTACATGTTCTACGGAACACCGAACTGGTATGTGGAAGAGAAGCTGAAGGTAGGCGAGTCAAAGACATACGGCGACTTCACCCTGACCATCAACGACCTCAACATCTACGAGAACAAGATATACCTCTCGATAGAGACACCCGACGGGGAGGTCAATGAATACATCTCTGTCATAAACTCCTACACATCGAACGTTCCCTCGAACGGTGACATGGACTACACTTACGGAACATCAGCCGCGAACGAGGAGAACGACACGCTCGCGTTCACCGCAAGCACATTCGACGTGTACGCCCTATGTGGTGGTGAAACAGTAGGCGAGATATCACTCCAGGATGAGGAAGTTATCTTCGCAGTGAAGTTCATCAAGTCCTTCATAGGCGCGGCAGGCAACTACGTTGTCGAATACCACGCATACGAACTAGAGGACTACGGTGTGCTTAGGGAGCAGGTCCTGAACGGCCCATGTGAGACCGACGAAGACCTCATAGTCGACCCGGCCATCACGACAAAGTCCGGATACGAGTGGTACTTTGACATATTTCCAGCCGATGAGATTGACCTGATCGACCTTGACAACGACGTAGACCTCTGGGAAGAGGGAAACGCCAACTTCGATGCAGCTGACGCGGTCACTATCTACGATCCAGCAACTCAGGCAGCACTGTGTGTACCAATGCTCGAGCTGTGGCTCAACACACCTGTGGAGCAGGCAGACCAGTGCGGTGGCACGATCACCGTTGACCTGGAGGACTGCGACCAGAACAACTACTTCACACTGAGCGTCACGGACTCCGACCCATCGGACTACCTCATTGACGGCGCCATAAAGATAACAAGGACCACGGCCCTAGATCCTACGGTCACAAAGGTATATGTGAACCTGGACCCAGAGGCACTTGTCAAGCTTGACGAGTCGATCACACCAGCGATGAAGACATCATACAACTTGATACTCATCGGTGGACCAGTTGCCAACTCGTTGGTAATGGAACTCGTGGACCTTGGTGTCACAGAATACGCATTCTGGGAGACAGCCACAGACGGAGCCTGCGTGCTTATCGACAGCGACGACGCATGGGGCAGGGATGTCCTGATCGTAGCTGGTGCAGACAGGGACGCAACGGCCGCCGCAGCATTGGCGCTTGTCCAGGCACTCTAAGAATATCTTTCTTTTTTTATTCTTTTTATCTTATTTTATTAAAATAAGAATACTTTTTTTAATTGAATATAATCTCAAATAATGTATTGTTTATTTATAAACGATAAATTTATATAAAATAAAACCATATGTCATGTGCCTTCATGGCTTTTAAATATTTAAAGGTGGAATAATGAAGATGAAGAAAGTTGGAGCTATTTTGGCAGGAACAGCCTTGCTCGGCGCGACGTTCGCCGCAGCAGTTTCTGCCGGAGACGTGCAGGTCGATGTTCCTGACGACGACTTCTTTATCGACCCGGTAACAGGTATGAACAATTGCCTTATCGTGGTTGGTTCAGGAGCCGCTGCAATGGACGTCGTATCAGCAGCATACGTTTCCGCAAAGATCGGTACGATGGCGTACTATGAAGACATAACCGAGAACTATCTCGTGGAGACCCTGGGTCCCTACTATGAGGAGACTGATGTGGTCAACTATGTCGCAGCTACAGAAGTTGCAGACGGTGAGTTCACGGACTTCACAGACGCAACAACAAACCCCGATTCGTATATCGTACTACCATACGCATGTAGTCTTGATTTCATAGACCTCGCCGTTTACGGTGCACCAGCATCAAATGCCCCATGGTGGGACTACGACGTCTATGTGGAGCCAGACATATTGGATGACGACAACTTCCTCGTGGACACGGGATGCTCATACGAGACAATATCCGTTGACTTCTCACTGAGGGACACGGAATGCGCATCTGACCTTTGCCTGGCCTGCTCTGCCGCTTGCGACCAAGGCATGCCAATACCGGACTCAACAGACCTTCTCGAATGCCAGACATACCCTAACATATACCCAAGGCACTACTGGGGTACCCCAGAGGTCTACGCTGATGCACATCGTACAGGTGACGACGCCCTCGTAGAGTACTGCGACCCGGTCGGCGGTCTCGCCTACAGGACCATTGTATACGGTCTTGATGCAATTATGGAAGATATTGTATATTGGGACGCTATAATAGGTCCAGAGTCCGAGGCATACATGGTCTGCGACGAGAACGGACCCATGGAAGTCGAGCTGTACTGCAGCACATGCGACGTCTACTTCCTTGGAACGCACTACGATGCACTCGCTTTCGAAACGGACACGAACGGATACGACTACATGTTCTACGGAACACCGAACTGGTATGTGGAAGAGAAGCTGAAGGTAGGCGAGTCAAAGACATACGGCGACTTCACCCTGACCATCAACGACCTCAACATCTACGAGAACAAGATATACCTCTCGATAGAGACACCCGACGGGGAGGTCAATGAATACATCTCTGTCATAAACTCCTACACATCGAACGTTCCCTCGAACGGTGACATGGACTACACTTACGGAACATCAGCCGCGAACGAGGAGAACGACACGCTCGCGTTCACCGCAAGCACATTCGACGTGTACGCCCTATGTGGTGGTGAAACAGTAGGCGAGATATCACTCCAGGATGAGGAAGTTATCTTCGCAGTGAAGTTCATCAAGTCCTTCATAGGCGCGGCAGGCAACTACGTTGTCGAATACCACGCATACGAACTAGAGGACTACGGTGTGCTTAGGGAGCAGGTCCTGAACGGCCCATGTGAGACCGACGAAGACCTCATAGTCGACCCGGCCATCACGACAAAGTCCGGATACGAGTGGTACTTTGACATATTTCCAGCCGATGAGATTGACCTGATCGACCTTGACAACGACGTAGACCTCTGGGAAGAGGGAAACGCCAACTTCGATGCAGCTGACGCGGTCACTATCTACGATCCAGCAACTCAGGCAGCACTGTGTGTACCAATGCTCGAGCTGTGGCTCAACACACCTGTGGAGCAGGCAGACCAGTGCGGTGGCACGATCACCGTTGACCTGGAGGACTGCGACCAGAACAACTACTTCACACTGAGCGTCACGGACTCCGACCCATCGGACTACCTCATTGACGGCGCCATAAAGATAACAAGGACCACGGCCCTAGATCCTACGGTCACAAAGGTATATGTGAACCTGGACCCAGAGGCACTTGTCAAGCTTGACGAGTCGATCACACCAGCGATGAAGACATCATACAACTTGATACTCATCGGTGGACCAGTTGCCAACTCGTTGGTAATGGAACTCGTGGACCTTGGTGTCACAGAATACGCATTCTGGGAGACAGCCACAGACGGAGCCTGCGTGCTTATCGACAGCGACGACGCATGGGGCAGGGATGTCCTGATCGTAGCTGGTGCAGACAGGGACGCAACGGCCGCCGCAGCATTGGCGCTTGTCCAGGCACTCTAAGAATATCTTTCTTTTTTTATTCTTTTTATCTTATTTTCTTTTAATATTACAATAAGCAAGATGTCATGATAGTTCCATATACGATTTTTAGCTCATGAGATAATCCTGCACATCTTCAACAAAATGAAAGCATCTTTCTGACGATAGAGGAGTCTGTTTTCTTTCTATACATGGATAGTCCTCTGTCAAATAGATTTCCTAATCCTTCTTTTTCAAGTCCTTCGACATTATTATTAATAATTATACATAGTATTTTTTATTATTTATGATATTAATACCAAAAGATTTATATATTATTGATGAGCAATACTAATTAGAGTCTACATAAGTAGATTAAAAACTAAAAAGGTGAATGACGTGAAGTGGAAGAAAATTGGTGTAGCAGTGTCTGGAGCAATATTGCTTGGCTCTACCCTTATGGGAGCTGTGGGAGCCGCTACAGATGCTGTTGATAAAGACTTTTTCATAAATTCCGAAGACGGACAGCCATCGTGTCTGATTGTCGTCGGAACAAATGCGGCAGCTGAGGATGTCGTTTCGGCATCATGGATTGCAGCCCAGATAGGCAGCATGGCCTATTATACGACAACAACTCCTCAATATGACACATATACGTCCATAGTATATGAGGAAGAGGACACAGCAAATTACATTGCAGGTTCAGGAATCTTTGAGGGCGACTTGGAACTAGACGATTTCAGGCTTAGTGAGCTTGCGACCGGAATGGACCTCGACACGCCAGAATCATGGGCACTAGTCCCATTTGCATGCAACGCTTCGACCAATGGAGCTAGCCTCATCTCTGCAACGAGCCTGTACAGACCAAGCATATTTGGCCAGATCGATCCTACGGTGCCTCTGTGGGACTATGATGTATACATGGATGCAAACACCGAAGAAACATTCCTTGAGGACACGGGATGTTCCATTGAGACGATCTCGATCGATTTCTCTATAAGGGACGTGACATGCTCGCAGCAATACTGCATTGACTGCACCGCCGCCTGTGACCAGATGGGATACTGGTGGTTCGATGCTAATGAGAATCAGGCAGTAGATACTGGGGAAATAGACGATTTCGACTCATTGGCCGAAGCATACCCAGAAGATGTGGCTGATTTCGTGCCTATAGACGATACATTGGCAGAGTGTCAGACATATCCGAACATCTATCCAAGGATGTATTGGGGATCCCCATCATGGCAGAACATATGCGATCCGGTAGGTGGCATGGAGTATAGGGCCATTGTATACGGCATGGACACCCTTACCTCCGTGACATGGCAGGCCATCATAGGGTCCGCTGACCAAGACTCCGAGGCATATGAGATATGCTCAGATGTTGCACCCCAACCTGTTGACCTTTACTGTGACTACTGTGAGGTCTACTTCCTTGGAGAGACCTACAACGCACTCTCGTTCGGCACCAACAGCTCCGGTGTGGACTACATGTTCTACGGAACACCGAACTGGTATGTGGAGGAGAAGCTGAAGGTAGGCGAGTCAAAGACATACGGCGACTTCACTCTGACCATCAACGATCTTGGCATCTACGAGAACAAGGCATACATCACCATAGAGGACAGCGATGGCGAGGCACACGACTATGTCGTTGTCATCGACACATATACATCCAACATCCCATCAGTTGGCGACGGCGATAATGATAACGAGGAGAACGACACAATAGCCTTCTATGAGTCAACTTGCGGAACATCGGAAGTTGTTTTCGCAGTGAAGTTCGTAAAGACGCTCATAGGTGCGGCAGGCAACTACGTTGTCGAGTACCATGCATACAATCTGGATGACATGGGCTGTCTGACTGAAAAGATATTCCCAGACGAGTGCGCAGATTCGGATGATGACCTTTACCAGCCATTTGTTGTAGCAGACTGCAACGGCGAGTACTTGGACTGGTACCTTGACATCATACCATCCGACGACTCTGAAACAGATCCAGATGGTGTGCAAACGCTTGACCTTGACAACGACTTCGACCTGTGGTTGACAAGCAACCCGAACTTTGACGCATCTGACAACTTTGTGTTCTACAATGTAGGTGCAAGGACTGTCTACTCCGAGTACAACTGTGTTCCAGTGCTTGAACTATGGTTGGCCACCCCAGTGGAACTTGCAGGCATGTGCAGCGATGAGTTTGCAGTATGTCTCGACGACCGCGAGGGAAATGAGTACCTGTCTCTTCAGGTATCCGACACGATCCACACGGACTACGTTATAGATGGGTACGTGAAAGTCACCCAGAGGGTCGAGAAGGCGCCTCTAGTAAGCACCACATACGTTAACATAGACCCCACGACGCTCGTTGCCCTCGACACAGACGTTGACAACGACCCAGAGCTAAAGAATCAGTACAACCTGATACTTGTAGGCGGTCCAGTCGCCAACTCACTGGTGCAGGATCTCATAGACCTGGAGTTCACAACGTTTGCAGAGTGGGACACATCGTCCGGTGACGCAAAGCTCTACGAAGACGTCTACGCCTTTGGCAAGGATGTCCTTGTGGTCGCAGGAAAGGACAGGACCGCAACGGCAAAGGCCGCGCTGGACCTCATACACGAACTGCAGGATCTATAATATTATCTCCTTTTTTTTCTTTTCTTCTTTTTAATTCTATATCTGTTCTATCATACAAACATAAATTATTAATATAGATAATCTTTATTCATCTTATGAAAAAAATGGGGTCAATATTCCTTATTATAATATTAGCTTTATCCCTGTTGCCTCATGTCGAGGCCGCCCCAATAGAGATAAAATATTTTTATTCCAGTGGCTGTTCCCACTGCAAGACCACATCCGTAGTCATGAACCAGATAGAGGATCACTATGGGGACCTGGTCAACATTGAGAGGATAAACATCTATTCTTCCTCCGGGTCTTTGATCTGGGAGGAGTATTCACAAAGGTACAGTATAAGCGGAGCGCCTGCAGTCATAATAAACGAGGATAGGAAACTTGTGGGAGACGTAAAGATAAACTATGATGACCTTGTCACAATAATAGATGAGATGTTACTAGGCATAGAGGTTGTCGGAGATGGGTACTATGCCGACGGCCTGGATGCTCTGAGCGATGGCGATTATGAGGGTGCCATAGACCTTTTCAACGAGGCCAAGGAAATATACGTGATTTCGGAGAACCTCGTTAAGGTTGGCCTGTGCGATCAAAGGATAGAAGATGCGAACAATTACATATTGGCTGTTGAGAAGTTCATAGAGGCCGAGAACTACTATCTTTCATCCGACTACGCTTCAGCCAAACCCTTGTATGAGGAGATCATTCAGATCTATTATGACATAGGCAACACTTCACGGGCGCACATAAGCGAGATGCGGCTTGAAAGCTGTAACTTCCAGGTCTCCTACGCCGCGGCCACACTGGCTTTCCAGGAAGATGACTGGGAGTCTGCCATAGTGCATTATGAGGCCGCAAAGACCTACACTTCCGACAAGGCAACGATAGATGCGATAAACGACCTTCTGTCCTTCTGCCAGTCCCAAGTGTCTGCGCAAGAGCTCTATTTGCAGGCCGAATCGGCTTTTGAGAACGCTCAATACGCCGATGCAAAGCAATATTATAACGACGCCTCTGAGCTGTTCAATGACACTGATATGATCCTATACTGCCATGACATGGTGGATGTATGTGACTCTTACATCCTTGCCAATGACACATACGATTATGCCCTGACCCTCTACGAGGGGGGCGACTACGAACTGGCGAAGGAAAAGTTTGACGATGCAAAGGAGATCTATCTGTCCCTGGTGGAGCCGGAATTGGCCAGTCAGTGTGATGATTACATGGATGACTGTCAGGCAAAGCTGGACGAAATAGAGCGACAGAGGCAGTTAGAGGAAGAGGAACGGGAACACCAGAGGTTCATGAAAATGGTCTATGTGTCCGTTGCGGCCCTCACGATAATAATATTTTTTGCTGGATTAATCATCTTCTTTAGAAGAAGGGGACCTGTTACTGGCTATGAACCCGAGGACACCACCGAATACGAGGAGCATGAATGACGAGCCCAGTAGATATGCGGAATCCAACCTGATATCATCTATTATGGTCTCGTCCTCCAGGGCCTCTTTCAACGATGATTCGTTCACATAGGATGATGCCAAGGTGGAACTTACGGGGGAGTGTACCAAGACAGGTATGTCCTTTTGGTAGTTGTCTATTATGATTGACAACAGGTGATGTCCTTCCACCGATGGCACGAATGATATCGTTATGGTCATTTTTCCAGGTTGAATGCTAAGACTGTATTCATCGTTCTCCGAGTATTCCTCGTTATCTATCAATATGTATTGTGCCGATGCGGTATCATTGATCCTTAGTGTTGATACCAATATGTCGTCGCTGTTATTCGATATGATGAGATCTACATCACACCTTTCCGATTTGTTGGCGTTGATCGTGTCGTCCGCGATTATGTCCAATACCAAGGTTTCCGTTGAGCCCACCTTATATGCGATCTCTATCTTTGCACTGTTGTCGGTCATTGATATATTAACGACATTCAACGATACTATTGTCACTTCATCGTACAATATATAGAGATCGTGGACACCGTAGTTCATGTGCTCCAATGGTTTTGAGTCCGTTATCTCCTGCGTTTCGATATCCACTTCCTTTATGATAAGGGCAATGGTCGGGATACAGGAGAAACCTGTGGATAGTTCCTTGTCACAGTTGTCCAGATTGGTCAATTCCAGCTTATATTCGTATTCTTCTCCTATTATCAAGGTCTGTTCTTGGTTTAGTATGAGTTCTATTTCGCCTGTGGACCTGGTGCTGCTTCCCATGACCATTTTCGGGGCTCCCAATGCGAATATTGCAATGGATAAGACAATTAGTATCATGATAGTTTTCCTAGAACAGGCCATAAAAACAAATACACCGAATTATTTAAATATTTTACGTTGTTTGCAGAAAAAATATTTCAAATAAAAAACAAAACATTTATAAAGAATTGTCAACTCACAATCTTAAAAAGTTTACAATGTGATTTGATGAAGTCTACAGACCTTGCATTGACGGCACTCTTTGCCACATTGACGGCCATAGGTGCGTTCATACAGATACCTTTCATACCGGTGCCGCTGACACTGCAGACATTCTTTGTCCTGTTATCTGGAATGTTGCTTGGAGCTAGGTTGGGGGCCCTCTCCCAGATTATATACATGATGATGGGTGCGATTGGTCTTCCGGTGTTTGCTGGAGGCACATCAGGTCCGGGTGTGATAACAGGCCCAACCGGCGGATATTTAGTGGGTTTTGTGGTCGGTGCCTTCTGTACCGGACTGTGCGTGGAGAAAAGCATGGGAGGGGCGTTCGTGAAGGGTAGGAAGATGGCATACGTCCTGAGGGACGCGATCGCGCTCGGGGCCGGAATAGCGGCCATATACGCTTGCGGGATATTACAGCTCATGAACTTCCTGGACATAAGCCTTTACTCTGCCCTGAAGCTCGGTGTCGTGCCTTTCCTGTTGGGGGACCTTTTGAAATCCGCGCTCGCAATCAGCCTTGCTGAACGCATAAGAAGGTCCGGCGTGCTTAGCCTCACACATCAAGTGTACGCGAAGTTCCAATAGTAAGATTTTTATTTTTGTTTTTTGAGTGATTTTGAATCAAAAGACCGGTGGTTCTCAAAGATGATGTTGGCATGTCCAGTATGTGAAGAAGACATAGATGCTCCCGAGATAGACGGGGAGACCTTCAAATGTCCATATTGTAAGGCGAAACTACAGTCCTTTTGCATTGGTGGTTTTTGGGAAGTACATAGGGCGATGAAGATTAAGCGCGACGATGATGATGAATGAAGATGAAAGATGAGGAAATCTTGCAGCAGTTGAAAGAGGGAAAGCTTAAACTCTATTCCTTGGACAAGTTACTAGGCAGTAATAGGGCCACGGATATACGAAGGATGTTCATTGAAGAGGTATCTGGCGCCCAATGCACGCAAATTGCCAAGAATTCCTTTGATTTTGAGAAGGTCTGCGGGAAGAACGCCGAGAATACCATAGGCGCCGCACAGATCCCCATGGGGATCGTAGGTCCCATCAGGGTCAAGGGAGATCATGCAGATGGGGACTATTACGTTCCGCTTGCCACCAGCGAGGGCGCTCTGATAGCGTCCACCAACAGAGGCGGCAGCGTGATAACACAGTCCGGCGGCAGTGTCGCCTGTGTTGTCGGCGACAGAATGACACGCGCGCCGCTTTTCAAGGTCCCGGACCTGCATCATTCCATACTTCTTGCCAAATGGGTCGAGGACAACTTCGATGAGGTCAGGGGGATATCAAACGCCGAGACGAGATTCACGAGATTGGAGGGATTCAGGCCATACCATGCCGGAAGGAACCTCTTTCTCCGTTTCGAGTTCTCCACGGGCGACTCCATGGCCATGAACTCCGCGACCAAGGCAAGCGATGCCATCGCCTCATTCTTGGAGAGCAAGTTCCCTTGGGCCAGGTTGGTATCTGTATCTGGAAATATGTGCGTGGACAAGAAACCTTCGGCCATCAATCTCGTGCTGGGTCGCGGCAAGTCCATCGTCGCGGAGGTCCTGATACCCAAGGACATCGTGAGGGACAAGCTGAAGACGAGCGCCGATAAGATGGCAGAGGTCTGTTATCGCAAGATATATGTGGGATCTGCGATGGCCGGGTCGCTTGGAGGATTCAATGCGCATTTTGCAAACATAGCGGCCGCCTTCTTTGCCGCCACGGGACAGGACCTGGCACATGTCGTGGAAGCATCGAACGGCCTTACAATGATGGAGGAGTCCGATGGCGACTTGTATGCCAGCGTGACCTTGCCCGACGTCCCCTTGGCAACGTTTGGTGCAGGAACCTCCCTGCCGACACAGAGCGAGGCATTGGGGATACTGGGGCTTTTGGGCAGTGGCAAGGACCCCGGTGACAACTGCAAGGCACTGGCGGAGATATTCGCCAGCACGATATTGGCGGGGGAGTTGTCACTGATAGGCGCCCTTGCATCCAAGGACCTAACCAAGGCGCATATGTCGCTTGGACGCTCAAAGCGATAAAATATAAATATCATAGTTTTTCTTACATTATTGATGAATATTCTCTTTATAGGCCTCTACCCACCACATATTGGTGGAATAGCGACCCATACCTACAATATGAGGCAAAAGCTTCAGGAAATGGGTCACAAGGTCTTTGTACTTACCTACAAGACAGACCTGCCACTTGACGACGATGTCTACATGGTGCGCACATGGTCGAAGTTCAGGGGTCTCTTCTTCATCAAGAACGCCCCAAAGGAGGCTGACAGGGTAATACCCGAAAATGACATAGACATAATCCACTGCCATTATCTTGCGCCCCCGGGGTATGTGGGCAGCAAGCTGACCGAGAAGTACGGGATTCCCAATGTTGTCACAGCCCATGGCAGCGATATCAACTTCATGTACAAGAGCACAATAGGAAAATACCTTATCAATATGGCCCTTGAGGGGACGAGCTATGTGATCTGCGTGAGCAGGTCGCTGCAAGCGCAATTGAGCGATATAACGGACAAACCGAGCGTGCATATACCCAATGGCGTCAACACCTCGATGTTCAAACCGTCACCTGACAAGAAGGAGTACCTTCTATACGTGGGCGCCCTCACGGAGAACAAGGAAGTTGACAGCGTCATAAATTCTTTGGCGGGGTCAAACGTTAAATTCGTCGTCGCGGGTGACGGAACGCAAAGACCCAGGCTCGAGTGGCTTGCCGACAAAAGGGGCGTGGATGCAACGTTCCTTGGATATGTGAACGATGCCTCGAAGGTCATGTCAAAGGCGAAGTCGCTTGTGTTCCCCTCGTCAGAGGAAGGTTTTGGACTTGCGGTGTTGGAGGCCATGGCCGCAGGCGTCCCCGTCATAGGCAAGAGAAGCGATACCATTGAGGAGATCCTCACTGACGGCGTCAACGGGATGCTATATGATGATGCGAAGGATATCCCCCGACTCCTAAAGAGGATAGAGGAGGACGGTCCTTTGAGAAATAGATTGATAGAGGGGGGGCTGGAAACAGCAAAGAACTACACTTGGGACTATGTCTCTGAGAGGACGGTGGAGATATACAAAAAGGTCTTGGGTCGTTGAAATGATCATATCTAAGAGCTTCAAGCATGGATGGTACTACTGGTTTCGCTATGACATAGAGAAATTGCGCAATTGCGCCTTGGCCGAATTGGCGGACCCCATATCCCTTTACTTCGATTCACTTGACTCATGCCCCCACATATACTTCAGCCAGGGGCCAAGGGCCTCCTCTCTCAGGAAACCGAGGCTTTACGTGAGGAGGATAAGGCACCCGTTGACAAAGTTCACAGAATATGGAAAGAAGGTCTATCATGAGAGATTCTCGTCCAATCATTCCAGGGTCGAGATGTTCCTTTTGGAGAACGACATAGACTCGGTGGCGGTCGAGGTCCCGGTCTGGTTCGAGGAGGAGGAGGCCAGGGAACACGGTTTCTCCTACCCTCTCACGGGTCATATCGACCTGATGAGGCTCACTGACAAGATTGAGGTATGGGACTACAAACCGAACGCGGAACGCGAGAGGTACGCATCAACGCAGGTATATTGGTATGTCAAGATGTTCTCGCTCCGATTGGACATACCGATGGACCGTTTCAGGTGCGGTTACTTTGATGAGAGTTCTTGCTATCTGGTCGACCTAGGGTCTCTATGACGATCTCGATCTTGTTGCATGGGTCCTTGAGGCACTTCACCATCTCTCTTGGAATGTCGCATGAGGCCTTGTCCGCAAACACCATCAGGGTCCTATCGGACTCGAATCCGCTCTTCCTTATCACCATCTCCCGAGGGTCGCTCATGGCAAGCCCCAAAGATCCCCTTCCGTTGACCGACCATACATGACCTGCGCAGCGGAACGTTGCCCTGGTCTCAGACCTCCTTAGCTCCTCTCGTTGCCGTTCGTCAAGTTCCGACAGGGAGGTGTCGGCGCCGACCGCCACTATACAATCCCCCTCCTGGCCAAGGTCCCCGTCCTTTGTTATCTCCAATGTCGTCTTGTGCCTTGCCGTGATGTTACTATGCCCCCATGCCGTTATCACAAACCGCATAATCCCTAGATGTGGATATAATTTATAAATATGATAGTGCTGATAGGTAATCCTTGTCAGGTAGATAACATGGAATGCGAACACGAGGAATACGACATATTGAAGGAGAGGGGCAGGCAGGTCACGGCGAAATGCCTCAATTGCGGCGAGATATTTACATTTACCAAAGAGAAATCGATCATGGTGCCTATCGTCATAAACAGGAGGGAGAACTCTGAGAAGTCATGCCTCCGTATGAAGAGGGACAGGACAGTGAAGGTCGGTGACCTCTTAGATGTCGAAGGCGAGGTGGTCGAGGTCCATGCGATAGAGGTCGGCAACAGGAGGGTGGACTCTGAGGCCGTTGACCTGATCACGTCGTTGTGGGGGGTCTCGCTCACGTACCCAAAGGTGATAGGTGTGTCGGTGCACCTGCCGAAAGGGACCCTCTCCTACAAGGTCAAGGTCGATAGGGACGGCTTGTTCAGGATAGGCGACGTGTGCCAGATAGGGGACATGGTTTTTGAGCTCACTGCCATGATCACCGATAGTGGAAAGAGGAAATCAGCGTATGGCGATGAGATCAAGAGAATATACGGCATTCCGTCACGGAAGCTTGCCAACTTGTTGCTTGAGGTGTACAATGGAGTATGAGGGCCTAAGGAGATCACTCGTTGACAGGCTTGTCAGGGAGGGCCATATAAGGTCTGGGAAGATAAGGGATGCCTTTCTCTCAGTTGAGAGGGAACGGTTCGTGCCGGAGAACTTCAGGCCGTACAGCTATGATGACCGTCCCCTGCCCATAGGCGATGGGCAGACAATCTCCGCCCCTTCAATGGTGGCCATAATGCTGGAGGAGTCCGATCTTGGGGAAGACATGCAGGTCCTTGAGATAGGGACAGGGTCCGGATACAACGCCTGCCTGATAGGCCGGTTGGTCGGCAATGGCAATGTGACTTCCATCGAGAGGATAGATGTCCTCTGCGAGAGGGCCAAGAGGAATCTTGTTTCCTGCAAGGCGGCCGTCAAGGTCGTTTGCGGGGATGGGACCCTGGGATACGCGCCGGATTCACCCTATGACAGGATAATCATTACCGCCGCAGCACCATGCTTTCCCAAGCCCTTGGTGAAACAATTGAAGGTGGGCGGGAAGATAATCGCGCCCATAGGTGATAGCGGCATAATGCAACAACTTATGATAGGCACCAAGAACGAGAGGGGGGATCTTTCGGTGGAGTCAATGGGATATTGCGTGTTTGTGCCGTTGATAGGAAAATACGGTTTCTGAAAAGAAAAACCGGCCCCCATCATCAAAAAACTTAAATCTGATACTCAAAATCTTATATATCCATGAAGTTGTACTCCGTTCCCTTGCTCGTTCTGCTCTTGATGCTGTTCATCGAAACGAACGAACCCACGCTTTCTGTAGATTACAATGACACGGTAATTCCGGGCGACACCGTCACATTTGATATCATGGTCGAGAACACTACTGTCAACAGGTGCAATTATTGTACCATATATATTGACACGGTGACGATGGACCAGGAGACATTGTCCCACATTGACCTTATAAGCGACCCTATCTATCTCCCTCCGTCCCTTGAGAGCGGGGAATATATGTCGGGCACGATATCCCTAGATCTGAGCCAGAACATACCTGACGGCGATTATATCATCCCTCTCGTCTTTGAGGGGACCTTGGGAGACTGTGACGGGGGGTGTTACCCATTCAGAGTACAGCATGATTACACCATAACCGTCACAAGGAATCTTCCCTCCCTCTCCTACGATTGCGACAGGGTGTTCGACTTCATCGGCGGTCTCAATGCAGAGATACCCATGTGCATATTCAACAACGGGGCCGGGAGCGCAAGGAACCTCAAATTATCCATATACGGTGTCATAGGTGGGTACATCAGCCCGGACAGTTTCAATACCTTAGAGTCCTCGGAGTCCTGTTCGGCAACGATATACGTCAACACTGCCGACCTTGATCCTGGAATCTATGACGTGGGGATAAACATTGTTTATTATGACGAATACTTCAAACTTTACTCCGACAATGTCAAACTCCGCATACAGGTGAGGCCCCAACGCCCCCAGTTGGAGATAGAGATACTCAACGATGAAAGGTCTGTCTTGATAAACCTCAAGAACGAAGGGGGTCTCAAGGCCATTGACATAGCCATGGACGTGTCCGTGGATGGAACCTTGGTCTTCAATGAGATGATAGATGAGATAGGGTCTGCAAGCTCCATGCTGATACCCATCGACATCCCCGTCGATATATATGGGGATGTGGATATGGACGTAGATATCTCATATCAAAGCTCCGATGGGGAGAGCTTTGAGACAAATGGAGAAATGTTTTTAAACATACCAAAAAATAGTTCGAAAAGCAATCGTGGGTACTATATCCTTCTCCTGGGTGTTGCCATCGTTTGCGTTTCTCTTATATTGGTGAGAAAGAAATGGGTAAAAAGGAACTGATCGCAAGGGCTCTGATACTTGCCCTCATCTTCTTGATGTTCGTACCTGTGTCATCAAGTTCTGAACCTCTTAAAATCACCTATTTCTACGATGACGAATGCGATGAGTGCAACGCTTTCAAACCGATACTGGCTGAGATAGAAAGCGAATATGGAAGTTCAGTTGAGGTAACGAGATATAATGTATACGACGAGTTCGACCTGTACACCTCCTACGGTTTCACGAAGATACCTGCATTGGTCATAGGGGAATCCTCGGTGCAGTACGACTCAGACGTCTTCACCAAGGACAACATATCGTCCATCATCGATGATTATCTTGAAGGAAGCGTTTCCGAGGGAGAAACGGTGACACTTGAGTACTTCTATGAAGAGGGATGTGCCTCATGCGAAGCATTCAAGCCGATACTGCAACAGCTTGAAGAGGAATTCGGTGACAATCTGGTGGTGAAGGAGTACGATGTCTTCACATCAGAGGGATGGGACCTCTTCACATCCTATGGTTTCACGATAACGCCCTCTGTCGCGCTCAATGAGGGGGAGTCCAAGATAGAGCATCCAGAGACGACATATGAGACTCTCTCAGAACTTATTGAAGAATACATCTCTGGCGATAGCAATGGTTACTCCAACATCACGGAGTGGTCGATACCCGTGGCGTTCACGTTGGGTTTCTTCTCCTCCTTCTCACCTTGTCTCATGGCGGTGCTGTCGTTCATCCTCGCCTATACTGCAGGGACCTCCAAAAAGAGGAGCGAGGCCATGGGCAAGTCCATGTTCTTTGGACTGGGCCTTGTCATCATGTACACCCTGATCGCGGTACTGATGGCGGTGCTTGGCAAACAACTGACGAACTTCAAGTTTTATATGTCCCTCTTCGGAAGCATGATCACCTTTGTATTGGGACTCAATCTGATCAACTATGTGGTACAGGTCGTTGAGTTCCCCATATCGACCAAGAACTTCTCATCCAGGATGGTGAAACAGTTCGTTGGCGAGAAGGGGTATCTCGGGGCAATATTCCTTGGCATAATATTCTCTGCGGTCAAACTGCCATGCGCAGCCCCGGCACTTGTTGTCATCCTGACCCAGATCGTTGACAAGGGGGACATGATGTTCGGTCTTCTCCTGATAGCGGCGTTCTCATTGGGTGTGCTCCTTCCGTTCTTCTTTATCGGTCTTATCAGCGGTGGGACGACGGATGTTGCAAAAAAGGTCAGGTGGTCGGGCTTCTTCAGGACCGTTATATGGGGCGGAAGCGGAGTGGTCGTGATGGTAGTGTCCGGCTGGATCCTATACACGGCCTTCGAACTCTTGCCTGAGATCACGGACACACACTTTTTCGCCACCTTGGCAGCCTGTGTGGTGACGGCGATGGTCATCATATATTCTGTGATCGTGTGGAGGCGCAAGGGACCAAAGAAGGAGATGGGTCCCTCCGACAATGATTCATAGATCATGCAATATCTGTGAGGGGTCTATCCTTCCGTCATGCATCGTGACGCCTTCCATCTCCAACACATGCCGTTTCAAAAGGGCATTGCCCCTGAATCCGTCGAAGGACCCGCCTTTCATGACTATTCGATGGCAGGGTATGAACAGGGGAACAGGGTTCCTTCTCAACGCCTGGCCGACGGCCTGAGAACAGGTGCAGCCGATGGCCCTGGCGATATCAGAATAGGTGGAGACATATCCCCGTGGCACCATGCTTGTTGCCGATAGGACCTTTTCCTGAAATGGTGTCAGCTCAATATCGAGGTCAACCTTGCATTCCTTTCCCTCAAGTATCCATCGTTTGGCGGATTCTGCTATCCTCTTCATCCCCGGATCGTTGTCGAACTCAGGTGGGGAGGTGTCATCGAGGGATATGTATGAGAGGGCACCGTTTCCGCAGGCCAGTATGTAGAAGGGCTCTCCCCCAAGCTCATAGCCAACCCATCCATAAAGCATAAATCATTCTACATGTCCAAGTTAATAAATGATGGCATTGAGCATCGATGGCAGCCACGGGGAAGGCGGAGGACAGATATTAAGGACATCCATAGGGCTTTCCGCCCTTACCGGAAGGCCCATTAGGGTCCATGACATAAGGTCTGGTCGCCCGAATCCCGGCCTGAGGGCACAGCATCTATCCTCTTTAAAGGCTATGGAACGCATAACATCAGCAATGATCGAGGGGGCGCATATAGGCTCCACCGAGATATCGTTCGCTCCCGGCAGGACAATTCCCGGCGATTACATGTTCGACATAGGCACTGCCGGATCTGTCACCCTCCTGATGCATTCCCTCATCCCGCCCCTTCTATTTAGCGAAGGCGATTCCATGATAACTGTGACAGGGGGCACGGATGTACCCTGGAGCCCGACAACATCTTATTACCAGAACGTGTCCCTGGAGGCAATGAGGATGATGGGTATAGATGCATACCTTGAGGTGGAGAGACACGGTTACTATCCCATGGGCGGCGGCAGGGCGACCCTCCATGTAGGGCCTTGGGCAAGAAAACGGCCGCTTGGCAAGATGAGATTCAAGGAGCCGGATATCATATACCTTGAGTCCTGCAGCCATGGGTTGGGCAAGGAGCACAGGGATGCCCAGACCGACGCCGTCAGGGCGGAACTCGGCGGGTTCGACATAGAGGTAGTCCCTAATATTGGGGGGCACGGCCATGGGAACGCCGTCACCATATGGGCCAAGGCAGGTGACATTCCCTTGGGGCATTGCGCCATAGGCAGAAAGGGGTACGGACCCGGCAGACTGGGAACGGACGCGGCCAGGAAATTCAAAGAGGCAATGTCCATTGGATGTTGTGATGAACATCTTCCGGACCAGCTCATACCGCTGATATTCCTCTCAGGAGGTAAGAGTTCCATACCGATACCAAGGGTGACGGGACACCTTGAGACGAACCTTGATGTCGCGGGGGCATTCCTTGATGCGAGATACGAGATCAAGGACAGTATATTGAAAATAAGATAAAAAAGGAATCAGAAGGATGGTATTCCTTCCTCTTCCAACAATTTCCTTGCCAGCTTGATGTCTGAGACCTTTAGGACGACAAGCGATTTCTCATCGAAGTTCACCGCATAGATGGCCTCATCTATGTTTATGTTCCTCATCTCAAAGAGGTCAATGGTGTCCATTAGCCTGCTGTCCTCTATCGCAATGGCCGGCGTTACATGGGCTATCAGGTCATGATTCTTCAGTTTTTCGACTGCCCTCATCGGTTCGTCCACGCAGAGCCTTACCACTCCGAACTCGCCGGCATCGGCGATTGAGAATCCATGCAATCTCAGACTCACTATCTCCTTAAGTATCTGCGACAATCTTCCCGGTCTGTTCTGGATGAAGACCGATATCACGTCCATCTATTTATCCTCCTTGATGCTGATGAAAGGGCCGGTAAATGTCCTTTCGATTACTTCGGCGGGCGGTGGTTTTGTCACTAGGCTTACCACTATCATCGCCACCACGGATACTATGAAACTGTACATTGAAAAGTGCATTGGCAGAACCTCGACGTATTTGTAGATGTATCCGAATACAACGGCCGACACGAAGCCTGATATCATCGCGGCCATCGCACCTTCCCTTGTCGCCCTCTTCCAGTAGAGCCCCGCAACAAGCGGCACCACGAACACCGAAAGGGTTATTCCTATGGTCATCCATATGAGCCAGGCCAGAAGGCTCGGGGGATTTATTGCCAGCACTATGGTGATGACGGCCACGGCAAACACGACTATCCTGGTGTATAGCGTTACCTTCTTGTCATCGGCATCCGGGTTTATGATGTTCTTGTATATGTCCCAGCTGGCCGTGTTCCCTATGGTCAGCATTATCCTGTCGGTGGTCGACATGACAGCCGCCAGGACCACTACCATGAATATTGGCCAGACGGCGTCTGGAAGCACATGTTCCACAGCGGCCACGAAGGAATAGTCAGCATAGGGCACGGTCATCGCTCCGGTCTCCACCATGGCCCTGGCAGAGAATCCGACCATCTTTATGAGGTACATGACAACTACGTATATGCCAAATGCTGCGACCGGGGCGTACTTGAAGTACTTCTGCTTCCTGACAGCCAGCACGTTGTTTATGATGTGTGGACTGGAGCCGAGGCCTATCGCCAACAAAAAGAAGAACGATACAAGATACATGGGCGTTGCAAAGGCGTAGCTTGCGTATGCCTCAGGGTATGAGAGGGTGATCATCTCGGGGTCGATGGAGGCCAGAACGCCATTGATGAAGGTCATTCCACCGGCTTCCTTTATTATTAAGGGCGCCAATATGACAACACCTATGATGATGGCCAGACCTTGGATGGTATTTGTCCATGCAACGGCATAAAGTCCGCCAAGCAGAACATAGATGAAGACTATGGTCCCCGCTATCAACAGCGCCTGCGTATGCGTGATGTTGAATATCCATACGAGCACGATGCTTATGGCGGTGTACTGTCCGACCAGGTATATGATGCTGGTCGTGATCACGGATATGCCGGCGATGCCCCGTATCCCCCTGGGGCTGTAGAACCTGTCGGCAAAGTAGTCCTGCACGGTGAGGTATCCCCTCTTCCTGCCTATCTTGGCCATCTTGGCCCCATAGAATATGATGCAGAACGCCACGGTGAGGGGCACGAATATCTGTTCCCATATTGTCGGCCACCCCGTGACATATCCAAGCCCCGACGATCCCAGCAGGGTCATCCCGGACGTGGTGGAGGCCACGATCAGGAACACGAAGACCCAGAACCCGAGATTCTTCCCCGCCAGCATGTAGTCCGTGGATGTCTTTATCTTCCTTGATGCCCACGTTCCGATGCCCATGAGGACAACGAAGTATACCATTACAATAAAGACCCTGTAGAAGTCTGCCATATCAATCATCCTCCTTTCCAGGGTCGTAGACCTTACCCCATATCAATAGTAGCACAAATATCAGGACAGGTATCCCGAACGTTATATAGAATACCTTATCTTCAAGACCTATTATCATTGTTATCTCCTCTTAAGTCTATAACTCTCTGAGCCTTGCCTACAGATCTAGGCATGCTCCCCTCCTCTACCAGCTTCACGTCCGCGGATATGAAGAAGGTAGACCTTATGCTCTCCTCAAGCTCCTTTTGGACCCTTAGCAGGTCCCTTAGGTTCCCCGAGAAGAGATTGTTAGTGACCTCCATGTTTATGGTCAGGGCATCCATGTAACCCCTCTTCTCGACAAGGATCTGGTAGTGTCCCTGGAATGCAGGATGTTTGGATATTACCTCCTCTATCTGTGAGGGGAATATGTTGACCCCCTTGATTATGAGCATGTCATCGCTTCTGCCGGTTATCCTCTCTATCCGTCCGAATGGAAGACCGCATTCACATTCGTCTGTTATTATCCTTGATATGTCCCTGGTCCTGTACCTTAGCAACGGCATGGCCTCCTTCCATAGCGGCGTGAAGACCAGTTCGCCCCTCTCCCCGTCCTCCAGGACCTCCCCAGTGTCCGGATCGATGACCTCTAGGATGAAGTAATCATCCCAGAAATGAAGTCCGTCCTTCTCCTCGCATTCGCAGGCGAGTCCGGGACCGCACATCTCTGAGAGGCCGTAGTTGTCGTAGGCATCGATGCCGAACGCCCCCTCTATCTGTTTCCGAAGGGAGTCAGTCCAAGGCTCACCGCCAAACACCCCCTGCCTAAGTTTCAGATCCCTTTCGGGGTCTACTCCCTCCTCCTGGGCCACCTCGGCCAGGTGCAGGGCGTATGATGGGGTGCTCGTGAAAGAGGTGGTGTTGAAGTCTCTCATTATCTCCAGTTGTTTTTTCGTGTTCCCCGAACCGGAAGGTATGACAGAGACGCCAAGTTTCTCTGCACCGTAATGAAAACCGAATCCGCCTGTAAAGAAACCGTAGTTGTATATGATCTGCATTATGTCCTTGTTGGTGAGTCCCGTTGTCTTCAGGACCCTGGCCATAAGGCCAGACCATATGTCGATGTCATCCTTTGTATAATAGACTACCGTGGACTTTCCGGTGGTACCGGATGAGGCATGGAATCTGACGACCTTGTCAAGTGGACATGCCAAGAGCCCGAACGGGTAGTTCTCCCTAAGGGTATCCTTAGTAGTGAACGGTATCTTGGAGAGGTCCTCCCTTGACCGTATATCGTCTGCTCTCAAGCCAGCTTCCTTAAGCTGTCTTTTGATCCAGGGAGAGTTCTTCTCACCATATTTGACCATTCTGCGCAACGATTTTTCCTGTTGAGAAATAATATCATATCTACTGACTTTTGTTGATAACATGTTAGTCCTCCTAGATGTCTTTACTAGGCGCTAAGGAACAGATGATACAATCGCTAATAACTATAAGCGTATACCTTTGTAGAACTAGAAAGGGTATTAGTATACGCATTGATCGTCTTTGTTGTGTTCGCGATTGCATGGCTCATATATTTCACCAGTTCAACCATAAGGAAATCTTACTCTTATAAAAATGCTTTGCTGGAATTGATGACAAAATGTATATGAATGAATCGTTTGGTAGCCGGGCGCGGATTCGAACCGCGGTCGCGGGATCCAGAGTCCTGCAGGATTGTCCCCTACCCTACCCGGCTAACAGTAAATCTAGCACTAAAAAATATTAATATAAACCTTTCGGTTTCATTCTCAGTCAAGAAGCAAAAGCCCGAAGCTCTTGTATTCCTCGCTCTTCTTCTGCACGGGACTGAGGTCCATCCCCGAAGAGGTGATCAGTTCATACACATCGACACCAAGCGCCTCAAGGGAAGGCCTGCGCCCAGTGTCATGGCACGGCCTGCCGTCAATGGCCTTGCACGCCTTGCAGATATGGCAGGGCCCCGCGGAGATGCCAAAGGCCTTGTAGTATCCTCTGAGGAACGCCTCCCTCTCAACCTTTAGAAGGATCTTTTGGACCTTCCTTTGGTCGTCTAGTACCCTGAGGCCGCTGAGTTCAATGAGTATCCCCCTCTTGTATTCCGAAAAGAACTCCCTTACCTTGTCAAGTTCCGGAACATGCGGAGGGCATGTGTAGTTGGTGTCGTAGACAGGGCAACCGAACTGGCATTTGATCCTCACCCATTGGTAAACCTTTATATTGCCAGGATCAATGACCCTGTAGTCGTTTACCCCATAGCTCAATGTCTTGGCAATGATATCCTGAATCATCCTTTCACATCCGACCTAAATATCATCTTGGAAAAATTATATATAATTTTTCTCTCCCCTGAATGTAATGGATACTGTGATATTCGACCTTGATGACACGCTTGCGAACACCTGGCAGGCATCTGGCAAGGCCAACAAGAGGCTTTTGTGCTTCTTCGTTAGAAGAGGCATGTTCCGTTTGATAAAGGCCATGATCTTTAGAAAGAACGAGGAGTTCATAGCCAGCAACATGGACATACTTCTCAAGGACTCCTACCAGGTAATCGAGATGTTCATAAGAAGATTCTATCCCGATATTGACGCATCGATCATTGAGAACGCCATAGAATCCTTCGATAGGGAGTTCTATCGGTACTTTACCCTGACCGATGGCGCAAGCGACGCATTGGAATATCTCAAGGGAAGGTATAGGCTATGCATAGTCACCGATGGCTCGGAATGGGACCAGAAGCGGAAAATTGAACATCTTGGCATTGAAGGTTACTTTGACAAGATAGTGATAGCCGGAGCGGTCGGTACAGCAAAACCGGAATCCAACAACTTCAAGATGGCCCTTTCCGGGGACGAGAAGAACGTGTATGTCGTCGGGGACAGATTGGAGACGGATATCGTGGGGGGAAGGGACATAGGTGCGACCACCATATTGTTCAAGAACGGTTTCTTCAATTACAAAAGGCAGTCTGAGATAACGCCTGACCACACCATAGGGAGGCTTAGCGAACTAAGGGATATATTATGATGGCGAATGATATACCGATTACCCTGCGTTGTCATCCCTTTCCTTGATTTGCATTGGGTTTATCGATAAGAAAGTTTATTAATGAATCTAATAAATCGACTTAAAAAGATGAATGGCGATCGTTTGAATCTTCCTGAAAGGATCAATGAGCTAAAAGAGAAAGAGGACATGGTCATACTGGCACATAACTACCAGTTGCCGGAGGTCCAGGACATAGCCGATTATCTTGGGGACTCCCTTGAACTTTGTTACCTAGCACAGGAACTGGATGCCAGGACCATCCTATTTGCCGGCGTCAAGTTCATGGCGGAGTCCGCCCTGATCCTGAATCCCGAGAAGACCGTTCTGGTGCCCGACCTTGATGCACACTGCCCGATGGCGGGCATGCTGCAGCCGGAAATCATACTTAGCGCCAAGGAAGAATATCCCGATGCTGCCGTGGTACTGTATGGAAACACAACGGCGGCCGCCAAGGCGGAGGCGGACGTGATATGCACATCGGCCAATTCCATCAAGATAGTCAACTCCCTCGATGAGGAGAAGGTCCTCTTCGGCCCCGATAAGAATCTCAGGCACTGGACCCAGCATTACACTGACAAGGAGCTTATTCCCATTCCTGACAACGGATACTGTTATGTCCACAATTCTCTGATAGGCATGGACCAGATAGGTGACCTGATGAAAAGGCATCCAGATGCCGAGGTCCTGGTCCACCCGGAATGTGTCCCGGAGGTCCAGGAGGCCGCCGACTACATTCTCTCCACCAACGGCATGCTGAAACGGGCGAAGGGTTCATCATCAGACGAGTTCATCATAGGGACCGAGAAGGAGATGTGTTACCGGCTTTCAAGGGAGATACCTGAGAAAAGGTTCTTCTGTCTCGAAGGCGCCGTGTGCAAAGATATGAAAAAGACGAATCTTGAGAATCTCTACAAGACGGCAAGGGACCGCAAGAACGTCATGACCCTGCCCAGGGACGTGATCGAGAGGGCCCAGGAACCTCTTCAGAGGATGCTCGACCTAAGCAGGTGATCAATCTCTTCATGGTCCTTGCATGGGACCTCCCATGTCTTAGACAATAAGCAATAATTATAAATAAAAGAAACCTTTCTTTTATTCCATGTCAGTGTATTCAATTCAGAAGACAGAGGGAGACACAGTAAAGATCCCTAGCGATGTTCTGTCAACACTGAACGTTAGGAGCGGCGAATATCTCGTGTTCCAGGGCAACCGGGCCAAGAAGGAGATCATTGTCAGGCCCCTTATATCAAGCCTCGTGAAGGCCGCAGAGATGAAGTTGATGATAAAGAACGTTCCTGGGACCAACGCCAAGGTGGACACTGTACTTGGGGATCTTGGGATCAACATAGTCTTTGGACGCGGGGGGCAGGTCGATGAGGGAATATACATCTCGGTGAAGCTCTTGGACTTCTCAAACGCCCGTGTGAGTGTCAAGGAAGTGCAGCGCGAGATAGAAAAGATCGATGAGGTAATAGACCTGATCGTAGAGGAGATTTGAACTACTTTATATCCTTCTTTATCTTTTTTATTAGGAAGTTCCTATCCCTCTCCTGTTCGTTCAATCTGTCGTTTATGCGTTTCTGGGCATCGAGGAGCTCTGGGATGGTCTTAAACTCCAAGGAATTCACCCGTCTCTTGGTCTTCTCGATCTCCACAAGGATCTTCTTGATTATGGTCTCGAACTCCGCAGCCATTATGATCCTTTCAACGACCCTTTCATAGTGGAGCGATGCCTCGTCGATGCTTGACGAGGTGCTGCCAATTCCATATCCCCTTTCAAAGACGCTGGTCTGCACCTTTGTCCTCGAGATGTGGGGCACCTCTATGCCCATCACATTGGCCTTTTTCAACAGGAACGTGGGTCCCTCCTTTCTCGCGAAGGCGGCGGACTTTATCTTCACTATCCCGTCGGTGGCCTGGGCCATGGCTATCTTTGTCCTTGCCATGGCATATTCCCTGTCAAGTTCCGCCCTTGCGTCCTTCGCCTTCTCGATGCTCGAGAGCAACTCGATTATCAGGGCGTCCCTCTTCTTCTTGAGCAGCTTATGACCTATCTGTGAGAGGCGTATCTTCTTCTTTACCTCAAGGAGGTCCGACCTTGTGTACTTTATGTCATCCGTTATCAGGCTCTTCCCTCCTGCGGTATTTTTGCAGGATGTCGTTGGGGATCCTTGAAAGGTCGTCATCAGGCACCACGCTGAGACATTCCCAACCGATGTCCAGAGTCTTCTCGATAGACCTGTTCTCGTTCCTGCCCTGGCTCACGAACTTTTTCTCGAACGTGTCAGCGAAGTCCAGGAATCTCTGGTCCCTCTTCGAGAGGGCTTCCTTCCCGACGATGTTAATGAGCCCCCTGAGTTCAAGACCGTCTGCATATGCCGAATAGAGCTGATTGAACAGGGGTTTGTGGTCGTCCCTGGTCTTTCCCTTGCCGATGCCTTGGTTCATCAACCTTGAAAGGGACGGCAGCACGTCCACGGGGGGGTATATGGCCCTGTTGAACAGTGGTCTGGAAACAAATATCTGCCCCTCGGTTATGTAACCGGTGAGATCCGGAACCGGATGGGTCTTGTCGTCGCTTGGCATCGTGAGGATTGGCAACAGCGTCACCGATCCCTTTTTGTTCTTGATCATCCCCGCCCTTTCGTATATGGACGCGAGGTCTGTGTACAGATAGCCAGGGTACCCTCTCCTGCCGGGCACCTCCTCCCTTGCCGACCCGATCTCCAGAAGGGCCTCGCAATAGTTGGTCATGTCGGTCAATATGGTCAGCACATGGTATCCGAGCTCGTATGCCAGATACTCTGCCGTGGAGAGCGCCATCCTGGGTATTATGATCCTTTCTATGGACGGGTCGTTGGCGAGATTGAGGAATACCACGCACCTTTCCAGTGCGCCCGTCCTCTCGAAGTTCGATATGAACTGCCTTGCCTCATCGTTCGTGATGCCTATTGCGCAGAATACCACTGCGAAGGGTTCGGTACTGTCCCTTACCTTTGCCTGCTTGGTTATCTGGAGGGCGAGTTCGTTGTGGGGCAGGCCTGCCCCTGAGAAGATAGGGAGCTTCTGTCCCCTGATAAGCGTGTTCATCCCATCGATGGTCGATATCCCTGTCTGTATGAAGTCCTTTGGAATTCCCCTTCTGTAGGGATTAATGACCTCTCCCTGGATCTCGACCTTCTCCTCCGGGATTATCTCTATCCCTCCGTCCCTGGGCTTCCCTATTCCTGAGAGTATCCTGCCGAACATGTTGCTGGACACCGGCATCTTTATGGTCTCGCCCGAGAAATGCACGTATGTATGCTTATCGATGCCCTGGGTGCTTTCAAAGACCTGGACTATGACGTAGTCCTTCGAGGTCTCTATCACCTGGCCTCTCTTTATCTCCCCGCTTGGGAGCTTGATCTTGACATATTCCTTGTATCCAACAGATTCGACCTTCTGCACGAACAGCAATGGACCCTCTATCTTGTTGATGGTCTGGTATTCCTTAATTCTCATCACCTCTCAGAAGACTGTTGAAATCCTTTTGTATCGCCACGGAGACCTTTTCTAGGTATTCAAGGTAGTCCTTCTCGAACCTGGCCTTGCCGATCATGGCCCTGCAGGGCAGGTCCACGATCTTCTCGATCTTCTTGCCGACATCGATAGCTCCCCTCGCCTTTTCAGAGAACTCCAATATCGCCTTGATGATAAGGTACTGTTTTTCAAGATTGCAGTAGGTGTCCACCTCATGGAACGCATCCTGCTGCAGGAAGTATTCCCTTATCATCCTTGCCACCTCAAGAGTGAGTTTCTGGTCCTCGGGCAGTGCATCGGAGCCCACGAGCTGAACTATCTCCTCAAGCTCGCTCTCCTTCACAAGTATGTTCATTATACTGTTCCTGTTCTCCTTCCATCCGGGAAAATCCCTCTCAAGGAGCGGCGTGAGATGGTCTTGGTAAAGGGAGTATGACTTCAACCAGTTTATGGACGGGAAGTGCCTTCTGTTGGCGAGTTTCGCATCAAGGGCCCAGAAGACCTTTGTGACCCTCAGGGTGTTCTGCGTCACAGGTTCGCTGAAGTCCCCTCCTGCGGGGGATACGGCGCCTATTATGGTGACCGAACCCTTCTTCCCTGACAAGGTCTCGACATATCCGGCCCTCTCATAGAAGCTTGCCAGTCTGGAACCAAGGTATGCGGGATATCCCTCCTCCCCCGGCAGTTCTTCCAGCCTTGATGATATCTCTCTCATGGCCTCCGCCCATCTTGACGTGGAATCTGCCATGAGGGCCACGTTGTAGCCCATGTCACGGAAGTATTCCGCTATTGTGATCCCTGTGTAGACCGATGCCTCCCTCGCGGCCACGGGCATGTTGGATGTGTTGGCTATCAACACCACTCTTTCCAGAAGGGGCGAACCTGTCTTTGGATCTGTCAGTTTGGGGAACTCGTCGAGGACGCTTGTCATCTCGTTTCCCCGCTCACCGCAACCGACGTATACCACAACATCCGCGTTGGACCATTTTGCCAACTGGTGCTGCGTGATGGTCTTGCCGCTCCCGAACGGCCCTGGGATGGCGGCCGTCCCCCCTTTGGCTATCGGGAACAGGGAGTCCAGCACCCTCTGTCCGGTGACAAGTATCTCGTCGGGCCACAGCTTCTCCCTTATGGGCCTTCTCTTCTTGACCGGCCATCTGTGCATGAGCCTGACTTCATTTTTTCCATCAAGTATGCAGATAACATCTGTGATCGTGAATTCCCCTTCCTTGATGTCGGTAACGGTCCCTGACATCTCCGGAGGAGCCATTATTCCGTGCCTGAAGTTCTTGGTCTCGTCCACATATCCTATTATCTCGCCTGGAGCCACATCTTCTCCTACCTTTTTCAAGGGTATGAACTTCCACTTCTTTTCCCGGGACAGGGAGTTCACGTTCAATCCCCGCCTCACGAAGTCGCCCGTCTCGGCTATTACATCCAGGGGTCGTTGTATGCCGTCGAAGATCGATGAAAGAAGGCCTGGGCCCAGTTCCACCGACACAGGCTCCCTGGTATCGTAGACAGGCTCGTCAGGCCTGATAAGATCGGTGTCCTCGTAGACCTGCACTATCGTCTTGTCCGAGTCTATCTCGATGATCTCTCCCATGAGTTTTTTGTTGCTTACAAGGACGACATCATACATCCTTCCGTCCAGATCGTTCACCACAACAACAGGCCCGGAGACCCTGTTGATTCTGGCCACTTTCACGTTCCTTTCTATTTCCATAGGTCCACACCAATGAGTTTGATAATTTGATTCTTTATGTCCTCACTTCCCTTTTCCCCTACTGGGAAGACTATTGGGCTAATGCTCTTCTCGGCCCTGATCCTTAAGGAAAGGGGCAGATTTGCCATTGCATCATGCGACAGGACCACTATGCCGACGCTTGGATCATCAAGCAGTTCCGTAAGGCTGTTCGAATAATCCTCTTCCGAGTAACATGGTACATTTCTCTTGACCCCCGCAAGCCTGAATCCCACCGTGAAGCTGTCATCGCCCAATAATACCATCTCCATCATACCACCAACATCTTCTCTATCGAATCGGAATCTATTCCAAGCTGTTTTCCCCTGACTATAAGTCTCAGGTTCGCTATCTCCCTATACTTTTTTAATATGAATCCAAGCGCCGTCAAGGTGGAGAACATGTTCAGATGGGATATCCTCTCCCCGAACATTATTAGATACTTTTCCAATTGTCTCTCGGAAACTGTAACAGGGCCATTGGGGTCCAGTCTGAGGTCATGGAACTCTTTGTTGAGGAAGTTTACCGTCTCCCCGTAGCTAAGGTCCTTTATACGATTCAAGAATTCCTTTGTAATTCTCTTTCCCAGGAGAATGAGATCTTTCCTTATAATATTGAAGTCCGCTCCGGCGTTCTTCAATCTCATGATTATCTTCACGTTGTATAGGTCTACCTCCAGGCTTAGATACCTGATAAGGTCCTTTTCCCCAACGTCGGTCGCAATGTCTAGGCTTTCCTGGAAGTAAATCTTGTCCATTTCATATTCAAGTTCGCTCAAGGTATCAATTCCGGCGGGAATGATGTTTTTTTCGATAAGGTCGGCCTTGGCGGAATCATAATTCATCTTTGTCAACTCTATCAGGTATGTGAACTTGATGGCCCCGACAGGTATGAGCGTCTCCGTTATCTCATTTGATGATGCCCCAGACTGAAGTCCGCGGAGTATGGACTTCACGTTCTCGACATCCCACCTTCTCATGTACTGGACCGTGAACCTGTGTATGTCCCCCTGAGAGATGTTGATAAGTTTTTGGAAGGTCCTAGCAAGATTTAGGTTCAATGCGTACTCGATAAGGTCTATTCCTTTGAAGCTCTTGGAGAGTTCGGTGATATCCTCGTTGTAGTCACCCTCGCTTATATATCGGGTGATCTCGGGAAGTTCCATAAGTAGCATCTTCTCATATGTCAGCATGGGAAAGAGCTTCTCCTTCATCGCCGATATCCTTGCGTTGAAGTATGCTGCATTCTCTTCCATCTCTTACTCACCCAAGAGACTCTTATACACTTTTTTGAGGGAGTTGTCGAATACCTCCTCAAGGATTGAGTCATAGGTCAGGTTGATCTTCCAGTTCCTGTTCTCGGATTCGGCGACTACGCCCCCGATGCATTCTATATTGTTTTCGTACTCAAGGTCGGAATAGCCCCTGATGAACTCCTCATCCCTTTTGTTGGAACTGATGTAGAAGGGCCTTTTGGTTGGCACCTCACAGACATCGCCGCCCTTGTATGCGATGGAGCATATTGCATACACTGGCGTAGCCCTGGCGATATGGAGAAGTCTCTTTAAAAGTTTCTCGTTGACGCCAGGTTCAAGGTCGGAAACCTTCTCCCTTACCCTGTTCCAGAGCCTATGGATCACCTCTTTCTCCATGTCCAGTTTCTTTCTCTTGTACTCCATCCTGATCTTTGAGAGCTTGATCTCTTTGAGCTCCTGCAGGGTCCCATGTAGTTCGTTTTCCTTTTTCAGCCTGAGATCCTCGATATCGTTCTTGGCCTTTTCGAGGATCTGGTCGGCCTCCCTTCTACCTTCATCGAGGATTTCTTCCACTTCTTTTTCCGTCATTACAGTTATCTGTCCCAACACCTTTTCCAATGACATGATATCACAGACCGGGAAGGACAACGAATAACAAGATCAATCCTATTGCCAATCCAAATATAACGATCGTTTCTGGTATCACAGTAAGGATCAAGGCCTTACCGAACAATTCCTCCTTCTCAGCTATCGCGCCGACAGCGGATGAACCGATATTCTTCTCCGCTATCGCGGATCCGATGCCTGTAAGCCCGACAGCCAAGGCCGCGGCCAGTGCTATCAATCCAGTGTTTATATCCATAGCCAAATATTACACCTCCTCATTTCTTATTCCGAGCGGAGTGAACTTCACTCCACCGCCCTTGTAGAATTTAGTAAAGAACTCTACGTATTGCAAACGTATCGAATGCAGGAACGAGGCTATTATACCCAATGCCAAATTACCGGTATGACCAATGATCAACAGAAGAACTGCCAATATAATGCCAAAGATGCCACTGGGTATCAATACGTCCGTGGCTATCTTGTTAATGGCCAGCGCTATACCTACAGATGAGAGGCCGATGGCAAGCAATCTGGTATATGATACCACATTTGAGATCAATGTGAAGATGTCCAATAATGCCAATGCCCCCTCACCCATGATGAGAAGTATCATGAAGAACACCAACGCAGCCATCAGAGGGTACATCAAATCCGGCATCAATATGGCCCCGAAAATGCAGTACAATATGCCTATCCAAGAGAGCTTTTCCAATATGGCATGTTTCAACCCCTTGTTTCTGTAGACGTTCACGAATCCGATGACGTATCCCAGCGTGATATGCGCAACACCTATCCCGGCACATGCCATCAGCATGGGGACGATCTTATCCATCCTATGCACTAGCGGGAGATGTAGGCTCCCTATCTGGTCTATGCTGAGGAAGTCATGGAAAATCTCGAATCCGAAGAACTCCCCATAGATGATGCCAAATACCATCGTATATATGCTGGAATATTTCATTATGTTGAGCAACGACTGCCATCCGCTCGTCTTCATACGTCTGCTGAGAAACATGACAAGGGCGAGCAACGATATGCCGTACCCAAGGTCTCCAAGCATTATTCCATAAAAGAGGGGGAACGTGAACGCTATCATCACGGTAGGAGCTATCTCATGGTAGTTTGGCGTTGAGAACATGTCCACCAGCGTCTCGAAAGGCTTGATGGGTTTTGGGGTGTCAACGTATACGGGCACATCGTCCTGACCCTCTCCTTCCATCTCTATTATCTGCGCATCACCTTTCGTCATCTTTTCTAGGGTCTCTTGCGTCTTCTCCATCTGATCGGAGGGTATCCACCCCTCCAATATGTAGGTATGGTCTGTTGTTGCCAATCTAAGGGGGGTCTCGGCCTTTTCGATCTCCCTTGACAGGAAGTCCTCCGCCGTAACAATGAAGTCCCTGTACTCCTTGTTGATGTTGTGCAGTTCCTCAGTGAGTTCCTTCTTCTCCTGCATCAGTCTCTCTTTGGACTTGACAAGGTCCATCATGATGTCCTTGACGTTGGAGGACAGGTCCATCTTCACTAGGTCGTTCACATCCGTGATGTTCTCGATATCTGACAGAAGAACCTCTATATCCTCTATCTTCTTACGCTTTTCCATCACTTTGTTCTCTAGGACTTCGAGCCGTTTCTTGAATTCCAATGAGAACTCTATGTCTTTGATCTCATTGCCAGGTTCGGCCGATGAAAGGTGCAGGATGTCCTTCAGGGCCCTTAGCGATAGCACATATTCGCTGAACAGGGAGGACATGGTGGAGGGTTTGCCCCTTTCAAATCCCTCTTCCTTGTCGTTGTAGTCTATGATATGGATTATTTTTAGGTCATACAGGGCGTTGACAGTATCCTCTAGTTTTTCCTTGTCACCTATTATCAGAACCTTACTCATCTTCTTCGGACATAGCATCAACATACCTCACGAAGTCATCAACAATGATATCGGCAGTCTTTTCAAGATTCTTAAGTTCACGTTCCCTAAGCTCCTTGTTCTCCATTTCTGACCTCTTAATGATCTCCTTTTCCTCATCGGACTTGGAACTGTAAAGGTCTTCTATAGCATTGTCGTATCGCTCCTTTGAGATCTTAAGGGCCTCTTCCTTCATGGCCACGGCCTTGAGCTTCGCTTCCTCGATCATCAGATCTTTGTCCTTATGGGCCTTCTCAAGATCCATCTTCGCCTTGTCCTCAGTTTCCTTAATCTTGATGAGAATTTCCTTTTTATTAATAATGAAGCCCCCTGCGAACCTAGACATTTCTGATTGAAAAGAAAAAACAATTGGACTTTATAATAGTTTTCTTCAATATTCTATAGATTAGTATATTACAGTATATCATACGCCATGCATGAGAAATGGGGAGATGGAATGTCTGGATTATGTGGACCCCCATAGATCAAGCGCCTTTTTGAGTTGTATGTGGTCTTTAGAATATTCCCTTGCATCAATTCCCAGCATCTTGGCATCGACCGCCTGTCTCAAGGCCCTTGCACCTTCTATTGTGCCGTCCGGGTGTCCGTGTATGCCTCCTCCCGCCTGGATGACGATATCGTTTCCCATCAGCTCCATAAGCTTGGCAACGTGGCCGGGGTGCAGGCCTCCGGAACATACTGCAAAGACGGTTTCCATCTTGGACAACGGCCTCTCAAGCTGTTCTTTGTTGAAGAGCACTTCCCCAAGATCGCCCTCCATCTTGCCTATTACGGTCCCTATGTGCAATTGGTCCACACCTCCGAGCCTGGACAATAGTGCCAACACCCCCATAGATACGCCATGGAGGGGATTCCTGGTTATGGCCGCATGCATCGCCCTATGGCCGTGGAGGAAGAGTCCCAGGTCGGCATCCCTGAGCTCCTGAAGGGCGTAATATCCCGCCGCGATGATGTCGATCATGGCACAGGTTCCCCCCTGGTCTTTGACGAACTGGGCCTTATCCAGCATATCCGGCCCCGTGACATTGGGAGCATATGCCTTTTTCTCTCCGGTCTCTTCACTCGCCCTGTCCAGCGCCTCCAGGACCTCGACCACCCTGTCCTCGAAAGGACAGAATCTCTGGTCTGTCAGGTTCTCGTCATCCTTTACAAAATCGCAACCGCCATAATAGGCTTCATACGCGACCTTTGCCGTCTCTTTGGGATTGAGGCCTATCTTAGGTTTCACGATGGTCCCGACATGCGGTCTTCCGCTCTTCTCGGTCCCAAGCAGTCTTCTGACGCCCTTCATGCCGAAGGCAGGCCCTTTGAATGTGTCTACATACTCGTCCGGAAGGTCTATCCTGTTCAATCTTAGGTTGTTGACCTCCTTCATCCCCAATATGTTTCCAGCAACGTCCGATAACAGTTGGGGGATGCTGTTGCCGACGAACATGTCGATGGGATAAGCTATCTTCACATAATTCCCATCGATATGAAATACCTTTGCAGCAAGTTTCTCGATCCTTTCCTTCATCGTGGTTATCTTGGTCCAGGTACCAACCGAAGATTCGCCTGCCGCCACATTTGCCGCCTTGCGGACATCATCCGCCTCGATATAGAAATGACATATTACATACTCTTTGGGGTCTATGATCGCAGCCGTATCAACAAATTTGTCTTGGTATTGTACCTTTGTCAAGAAATCACCATCTATTATTGGGGCTAAGAACATATTTAATTATTGCTCAAGGGCTAACGTGGTGGGCAGAAAATAAGGGGGCGCCCACCACACAACCTTTTTAGAATATGGGAGGAATTAATAAGGGTCTAAACCCTCGAGCAAAGTTGTAATCGGAGCACCCTATAAATACTTTGTTAAAAAATAAGTACTATTTACCCATATTATTCAAGGAATCCGTAAATAAATCAATATAATTTTAGAAGAATGATAAAAGACCCCCCATCTTTAACATCTGATGATGGCGATATCATTTCCTTAAGATAAAAAGATATAAAAGCCTGTCAAATATAGGCGATTTCATACTTGGTGAGACGATGTATACTCTTGGGATAGAATCGACGGCGCACACCTTCGGGGTCGGCATATGCGACAGTTCCTCCATAGTGGCGAACATAGTGGATTCATACTCAGGGGAGGGAATACACCCCCGTCTTGCCGCGGACCATCATGCGAAGGTGTCTTCTGACGTTGTCCGTAAGGCCCTGGATGCCGCAGGCATATCCATGGACGACATCGGACTGATATCGTTTTCACAAGGCCCAGGCCTTGGGCCCTGTCTGAGGGTGGGCGCGACCACTGCAAGGGCACTTTCCCTGAGCAGGGACCTTCCCATAATCGGTGTCAATCACTGCATAGCCCATATTGAGGTCGGCAGATTCCTGTTGGGTGTGAAGGATCCGGTCACGCTCTATGTCTCAGGGGGGAATACGCAGATACTTGCATTCGCCGGCGGAAGGTACAGGGTCTTTGGGGAGACCCTTGACATAGGCATAGGCAACATGCAGGACACGTTTGCCAGAGCCATTGGGTTGGATTTCCCATGCGGAAAGGAAGTGGACGGGTTGATCGCTAAAGGAAGCCTGTACCTTGACATTCCCTACACGATCAAGGGAATGGACTTCTCGTTCTCGGGAATGATGACCGAGGCGATCAAGCTTCTTAAGGGCAACAGGATGGAGGACGTTACATTCTCTCTCATGGAAACCGCATTCTCGATAGTTGTGGAGGCCACCGAACGGGCAATGGCCCACACCCAAAAGACCGAGCTCCTATTGGCGGGCGGCAACGCCGCATCGCCGAGATTGCGGGAGATGTGCGACATCATGTGCAGGGAACGCGGCGCCGAGGTCTTCGTGCCCCCCTTCAGCGTATGCAGGGATAACGGTGCCATGATAGCCGTCCTGGGCATGGTGGAGCATGCCTCAGGACGCAGGATGAACCTGGCCGAAACAACGGTCAGGCAGAAATGGAGGACGGACGAGGAGGGGGTGCCATGGAGACAATAAGAGCAGAGAGGCTGAAGGACCCGTCATTCGCATCATCCCTGTCGAAGATGGTAATAAACGGGAGCATCATCTGCTTTCCTACGGACACATGCTACGCCCTGGGAACGAACGCCCTTAACGAGCAGGCCGTCTACAACATATTCATCATCAAGGACAGGGCCCTCTCCAAACCTTTGCCTGTGATAGTCAGAGACATTGACGTCGCCAAAAGATTTGCCACCGTCAACGACAAGGCCATTAGGTTGTTTGAAAGATTCCCCGGCATCTCATTGGTACTGCCGAAGAGGAACGTCCCAGACATCGTTAATCCATCCAGGATAATGATGAGGATACCCGATAGCGATATTGTGAGGGACCTCATGGCAAATATCCCCGTCCCGGTCATATCAACGAGTGCGAATCGGGCAGGGGACCCAAATCCCTATTCAATGAGCGATGTCCTCGATTCCTTGCGTGCCAAGCTCCCTCTGATACACTTCTTAATAGATGGTGGCAGGCTGGGAGACGAGCCCCCTTCGACAATATTCGACTGCATCGAGGGCAGGGTCTACCGCGAGGGCAAGCACTCTGCCGATGACGTCCTGGAGGTCTTCAATGCATCTGATTAATCAGGGCGCGGAGGCGAAGATATACTCTAGCGACTTCAGAGAAGTATTTGGCATCGAGAGGAATATAGAGCTCATTGTAAAGGAGAGGATATCCAAGGGGTACCGCATCAGGGAACTGGACAGGAAATTGGTGCTTCAGAGAACACTTTATGAGGCAAAACTGCTCCACGAGGCCAAACTTGCCGGAGTCCCCACACCGACAATATACTTCATAGACAAGGCAAAACACGCACTGGTCATGGAAAATGTAATGGGAACCAGGATCAAGGAGGAGCTTATGGCATCATCTGCCCTGAGGGAGGACCTTCTGTCGATGATCGCTGGGCTGGTGGGCAGATTGCATGGGAACAACATAATCCATGGCGACCTTACCACCTCCAACATGATCCATAGGGGCGATGAGATCGTCTTCATCGACTTCGGCCTCGGCGAGTTCTCCAGCGAGACGGAGAAGCAGGCAGTGGATGCCCACCTTCTCAAACAGGCCCTGAAAAGCACGCATTTCGATCATTGGGAGAGGTACTGGGAGACCTTTACAGCATCATATTGCGATACCTATGAAAGGGGCGATGACGTGATAGAGAGGATCGCGGATATAGAGATGAGAGGAAGATATGTGGAGAGGGGAGAATGATGAAGATGGTGTTTGTGACGGGGAACGGGCACAAGTTCAAAGAGGCGTCCCTGCTTTTCAGGGACATCGGAATAGAAATTGCCCAAAAAGACCTTGGTTACCCGGAGATACAGGCGGACACACTGGAGGAGGTTGCAGAAAGCGGAATCGTCTGGTGCATGGAAAGACTTAAAAAGCCCTGTTTTATAGAGGACGCTGGCATATTTATAGATGCTTTGATGGGATTTCCAGGTCCATACTCCAGATACGTCTCTGAGACCATCGGCAACAGGGGGATACTGAAGTTGATGGAGGGCGAGATGGACAGGGGCGCCGTCTTCAGGTCAGTGATTGCCTACAATGACGGCAACGACGTCCATCTTTTCGTTGGTGAGACACGGGGCAGCATATGCCATGAGGCGAGAGGGCAAGGGGGCTTTGGATACGATCCCGTATTCATTCCTGCCAATTTTGACAGGACCTTCGCCCAAATGGGCACTGAAGAGAAGAACAAACACTCACACAGAGGGAAATCTTTAAATAAACTTGTAAATTATTTCAAAGAACGTAAGTAGGTTGATTACAATGGCGAGAATGCATTCTAAGAAGAAGGGGAAGTCCGGTTCAACCCATCCACTGAGGAACTCATCACCTCAATGGGAAGACATGAGTGCAGAGGAGATTGAGAACCTTATCGTTGACTATGCAAAAAAAGGTCATTCTTCATCAGAGATAGGCATAATCCTGAGGGACAATCATGGCATCGCAGATGTCCATCTCTCCACAGGAAAGAAGATACTGAAGGTGTTAAAGGAAAAGGACCTTGCACCACAGATGCCTGAGGATCTAATGAATCTGATAACCAAGGCCGTTCTCCTAAGGAAACATATGGAGGAGCATCCCAAGGACAAGCACTCGTTCAGGGGACTGAAGCTTACAGAGTCAAAGATCAGGCGCTTAGGGAAATACTACAAGCGCACCGGGACGTTGGAACCCAAATGGATATACAACCCAGAAAAGGCCAGATTGCTGGTCAAGTAATCCCATCCTTTTCTTTTTTTAGTGTTAACGATGGAAGAGTTTCTCTCGAGATGTAGACAGGCTGCCGAATACCTCGCGAAAAGGAAGAGGGTAACCGTCATTGGGCATAGGGATGCCGACGGCATATGCGCCTCCGTCATCCTAAAGGAAGGGTTTGCGGAAAGCGATGTGGACATAAGGATAATAAGGCATTCCACAGACCTGGGAAAACTGGCGGAGGAATGCAAGGGCGCCTTGGCGGTCTTTGTCGACTATGGGAGCTCTGAGATAGAGAGCATAGAGAACTCCTTCGATGATTTTCTCATTCTGGACCATCATCCTTCCGTAAGGCCGCATGCCATGATGGTGAATCCGTGGGAATACGGCATAGACGGCACCAGGGAGCTGTCAGGGGCGGGTGTGTCATACTTCGTTGCCAGAGAGCATAACGGTGGCAACAGGGCGCTTTCGAACCTTGCCATAATAGGGGCAATGGGGGACAAGATGCACCTCTCGGGCTTCAAGGGGCCCAACAGCACCATACTGGAAGATGCTAGAAATGTTGGAATCATTGAGGATGGCGGGGCTTATGAGGATATTTTGGTGCATGGACTGCGATTCTCCAATGACGGGGAGTCCGCGCTAAAGGTCGCGAACATCATCGATTCGTGCGCATCGGTCAACAGGCCCGAGGTGGCGGTCGAGATGCTTGCAGGCAATATGAGGGCCTTTGAGACCGCAATGGTTCTTTATGACGATTACAGGAGAAGATATGATGCCCAGATGGATGCCATCATGTCGAACTGGGAGCGCATCTCCAAGGAGAACTCACAACATCTCGCGTACTTTGTATACCTCTCTGAAGTAGAACCGGGTTTCACCGGCGTGCTCGCCGAGGAGCTGGTGCTTCGATTCACCGATAAACCGGTTGTGGTCGTATCCAAGGCCCCATATGGGCTAAAGGCCTCGGCCAGGTCCACAATGCGCCAGATAACGGAAACGGGGATCGACCTTGGCAGGGCGATGTCCGAAGCGTCGTCGTACTGTGGCGGGAGGGGCGGCGGCCACGATGTCGCTGCCGGTGCATCCTTCAGGGAAGATCAACTGGAAGAGTTCAAGTCGTTAACCACATTGGGACTTTTTTCCCAATGGCGTTCAAGGCTCAAGATGAGGTTCGAGCTTGTGACAGATGGACAAAAGGAGTCGGCGTCGCTTGCATCCTCCCTGGCCGTGGACAACGAGCGATACGGTTCCACGACGTCAATGGCAATCCCCCAAGGAAATAAAATATATATAATGGTGACCTCAGAGGATATTGGGACATTTAAGAATACGGTCGATGACCTTATAGTGTGCCTCACCTCGATCAAGGACTTGGTCGGGACTGGTATGGATCATCATGACATATAACATGGAAATGATAGAAATGGACGTTCTCATAATTGGTGCTGGACCTGCTGGAATGTTTGCTGCCCAGAAGTTGGCCAATGATTCCGATCATAATATCACAGTCATAGATATGGGCAAGGAATCCCTGAAAAGGAAATGCAATGCCCTCTATAGGGACATGTGCACGAACTGCCAACCTTGCGAGATATATGCGGGAGTTGGAGGGGCCGGGGCCCTATCGGACGGCAAACTCAATCTTACACCGCTCATTGGTGGAGACCCAGACTCGATCCATAGGTCATACAAGGACATAAAGACCTACATCGATATGGTGGACGAGACATTTTTGCGTTTCGGAGCCGATTCCGACCTGTTCGGAACGAATGAGGACGACCTCAAGTTCCTGAGGAGGAAGGCCTCCGCGCACGGCATAGAGTTCATATCGGGCAAACAGAGGCACATGGGCTCTGACAAGACACCGATAATCATCGACAAGTTCTATGAGGAGCTTAAGTCCAAGGGCGTCACGTTCTTCACCAGAACGAAGGTGGAGAAGATCGACATCGAGGGGGACAAGTTCGTGGTGCACACGGAGAAGCAGAACTTCAGGGGAGACTTCATCATCGTTGCGCCGGGGCGGGCCGGAGCGTATTGGTTCAGGACGCAGGCTAAGAGGCTTGGGATTAAGAACAACTATGGGCCCATAGACGTAGGTGTCAGGGCAGAGTTTCCGGCAACGATATACGAGCCTGTCGAGGACATCATGTACGATGCCAAGTTCAAGCTTTACTCGAAGACATACGATGACCTGATCAGGACATTCTGCACGAATCCCAAAGGTTTTGTCACCGAAGAGAGGTATCCCGACTTCGTGCTCGTCAACGGTCATGCAAAGAAGGACGAGAAGTCTCAGAACTCCAATCTGGCCATCCTGACCAGGATAGAGCTGACAGACCCCGTGGAGGACACGACGATGTATGGCAGATCGATCGCCAGGCTGGCGACCACCATCGGCGGCGGCAAGCCCATACTCCAACGATTCAAGGACCTGTCCATGGGCAGGCGCTCAACATGGAACAGGATAAAGAGGACGCAGACTGAACCGACGCTGAAGAACTGCACGCCGGGTGACATTTCCATGGCCCTGCCCCATAGGATAGTGACCAACATAGTCGAGGCGGTCTACCGATTGGACAACGTCATAGAGGGAATAGCCTCGGACTCGACGCTGCTCTATGCCCCTGAGATCAAGTTCTACGACACCAAGTACCCTGTGACGAATCAGATGGAGACGAACATACCCAACTTCTTTGTGGCGGGCGATGCGTCCGGACACTCAAGGGGGATAGTGTATGCGGCCGTCACGGGCATATTGGCCGCAGAGGGCATATTGGCCAAGAGATGAAGGGGCCTTATCACCGGAACAGTTCGCTCCTGAGTGCATCGTAGAATGGTTCGCGGGCGTATCTTTCATGCCATGGCTCATGCCCGCATCTTTCCAAAAGGATGAAACGGAAGTTCTCTACGCTCTTCGAGAGCGGGATCCTGACGCCATCTGGGTCATGGGGATCATGATCGCCATGAATGGCAACGACGGGACACTTCACCAATCCAGCCATCCTCATCAAGGTGCCGTCCCTTCTCATCCGCTCTGCCTCCCTCCATATGTTCTCATAGATGTCATAGTCGCAGATCATGTCCTCATCCTCGCCATCCGTTGGGGCGTATGAGTCTGCCTTGGACATCAGTCTTCCAAAGGCCGACATCAGTTCCGACCTCCTCTCAGGTCCCGCGTTGTCTAGTTCCTCGTTCAATCTCAACAATTCGGCCTTCTCGCTCCCATCCAATCTGCCAAGTCTTGTATCCATGATCCCCTTGGCATAGCTTTCCTCGAATGCGCCGCTGCCTATCAAGATGACCTTGTTGACGATATTGGTGTGTTGTGAGGCGAATATCATCGACAACCACGAACCCCAGGAATGACCTATAAGCGTCACGGGGGCATTGGCACGGGCGGTGATGGCCCCATGCAATTCATCGACCAGTCCTGAGATCGTCATCCTTGTCTGGAAAGGCTCCAAGATGCCCGCGATGTCGGAGATTTCCCTTCCGATGGGCGCCATCCCACCCGCCGCGCCAGGTCCTCCATGGACCAGAACGACATTGTAAGGATTCCTTCCATACCTTCTCAGATTCCTCATACAAATACCAACTCTCAATACATTGAATGAAAATAACGCTTTATATCCATATTATTTCCATAATATCATTTTTTTTAAATGGTAAACACAAAGTTTATAATTACTTAATAAATTCCCTAATTTATGTTTTCAATATACAGGCTTAAATTTGATTGGAAGATATATTTTTTGCCTGTATTGGTGGGCATCCTGGCCGGGTTGGGGGCCGTCCTTTTCAAGGTCCTCATCAATATCATACAAAATCTCTCCTTTAGGGGCCAGCTAAGCCTTGAGCTCAACGACGCGATACCTCTCAGCTCATCCTGGGGGAATCTTGTATTCCTGGTCCCCGTCATAGGATTCTTTTTTGTAGGTGCGATCGTTCTCAAGTGGGCTCCAGAGGCAAAGGGGCATGGGGTGCCAGAGGTCATGATGGCAGTGTTCACGAACAAGGGACGTATACGCCCGAGGGTGGCCGCGGTCAAGATAGTGGCCTCCGCCCTGTGCATAGGGACTGGCGGCTCGAGCGGACGCGAGGGACCGATAGTCCAGATAGGTTCCTCAATCGGTTCCGCCATAGGACAGAAGCTCAATCTCTCAGGAATGGAGACCACGACACTCCTTGGGTGCGGGGCGGCTGCAGGAATAGCCGCAACATTCAACGCCCCCCTTGGCGGCATACTGTTTGCCATAGAGATAATCATGCCGGAGTTCTCGGTCAATACCTTGGTGCCACTCGCACTTTCGACATCGGTGGCCACATACATCGCAAGGTACCTTATGGGACCCGAGTCTGCTTTCATAGTGCCGACATATGCCATGAACTCCTCATACGAGCTTCTCCTGTATGTTCTTCTTGGGCTCTGCATCGGTGTTGTGTCGATACTATATATCAAGTCGGTGTATGGTTTCGAAGACTTTTTCGACGACCTTAAGATAAGCCCTTATCTCAAGCCCGTCATCGGTGGCCTAATAGTCGGTCTCACAGCCTTGGCGATATACAAGCTTCATGGCAACTACTACATCTTCGGTGTCGGATACTCCACGGTAACCGATGTTCTTTCAGGACAGTCCAATAACGGCATCCTCATGCTTTTGGCATTGATGATTCTCAAGATGTTCGCCACCTCCGTGACCTTGGGTTCTGGAGGTTCCGGGGGCATATTCGCCCCGGCGCTCTACATCGGGGCGTGTTTCGGGGCCGCCTTTGGGCTCATATTCAACGGTATCATGCCAGACATAGTCTCGACCCCCACCGCATATGCAAACGTGGGCATGGGAGCGATAGTCGGCGGGGCCATGGGCGCACCACTGACCGCTATCATAATGTTCTTCGAGATGACGCGGAACTATGCCATCATCCTGCCGCTCACGATAGCCGTGGTGATAGCCCGCGCCTTTGTGCACCATAACTACGAGGGCACGATATATGAGATAAAGTTGTTCAGAAAAGGGATAAAGATCCCACACGAGAGGGCCATCGACATGTTGAGCGTCGCACCTGTAAAGGACCTGATGGAACCCTACGATGAGTCGAAGGACAACGGCATGACAATCTATCAGTATTCCTCCTTGCAGGAGGCCCTGATAATGATGAACGAGAGCAAGGTCAACGACCTCATCGCCACCAATAAGTCCGGAGCCCCTGTCGGCGTGATAAAGAAGGATGAGATACTTTACTTCTACACGAAAGAGAAATCCCGCCTGAGGAAGTCATAAACACTCTTTTTAACTATTGTCTACTCTATTTATGGCAATTACCGATAGTTATTTAAATCACTTTTAGTCTATGTTTTATCATGTTGAGCGCCGCCAAAGAGAAGTTGGCAAAACGCATGGCTGGTGAGATAGCACTATCGGATGACCCCGGAAAGACGATGCGCAAATGGAGGGAGATATTCGGAGTTACCCAGACCGACCTTGCCAAACGCCTGTCAGTATCCTCTTCTGTCCTCTCTGACTATGAGGGGGGCAGAAGAAAGTCGCCAGGGTCCACAACGATAAAGAAGTTCGTGGAGGGCCTGCTTGAACTTGACGAGGGAAAGGGAGGAAAGGTGATACACGCCTTTGGCAGGATGTTCTCAACAGATCTGTCCACTGATGCCATAATGGACGTCAGGGAATTCTCAGTGCCCAAGGCCATCTCAGTGCTATGCGATTCCGTGGATGGGGAGATCGTGGCGAATGAGGACCTGATGAACAGGCCCATATACGGTTATACCGTCATAGATAGCATAAAAGCCATATTGGAGATGTCCGCGGATGAGTTCCTTAGGTTGTATGGCTGGTCCACAGAGAGGGCCCTCATATTCACTAAGGTGGACATGGGCCGTTCACCGATGGTGGCCATAAAGGTGAAGGGACTCAAACCGTCAGCGGTAGTGGTCAACGGCCCTAAGAAGATGGACGAGGTGGCGATAAAGATAGCTGAGATAGAGAAGATCCCACTTATATTGTCCAAGATACCGTCTATAGACATGCTCATAAAGAACTTAAGGAGTATCTCTGATTGATAACTGTAGTTCAATACATTGTTTTTATCGCAGTTATATAATCGTCAAATAACGAGAAGACTTCCGTTATAAAACGATACCTTTAAATAACGATCAATTATCAGAAAAAAGAGGTGAACGGATGAAGACCATCAAGGATATAGGTATTGTCGGTTATGGGGCGTATGTCCCAATGTATAGGATCAAGAACTCGGACATTGCCAGGGTCTGGGGGAATGACCCTAATAGAGTGCCTGTTAAGGAGAAATCTGTTCCAGGCCCAGATGAGGATGCATGCACAATTGCATGCGAGGCCTCGAAAAATGCATTGCTTCGTGCAAAGATAAACCCACAAAGTCTTGGCGCTGTTTGGGTCGGCACGGAATCGAAACCTTATGCTGTCAAGCCTACATCAACGATAGTGGCTGAGGTGATCGGCGCGACACCGAACATAAATGCGGCTGATTGGGAATTTGCCTGTAAGGCAGGCACAGAGGCCCTTCAGGGCGCTCTTGGGTACGTTGGGTCCGGCATGTCGAACTATGCCTTGGCCATTGGCGTCGACACCGCACAGGGACAACCTGCCGATGCACTTGAGTACACAGCGGCAGCAGGCGGATCTGCCTTGATCGTGGGTCCAGCTTCTGAGGCCGTGGCGCATTATGAAGGTTCATGCTCCTTCGTGACAGACACTCCGGACTTTTGGAGGAGGCAGCATGAACATTATCCAAAACATGCTTCCAGATTCACTGGGATGCCGGCCTACTTCTATCATATTACCAATGCTGCAAAGACATTATGCAGCGAACTTGGCACGGAACCCAATGAATACGACTATGTTATCCTGCACCAACCCAACACGAAGTTCCCAATGGCGGCTGCCGGGATGCTTGGCGTGGACAAGGAAAAGGTCATACCTGGATTGATAGCCCCTTATATCGGCAACACATATGCCGGTTCGGCGGTATTGGGGTTGGCGGCGGTATTTGATGTTGCCAAGCCTGGCGAAAGGGTATTGTGCGTCTCGTACGGTTCCGGAGCTGGTTCAGACGCTTTCTCCTTTACGATGACTGACAGGATAGATGAGGTCAGGAACGAGGCGCCCAATGTCAAATCCTATGTTGGCAGAAGGGTTAGTATAGACTATGCGACCTATGCAAGATATAGGCAAAAGATCAGGATGTGATTAAATGGAGGAAGTTGCGATCATAGGTGTCGGATGCACCCATGTGGGTGAACCATGGCACAAGTCTTTGCGTAACATTGCCGTAGAGTCGACATGGGCCGCCATGGACGATGCGAACATAAATCAGGTCGACGCACTTGTCATCGGTAACATGTCTAGCGGCAACTTCAACGACCAGGAGTCTCTTGGTTCCCTGATATCCGATTATGCAGGCCTGGGAAACATCTCCGCCTTCAAGGTAGAGGGGGCCTGCGGTTCAGGAGGGGCGGCGTTCAATGCCGGCGTGATGGCAGTGGCGTCCGGATACCATGATACTGTGTGTGTAACCGGCATCGAGAAGATGACGGATGTCGTTGGTGACAGTGCCACGAAGATCCTTGCAAACGCTTCTGACCGTGAATACGAGGCCATCCATGGCATATCGTTCGTGGGCCTCAATGCAATGATAATGAGAAGGTACATGCATGACTACAACGTCAAGAGGGAAGACCTCTGCGCATTTCCGGTAAACTCTCATAAAAACGCGGTGCACAACAAGTATGCGATGTTCAGGAAGGAGATAAAGCTCGAAAGCGTCATTAACTCGCCAATGGTGGCGGACCCGATGACGCTGATGGAATGTGCCCCGATATGCGATGGGTCAGCTTCCCTGATCCTCACGACCAAAGAGAAGGCTAAGGAGTACACTGATACCCCGATAATAGTGAAAGGGAGCTCTGTCAAGGTAGACACAATCGGTGTGCACGACAGGAAGACCGTTACATCGATGAAGGCGACGATCGCCGCCGCCAGCGATGCCTATAGGCAGTCGGGTCTCTCGTCGGCCGACATAGACACGTTGGAACTGCACGATGCCTTCTCTATAATGGGCGCGATAGGTCTTGAGGACCTTGGCTTCGCAGAGCGTGGAAAGGGCGCCAGCATGGCTGCCGAGGGCCAGATAGCCATCGGCGGAAAGCTTCCATGCTGCACATTCGGAGGCCTAAAGGCCAGGGGGCACCCTGTCGGCGCCACTGGGGTTTACCAGTTGGCGGAACTCTGTTGGAATCTGAGGGGCGACGGCAAGGTCGAGGCCGAGAACGGCATGGCGCAGAACATCGGCGGCACAGGATCTACAGTCAGTGTCACCATATTGGGGAGGGACTGATATGAGCGTACCTAGACATTGGAGGGAGAACGTTAAGAGATACAGGCTCCTGGGTTCCAAGTGTAAGTCTTGCGGCAAGTTGCACTATCCCGAGAGGACGGTGTGTCCTCAATGCAAGTCCAGGGACCTCGAAACGTTTCAGTTCAGCGGGAACGGCAAGATATATTCCTTTACAATTGTGTGGTCACCGCCCGAGGGCTATGAGTTCTGCAAACCCTACGCGGCCGCGCTTATAGAACTGGATGAAGGTGAGATAGTAACCGCACAGCTCACGGACTGTGACCTCGAGAAGCTTGAGATAGGGATGCCTGTCGAACCCGTCGTCAGGAAACTCTTCGCCTATGGAGAGTCCGGTATCATAGTCTATGGATATAAGTTTAGGCCTATCTTGCCTAAATTAAAATAATCTTGTTCTTTTTACTTTATTTTTTTTATTTTCTGTATCTTTTAAAACATAAAGATTATATAAGAAACTCTTGCTTCATTGCTAAACAATGAATGTGGTTATATGAGGATCGCTATTGTTGGATATGGTAGAATGGGCCATGAAATAGAGGGTCTGGCGACAGGACGAGGTCATGAATGCGTAACCATCGACACCTCGAATACCGATGCGAGATACAATGAGCTCTCCGAGACATCATTGAAAGGTTGTGATGTCTGTATCGACTTTACCCAACCTGACAGTGCGGTGACCAACATCGAGATGATGGCCGGACTTGGAAAGAACATGGTCGTCGGCACGACCGGATGGTACCGGAGGCTGCCTTATGTGAAGGAGGTGGTGCTCGACAATGACGTTGGATTCCTTTGGTCTCCAAACTTTTCCATAGGCGTCAATCTATACTTCAGGCTTGTCGAGGCCGCTGCCAAGCTGTTCAACAATATTGATGATTATGATATAATGGGATATGAGATACACCACAATGGAAAGGTCGACTCTCCATCAGGAACGGCAATTAAGATAGCCAACATACTGATCGAGGGGATAAACAGGAAGAACAAGGTGGAGTATGGCATGTTGAACAGGAAACCAGACCCAGATGAGATACATTTCGCATCGGTAAGGGGTGGAAGCAATCCTGGACTGCATACCGTACAGTTCGATTCACCCTTCGACACGATAGAGATGTCCCACCAAAATCGTAGCAGAAAGGGACTGGCCCTCGGGGCGGTCCTTGGTGCAGAGTTTATTAAGGATAGGAAAGGTTTCTACGAGATAGAGGATCTGATAGACAGTTTGATTGGAGGATGAAGAAATGTTCAGAGGAGTATTCACAGCGCTTGTAACGCCTTTTGATGAGAATGGAAATGTGGACGAACAGACCTTGAGGGATCTGGTGGATTTCCAGATAGAGAATGGCATCTCTGGATTGGTGCCCACTGGAACGACCGGCGAGAGCCCTACGTTGACCCACGAGGAGCACAACAGAGTGGTCAGGATAGTGATCGACCAGGCTAACGGAAAGGTCCCGGTCATAGCTGGCACGGGCAGCAATAGCACACAGGAGGCGATCTCTATGACGAGAATGGCCGCAGATGCCGGGGCGGACGCCACACTTCAGGTCACGCCATATTACAACAAACCGACGCAACATGCGCTCATACAGCATTTCAACACAGTGGCCAACGATGGCGGGCTGCCTGTTGTGGTTTACAACATAAAGGGAAGGTCGGGTGTCAACATAGAGACGCCGACATTGCTGGAGATGGCAGAGAACGACAACATCGTTGGGGTGAAGGAGGCCTCAGGCGACATATCCCAGATGATGGATGTTGTCAGGAGCACGCCGAACTAGTTCAGTGTGCTTTCCGGAGATGACAATCTGGCAATCCCTCTGACGCTCATGGGTGGCAACGGCCTGATATCAGTATTGTCCAACTTCCTTCCAAGGGAGACCTCGGCCATGATCAACGCCGCGCCAGAATTTGCTAACCCCAAATAAAAGGTACTCTCCCCCGAGGGAACTCCCTGAGTATAGAACTCTTTGAAGAAAATCGGAAAATATAGAGCCATAACTGTGGTTGAAAATGCCGAGTTAGCCCAATCATAGAAGGCCCAAGAACGCGCCGATTTGGTCATAGGA
>DAINBB010000001.1:0-68496 GCA_036733165.1 Halobacteria archaeon | reverse complement strand
TGCCTGTTAAGGCTGCCATGGCCATGATGGGAATGATCACCGAGAAGTACAGATTACCACTTGCACCCATGACCAAGATGAATCACGAGAAGCTGCAGCGCATCATGAGCGCCTATGAACTCATATAGGTGAAAAAATGACACATAACCCCTTTAAGCTCCTTTTGGGGGGAGTCAGCGCAGAGGACCTTGTCTCCGAGTTTGGCAGCCCGCTCTATGTATACGAGGAGGAGCTGGTAAGGAACAGGTACACAGAGCTTCATGATTCAATAACCTATCCCAAGATGAGGATACACTACGCCCTGAAGGCGAACTCCAACCTCGAGATACTCAGGATGCTGAGGGAATTGGGTTGCGGCATCGACGCCACCAGTCCCGGGGAGGTCTTTCTCTCACTGGAGGCCGGATTCTCCGCCGACGACATCATGTTCACAGGCGTCAACCCTTCGCACCAGGACCTGGAGTACTGCCATGATGCGGGCGTGCAGGTGAACATCGGTTCCCTCAACATTCTCGATATCTGGGGCAGGATGTTCCCGGATACCAAGGTGAGCGTGAGGGTGAATCCGGACGTTGGGGCCGGACATCACGACCATACGATAACGGGCGGCCCTTCCTCGAAGTTCGGGATCTATTACAACAGGACCCTCGAGGTAAACGAGATAGCAAAAAGACATGGCCTGGAGATAAACGGGATCCATGCCCACATAGGCTCAGGCATCTTGGAGACCGATTCCTTCCTAAAGGCGATGGGTATCATACTGGAAAGCTCCAAGGATCTGGATGGACTCGAGTTCATAGATATCGGGGGCGGCATAGGCATCCCCTACAGGACGAAGGAGAAACCCATAGACCTTGGGGACCTGGGGTCCAGGATGTCGGCTAGGTTCCGGGAGTTCACCGATGACTATGGCAGGGAGCTTGAGCTAAAGTTGGAACCTGGGCGTTACCTCGTGGCGGAGGCCGGCTCACTCTTGATGACCGTCACCAATGCAAAGTCGACACCGAAGTTCAACTTCCTGGGCGTGGACTCGGGATTCAATCACCTGCAGAGGCCCATATACTACGGATCCTACCACACCATACAAAACGCGTCAAGAATGGATGCGCCAGAGGGAAGCTATGTTGTAGGCGGAAACCTGTGCGAGTCGGGGGACGTCTTCACAAGGTCCGAGGGGGGCATAGAGGAGAGGATGATACCGATACCCGAGATCGGGGACATACTTGCCATACGGGATTGCGGCGCCTATGGGTTCAGCATGGCTTCGAACTATAACGCAAGGCTCCTGCCTGCCGAGGTCATGGTGTCGGATGGAAAGGCGAGGATTATTAGGGAGAGACAGACGTTTGATGACCTGTTAAGGGGAATGAGATGAAATTCACGAAGATGGAAGGGCTGGGAAACGATTACGTCTATATAGACCTTTTCAGCGAAGATATGCCTTCGGAGGACCTGCCGGAACTGGCCAGGAAGCTCTCCGACCGCCATTTTGGCATAGGGTCCGATGGCATCGTACTTATCCTTCCCTCGGATACCGAGGATTGCAGGATGAGGATATTTAACAGCGACGGCTCCGAGGCCGAGATGTGCGGGAACGGGGTAAGGTGCGTGGCAAAGTTGATGTATGATGGCGGCAGGCACAATGCCGGGACCGTGCGCATAGAGACCCTTGCAGGCACGATAGTCGCAAGAGTGAAGAACAGGGACGCATTCCTGGCCGATGTCGAAGTTGACATGGGGGAACCGATACTGGAGGCGGGAAAGATACCTGTCAGCATCGAGGGCGAGAGGGCGATCCAGGTCCCGATAGGGGTGGATGGCGAAGAGCTCGTCTTCACCGCCGTTTCCATGGGAAATCCGCATTGCGTCATATTCGTGGATGGGATCGAGGACCGCATGATAGAGAGATGGGGTCCCCTGATAGAGCGCCATCCGATGTTCCCTGAGCGGACCAACGTGGAGTTCGTGAAGGTCTTGGACGACGGCAACATCCAGATGAGGGTCTGGGAGCGGGGCGCCGGCGAGACCCTTGCCTGCGGCACGGGCGCCTGCGCATCCGTCGTGGCATGCATAGTGAATGGGCTTTGCGGGCATGATGTGAGCGTCAGGTTGCTCGGCGGAACATTGAGGATAAGATGGCAAGGCCAGGGCCCGGTCATCGTGAATGGCCCGGCAAGGATAGTATTTACGGGAGAGATCATACCATGATAGGAAGCCATAGGCTCAGCAGGATAGGGAGTTACGCTTTTGCAGATGTTGACAAGCTTGTAGACTCACTGAAGGAAAAGGGGATAGAACCAATAGACTTTGGAGTGGGGGACCCGCAGGAACCCACCCCGCAGTTGGTCATCGACGCGTGCAAGGAATCGCTTGAGAGGACAAGGTCTTCGGGATATCCGAGCTATGATGGTTCCTTGGAATACCGCAACAAGGTCTCGGAGTGGGTAAAGGGGCGTTTCGGGGTCGATGTGGACCCATCCACCGAGGTCACAAGCACTGTCGGCGCCAAGGAGGCCGTCTTCCACATGCCCCTGGCATTTGTCAACAGGGGCGACTATGTCATAATACCGAATCCATATTACCCGGCTTATGAGAGGGGAACAATATTTGCAAGCGGCAGTTGTCATTTCCTCAATCTAACAAAGGAGGAAAACTTCCAGCTTGACCTTGGATCGATACCTGATGAGGTGGTCAGAAAGGCCAGGATCCTCTGGGTGAACTACCCTTCGAATCCAACAGGCGCCCTTGCGGAGGACTCTTTCATGAAGGAGCTTGCGGACTTTGCTGTGGACAATGACGTCCTGGTGGTGTCCGACGAGTGCTACAGCGAAATGTACTTCGACAAGAGGCCGAGGTCTTTGCTGGAGTTCGGCCATGAGAACATACTGAGCATACACTCCCTTTCAAAGAGGTCTAACATGACCAACTACAGGGTAGGTTGGGTCATGGGGGATGGCAATGCCATAAGTTTGTTCAGGAAGGTGAAGACGAACATAGACAGCGGAACTCCAACCTTCATACAGGAGGCTGCTATCTCCGCACTTAGCGACGAGACCCATGTGGAGAAGATGCGGAAAGGATACCAGGAGAAGAGGGACATCATCTGCAACGCCTTCAAGGACATAGGTTATCCTGAGAGCATACCAGAGGCCACGTTCTACATATGGCAACAGGTGCCAGAGGGCATGAGCGGCGTTGAGGTGGCCAAGACCCTGCTTGAGGAGTCCACGGCCTTGGTAACGACGCCTGGAGCATGGATATCCAAAGAGGTAAATGGCGTCAACCCAGGCGACAGATTCATCAGGCTGGCCCTGGTGCCCTCTGTGGAGTCATGCAAGATCGCGGCAGAAAAGATAATGGGGGCGGAGGGATTATATCCCTAGTCCCCTCTTTATATCGTTGAACACTTCATCTATGTCCTGGTCTCCGTCTATCGTGACCAGTTTCCCTTCTTTCCTGTAATAATCTATAAGGGGCATCGTCTGGGCCTCATATTGCTCTATGCGCTGTTTGATCACATCCTCCTTGTCATCGTCCCTCTGATAGAGCTTTCCCGAACATGCGTCGCAGACGCCTTCGATCTTCGGTCTCTTTGATTCTATGTGATAGACCGCCCCACAGGCGCAAGACCTTCTCCCGGAAAGTCTCTTGACTATCTTGTCGGTCGGAACATCGATATATACGGCCTTGTCGATGGATATACCAAGCTTGTCCGCTATCTTCTTGAGGCCCTCCGCCTGTGCCAAGGTCCGTGGAAATCCGTCGAATATGAATCCTTTTCCTATATCGTCCTGTGACAGCCTCTCCTCGACCAGCCCCCTTATGAGATCATCCGGCACCAGCTTCCCAGCATCCATGTAGTTCTTAGCCTCCTTGCCCAGGGGCGTACCGTTCTTAACGGCCTCCCTGAGAATGTCCCCCGTGGATATCTGAGGGACGTCGAGATGCTCCTTGAGCAGCGTGGCCTGTGTCCCCTTTCCGCCTCCTGGCTTTCCTAAGAGTATCATCCTCATCTGAATCACCATAGTCACCATCCAATCCTTTGATAAATATATTTCGGTCCATGCGCGAACCCCAATAACCTTAATATTGCCCTGTTCAGAGTAATATCATGTTTGGATGGAAGGGCAAGGTCATTAGGGTCAACCTTGATGACGGGGATATAAGGGAGGAACGGTTGGCAAGGCACATATTGAGGCGGTCTGTTGGGGGTGTCGGGCTTGCGACCGAATATCTCTATGGGGAGCTCAAGACACCGATGGACCCCCTTTCGGGTGATAACAAGCTGTTCATATTCACAGGCCCCCTCACGGGCACCCCTGCAGTCTCTTCCGGCAGATTCTGTCTTGCCACGATCTCCCCCCTTACAAATTATTTCCTACAGTCGCATTGCGGCGGCCATTTCGGACCAGAGCTAAAATATTCGGGCCATGACGGCATTATCATAGAGGGAAGTGCGGACGATCCGGTCTATATCTCAATAGATGACGATGAGATCGATATCAGGCCCGCGGGCCATGTGTGGGGCAAGAGGGTCAAGACCGCCGCAAGGATGCTCACATCCGAGAACGATGCCGAATCCAAGACACTGGTCATTGGTCCGGCAGGGGAAAGGAAGGCCTTGATATCCAATGTTAAGAGCGATGTCTACAGGTCCCTCGGAAGAGGCGGTTCGGGTGCCGTATTCGGCAGCAAGAACCTCAAGGGCATTGTCGTCAGAGGCACCGGTCCTGTTGAGGTGCATGACGGGGAAGCGCTCTCCTCGCACATAAGGGATGCAATGTCGATGTCGAAGGAGGTCACCAGGGTCTTCATAGACTATGGTACCACCAACGCGGGAATGACCATGGACCATGCCGGGGGACTTCCTACCAGAAACTACCAGTTGGGCCGCTTCGGGGAGATAGACAAGATATCCGGAACGGAGTTGGACAAGTCGATCTGGAAGGGCAGGAGGGCGTGTTTCTCTTGTCCCATCGGCTGTTCGCATTACAGCGTATGCGGAGGTGTCCGGACAGAAGGCCCCGAGTATGAGACCATATTCGCCCTGGGTTCGAACATACTCAACAACGATGTGGAGGCGCTTGTGGAGGTCAATGAGCTCTGCAACGAGCTGGGCATCGACACGATATCGGCAGGGGTCACGTTGTCATGGCTCATGGAAGCGTCCGAGAAAGGGCTTGTGGACAAGCATGTCGCATGGGGCGACATGGGGGCCGTGATCGACCTTGTGAGAAAGATGGGCACCGGCGAAGGACTGGGGGAGGTGCTCTCAAGGGGCGTGATGAGAAGTTCTGAAAGATATGGCGGCAAAGAATTCGCGATCCATGTCAAGGGCATGGAGCTGCCCGGGTACGATCCCAGGATAACACAGGGCATGGCGCTGGCCTATTCGCTGTCAAATCGCGGGGCTTGCCATCTGAGGGCCCCGATGTATGTAAGGGAGATATTCCAGAGAAGGATGAGACCGGACACGCTTGAGGGCAAGGTGGCGCCTTTCATGTTGATGGAGGACACCATGACTCTGATGGACTGCCTGATAATGTGCAGATTCGCATCCAGGTCGCTCATAGACGAGAGCTTCGAAGGGGCCGCCGACATCGTCAGGATGGTCACGGGCGAGGAGTACTGTCCGGGGGACCTGGAATGGTCCGCGAAGAGGATATGGACGCTTCAGAGGATGTTCAACATCGGACAGGGCCTCAGAACGGATGAGGACGACCTGCCGGACAGATTCTTCGATTCAGAGCTTGAAGGGATCAGATTGGAGCGGGGGGAACTGCACAGGCACATTCGCGAGTATTACATGAGAAGGGGTTGCGATGAGAATGGCGTGCCCAGCGATGAGACCCTACGTTTGCTTGACATCGGCACCTGAGATGCCCTTCCCGCCCAAACTGCTGATGTCAATACCCTTGTGAAAGAACAATACCGCTCCGATGAACACGGTCAGCCAGTATGTGATCAGCCTGTCTATGAACACGACAGGTGTGATCACTCCCACGCTCACGTTGGGTATCAATGAGTAAAGTGCTATCCTGCCGGTCTCTATGACGCCCACACCTCCAGGGGTGAACATCAGCGGCGCAAGGAACGTCCAGGTGCTGTCGAACAGGATGAAGTAGTAGAACGGCACCGATACACCAAAGGCCTCGAAGAGTATGGATATCCTTATGGCGTCCAGCATGACCTTGAAGAACGTAAGGAAGAGGGCGTTGGAAAAGATTATCGGTCTTTCCAATATCAGGCTGAAGGTCTCCGAGAACTCGATGAACTTCTTGCTGATACCCAGTTCTGATATTTTGCTGAACAATCTTGAACGTTCCCTGAGATTGATCTTCTTGTCGTATTTGGTTCTCACAAACACATGCTCCGAGTAGCTGATCACGAAGACGATGAATGACACTATGCCTATTGTCAGAAGGCTTGTCCTGAAGGTGTGCATCAGGGACTCTGAGAGCTCGGACCTGATGATAAAGAAAAAAGGCACTGAGAGCATGAAGGTCCCGAATATGTCGACGCCGTAGTCGAGTACTATGGTGGCAAGTCCCACCGACTTGGGCATTTCATAGTCCTTGTTCAGAAGGTAGGACCTTAGGGCCATACCCACTGCGGACGTCGGAAAGAAGGAGTTCGCGAACTTGTCTATGAGTGAGTATTGGAGTAATGTCTTGAATCTTGAATTGTATTCTGTTACATCTATTATCCTGTCCCATCTCAGGGTTGCCACCAACAGGGAGGCGGCGTACAACAGGAGTGCAAGCGTCAGGTTCTCCCGGTCTATGGCCCTGATGGCATTCAGCATCTCGTTGAAACCTACAAGCCTCAATATCAGGACCAACATTAGGATGGAGAACAGTATCGAGAGGGCGTTTTTGTATTTTTTTATAAGGTCTCTAATCATCATCATACCCTTGAGAATCTATCGCAGGAATCTGTGTTCCTGACATCCTTTTTCCATAATAGGCAATACCCGCTTTCCCCATCCTTCGTCACATAGTGCTTGCAATATCTGCATGATTTTGGATCTGGCGGCTTGACGATGTTCTCAAAGGCCCTTCTCTGATCCCTTTTCACCTTCTTTAGCCTGTCCCTGTGCTCCCTCCCTATCCTGTCAGCGTCCGGGGGCTCCATGTGAAGGTATATGCCGCTGGGAATTTAAAACATTTCAGTCGAAGCCCTTGTCCTTGTCCCATTTGTCGTAGAGGCTTTTGAAGGATCCTATGCTGGCGTACCTTACGCCCGGGGGCATGTTCTTGCAAGAGTTGAGGTAATTCCACCACTTGACAACGAATCCTCCGCTTGCAAGCTCTATGAACATCTTCTTGTCCCTGAACTTCTGCAGCTTCAAGGCGTTCTCGAACGTCCTGATGTCCGAGACGGTGTCGCCACCGTTGATGTACATGCTCTTGGCATGTCTCAGGACCTCCCTCACCAGGTTGAATGTTGTTGACTCCTCGCCGCGGGAAAGATAGTTCGTCGGCTCTACCGAACCGGTCTGCACGAACTGCCTCCTGGCCGATATGTCGGAGAGCATGGTCAGTGAGTTGGGTCCCAGCGACAGGAATCTGCCCTTGTTTATCGCCGAGAGGGAGACGGTCTTCTCCTCGCCTTCCGAATCCACGATGACATCTATCGGAAGTATCACCTCTATGGACCCTTCTTCCATCATTTTTGCTATCTTCAGGGCCTTTTTCTTTATCATGTCCCATTTGGACCCGCCGAAGAACTTCTCTATCAGTTCCCTGTTCTCCTTGCCGATATTGGCGGGAAGGATCCTGGAAAGGGACCTTGCCTCCTTTGACAACGCCCATACGAGCAGGACCAGTATAGGTCCGCCATTGAGGGCGACTATCAGGTCGTCCCTGCCCTCTGTGAGGTAGATGGAATCAAGCTTGTCCCTCTTTGCCCCTGCGATGCCCCATATCTTCACATCCCTCTCACTTGTAGAATAGAGGTCTGTGATCGTCTGGAGCTCTTTGATGAAGATGTCGCTGCAATAGCAACCATCCGTGAAGACCCTCAACGATAGATGGTCCCTGTGGCAGCACGACAATGCATTGTTTATCTTGGTATATGGCTTGAGAAACTTCCACAGCTCCGTTTCGGACGAATTGTCTGGAGGACTCGTCTCCTCCGGCACGGTCTTCCTGATGTTCTCGAGAAATATGAGATGTCCCTGATACTTCTTGTTCGCTTTGGATAGTTCTTCAAGACTGTTAACGAAGACACAGCCGTTTATCTCCGGAGATATGGGGTCCAACTGTTTCTCCAAGGTGCTCCTGAGTATCTCAAAGTTCTTGTCAATGCTTTTTGAGGGGTCAGAACAATGCGATGTGCATAGGATGTTGGACTTGGGGTCCTGTATCTCCCTTATCATGTTTATGGAATCTGTGGCCTGTTCGACCTTGAGGGAAGGTGCAGGGGGTTCATTGATGTCTGTACGTAAATAGACATCTCCCAATTCCGACATCGAATCCCTAAGTTCGGATAAAACTATCTTTACACCATCAGATTCGATAATGTGCATATAAATCAATTGAGAACCTAATTCTTAAATATATAAATCTTTTGTAATCGGTTGAAGATGCTGACGTTCTTTCCAATCTTCGATGTAAACATGTTATGCAAAACAAGATAGAAAGATTTATATATGGATGGATAATCCATCCATATAAAGGTGAGATTATGAAGATTTCAGAGTTGATAAAGATGGACAGGGACGAGATGCTCCGAACTTACTATTCCCTCCCTGCGGAAGAGAGGGCAGTGCTTGACAGGGAGGCGATCGAGCTGATAGCGCCGCTTTTCCTCCTGTGCAAGGGGGGAGACGACAATGTAAGGTACGTATCCAGGCTATATGGTCATTCTGAGGTATGGAAAAAGGCAACAAACCCTTCAGAAGGTGACAATTGAGGAAGTTTTTCCATGGGGATTTATCCTGGCAAGGATGAATGAATCAGTTCCTTATTTTCCATATCTTCTGTCTGCCCGTTGGTAATCCCTCATTATCCTTAGGAAGTCTATCTTCCTGAACTCCGGAAGGTACACATCTATGAAGAAGAGCTCCGCATAAGCGGCCTGCAGCAGCATGAAGTTGGAGAGCCTCGACTCCCCACCGGTCCTTATTATTATATCAGGGTCCGGATATTCATTGGTAAGGAGATTTTTCCTGATGTCATTGTATGTTATTTCATCGGGTCCAAGCCTTCCCTCCTTCACGTCCTTGGCTATATTCCTTACGGCCGAGACTATCTCGTTCTTTGAGCCGTATGCGACACAGACATTGAGAAAATGATCGCAGTAGTCCTTGGTGTTGTCCTCGGCTATCTGGATCGCCTCAAGAAGTTTTCTTGGCAGTTTGTCCAAGTCCCCCAAGGCCTTGACCCTTACCTTGTTTTCATGTATGCTCTTGCTGGTGAGGACCTTTTCGAACTCTTCCTTGGCAAGGTCCATTATGGCCCCGACCTCCTCTTCGGGCCTGTTGAAGTTTTCTGTGGAGAACGCATATAGGGTGACTACCTTGATATTGATGTCAAAGCACCATTCGAGCAGTTCCTCGACCTTCTTGGCGCCGAACATGTGTCCTATTTTCCTGTCAAGCCCCTTTGCCGTGGCATATCTCCTGTTTCCGTCCAGTATGAATCCGATATGGACAGGAGGTTCTTTCTTTTTGACGTTTTCAATCAATCTTCTCTGATAGGTGGAGTATATAGGTGAAAGAAGTTTGTTCTTGGTCTTGTTCAATAAAAAAGATATCTTGTCCATTCACATCCCCACGTGTATATTATCATTTCTTTGATGATTTATAGCTTTTCAGTATCTCTACCATATTGTCGGCGCTTTTTCTTACAGTGTCGGTCAGCTTCATATCGAACTCTGTCTCCATTGGTTCAATGCCGATTATATATACCATGCAACCAGCTTCTTTCTCCAGGTGTTTGGATAGCATTGAGAGGGGCATTGAATGGGTTGAAGAACTGATGTTTTTGACATCCTCCTTTGTGAACACACCCACCGACCCGGGTCGTGACCCCATTTTTGCAGCATCGATGATAAGCACGATGTCAGGTTTATGTGATATGACCTCGTAGGCATACGCCTCAGGCACGGATTTCCCGTCTATTGACCTGAATTGGCGTTCCAATCGCCTGGCTATGTAGGATCCTACGCCGTCGTCCCCCTTGATGTCGTTTCCGACACCCAGTATGACAGTCCTGTCCGTGAGCATTCCCTCTAGGTCACTCAGCTTCATCCTTGTCATCTTCGCTCCCCTTACTTCCCAATAGGGCCTCGAACTTGTTCTTCACGTCATTGGGGTCCGCCGACTTGAGTCCGTAAAGTTCGCAGAACTCATTGGTCGTTGATAAGATGTATGTCCTTTCCTTCGGCCTCTTGTTGACAAGTTTCCTGTCTTCAAGCTCCTTTATGTGCTTGTATGCACTCGATCCCCTGATGTTGATCACTTCGCTTTGTTCGACAGGCTGCTTGTATGCTATCAGGGCAAGGGTCTTGAGAAGCGCTCGGGACTCCTTGGCCCTTGGCAGATAGTTCTCTGCCATCTCGGAGTACTCTTCCTTCAATTGCATGACGTACTCGTCCTTGATGGTCTTGGTGATCTCGATGGGGCCGTCCCTACCCTCATATTCTTTCATCAGTTCCTTCATGTGCCTTGTAACGTCCCTTGTATCCATATCCAGATTCTTTGCCAGTTCATGGCTCGATACTGGTTTCCCGGATGCGAACAATACAGCCTCTATCACCTTTCTTTCATCCACAATATCACCTTTAGGTCCTGATGTATATCTCTCCAAAGAGCTCTTCCTGTTCGAGCTCTATCTTGCTCTTGGTCTCCAGATATAAAATGAAAAGCAAGGTCCTTGCTATGGACAGGGGGGTGTGGTCGTCCAAAAGCTCATCCATGGTTATGAACTCTCGCTCCCTGATCATCTCACATATCCTGTCATACAGCTTTGTAACCTGTTCCTCTATATTGAGACGGTGTTCATCGATCCTGATTACGTGCTTTTCCTCTCTTCTCTTCCTTGGTTTTAGGGTCTTCTTCCTATCCGCCTCCTCAAGCGCTTGGAGAAGCGCTTCCATCAATTGAGGCAGGGTGATCTTTCCTGAGACCCTTCGAAGGGGGGGCAATATTGGTTTTAGCTCAAAATCAAGCTCTTCCTCCTCTTCCTCCTCCTTCTCATCGCTCTTTTCCCTGAATATGTCCTCGGACTGCATCCGTAGAAGTATGGAAGCCACAAGGATCGTCTTTCCGGAAAGCCTTAGGTCAAGCTCTTGGAGCTTTCTGATCCTTTCCATGTATTTGTTCGTAAGTTCCACTATGTCGATGTTCCAAGGATCTATCTCCTTTGATATCACAAGTCCCATTAGCATGTCTATTGGGCCGATCTCTAAACTGCCGTTCTCTTCCATGACTTCCAACCGGTACTATTCCATATATCTATGTCTTATAAGTTAAAAACGTTCTTGGGGGGACGTCAGTCCAATAGGCTTCCTATCATATAGGCGATGTTATTGAATATTGTCAGGTTGTCCTTCAGATAATAGTATTCGTTTTTACAAAACGCCATATTGCTGCAGAAAATGTATCCATCACCGATATTCTTGTAGATCACTTGGGGCCAGTCATAGTAACCATCATACCCGTAAACATGTATGGTGGTCTCCCAGGTCTCAAGATTGCTGAATGTATAGATGGTCGCCAAATAGAATTCATCGACGTCATACGATATCCAGTCCTCGTCATGACAGTAGAATGACTTCTCGTCGACTTCCGTTTTGCTTACGAAGGCCACGGATGTGTCAAATTGGCCAAGAAGCTCGTTGTACCCCGGCGTGACCGTGGCCAACCATATTATTCCCCCATCGACAACATACTGGTACAGCTCATCGATGTCATTATCGGTCAACGTGTTATTTGTGGTCATTCCGAACAAAAGCACATCTATCCCGCGATTGTTTAACAATTCGGCAGAGATGTAGCTTTCCTCATAGAGGACGGTCTGGGCACCTAGGTCCTCCACCTTCTCAATTATGTCACCTGTACGGCAACATGTCGAGTCAGAGGAATGAAAGTTTTCAAAGGCATACACAAGTCCACTGAGGTCCGGAAACTCCGGCGGCGCCATCGTCGTCGGGGCCGCTGTCGTAGGCGCTGCCGTCGTCGTCGGAGCTGCGGTCGTCGTCGGGGCCGCTGTCGTAGGCGCTGCCGTCGTCGTGGGCGGCGCCGTTGTCTGTGGTATCAAAGGATTGGGATCCACGGGGTCGTAGTAACCGTCGCCATCGGAATCGACATTGTTAGGGTCTGTGCCGGCCAGCGCCTCTTCCTGGTCAGTCCATCCGTCCCCGTCGGTGTCTGGCGAGGATGTGGTCGTGCTGGGCTGTCCGGATGATATGCATCCTGATGATGCGGATATCACTAATATAAGCGCTACAATTATGGTTAACCTAACTTTTCTGTTCACGGAAATAAAGTTATGCATGCTTTATTTAACATTGTCGGTGAAGAAGGGATCATGATAATAGCCGGGCGCGGATTCGAACCGCAGTCTCGGGCTCCAAAGGCCCAAAGGATTGTCCCCTACCCTACCCGGCTCCGATGAGAATAATTTTAATTTAAATATAAATCTTTTGTTCTCGTCATTAAGGGTCTTCCGGGGCGTTTTCATACGCCTTTATGAACAATCCACCATCCGGCGGCGGGCATGCGGACGATGCAAGGGGCACTTTGTCGATGACCTATGAAAACAACAATCGACGATGCTTTCGAAATCTTTTTTTTGGGCAATGCGATATGCATCGCGATGCGTGCCATCCTAACAAGTTATAAATACCCTATGACTTCTTAATCATATCATCTTTTGATAACATGATGATTGGTGATTGAATGAAGGTCCTTATTGCATCGAATATAGCGGAACAGGCGATAGAACAGTTGAAGGCCAACTTTGAAGTTGAAGTGTCCACAGGCCTTGATGAGGACGGTCTGGCCGAGAAGGTTAAGAACTTTGATGCCCTGGTCGTCAGAAGCAAGCCGAAGGTTTCGAGAAAAATAATAGAGTCTGGCAAAAATCTCAAACTGGTTGCAAGGGCAGGTGTGGGCCTTGACAACATAGACCTCAAGGCCTGCGAGGAAAGGGGCATAAAGGTGATAAACTCCCCAACCGCCCTTTCAGAGTCTGTTGCCGAGCTGGTCTTCGCAATGTTGTTGTCATTTGAGAGGAACATTGTGCGTTCTGACAACACGATGAAAGATGGAAAATGGGAAAAGAATTCCCTGAAGGGGATAGAGATATACGAAAAGACCTTGGGCATCATAGGTTTCGGCAGGATAGGTTCCCATATGGCAAAGATAGCGAATGGATTTGGGATGAAGGTGTTCGCCTTCGATGTGCACAAGAACGAAGAACTCGCTGCGAGCCTAGGGGTAAAGTACATAGAGATGGAGGACCTGCTGAGATCCTCTGACTACATAACGCTCCATGTCCCCCTCATTCCCCAGACAAAGGGCATGATATCCATGGAACAGCTCATGATGATGAAGGACAGTGCAATCCTGATAAACACGTCCAGAGGGGGCATAGTGGATGAGAAGGACCTATACACCGCCTTGAGGGACGGGAACATACGCGGAGCCTGCCTAGATGTGTTTGAAACCGAACCACCTACCGATTCACCGTTGCTGGAACTTGACAATATCTTGCTCACACCACATATCGGCGCATCCACAAAGGAGGCCCAGGACAAGGCGGGGTTGATAATAGCTGAGAAGATTATAGAGGAGTTTAAGTGAGCTTTTGAATGCCAAAAGGCATTCGTCTATCATCTACACCCTACTTCATCCAAATGGCTATTATCTTGTCAACGGCAACGAACGTGTAGACGCCCCGATTCTCGAGCGTCAGGACATTGTCAGCTATTGCCTTTACCATCCCTGAGAACTTGTCCTCGCCACCACAATACACGTCTATTTCCTTTTCATACAGATGTTCTACAATAAATGATTGCATTCCGCTAATGTGCATCACCTGCTATAGTTATTGTCGGGATGTTATTTATCTCTATTTTTGGCTAGATAATCCATCCATTATTAAAGAATATGCCATTTTAAGTAAAAACAAGTCTCTATGATGGACGAATTTTCCCTCATAATCCTTAGGTTCCTCATTTTCCATCATTTTTAAAGCTTCATCGATGTTCATCCATCTGAGTTCAAACCCTTGCGACATTTCCTTTTTCGTGAACGAAGGCCTTGCGACCTTTTTGGACGCTTGGGCGAGATAAACGTAGGATACCTGCCTCAACCCGAATTCGCCTCTGATCTCTACGGTCATGCCAAGTTCTTCCTCTATGTCGGCCTCCCACCCGGTCTCTTCAAGTATTTCCCTGGCCAATGCGCCGGTTCGTTCCTCGCCATCCTCCAGACCCCCTCCGGGCAGTTTGTGGTAGCCTAGCTTGGACACCCAGAGGAGGGCAATGTCACTACCCCTTGACAATATGGCCCTGGCCGCTTCCCTCCCATGGAGGACCGCCGCCTTCCTCTCCACTCCCAAGATTTCCATATCGGTTATGGTCGCTAGTTCGATCATGTCTACTCCATAATAGGAAAACTTTATAAAGTATCTAACGTTTTTCACTATTAACTCCGTGGGATGTAGATGAAGACATGTTATGCATGTCGACCGAACCATAAGGAGGAGAGACAATGGGTTATTACAATTACGTTAAGGAAGCTTGGAAAGACCCTCGTTCAGGAGTATTGGCAGAGATAACCAAGAGGAGACTGCCCCTTTGGAACAAGGAGGAGGCAATGGTCAGGGTTGAAAGGCCAACTAGGATAGACAGGGCGAGGGAGCTCGGGTATCGAGCGAAACAGGGATATGTTATTGTCAGGGTACGCGTGAGAAGGGGAGGACGAAGGAAGTCCAGGCCCGAGGCAAGGAGAAGGCCAAGGCGCTTTGGTGTCAAGAAGTTCTCACCCAAGAAGGGCATTCAGCTGATAGCTGAGGAGCGCGTGCAGTCAAAGTACCCAAATCTTGAGGTACTGAACTCATACTGGGTTGGCGAGACGGGCCAGAGCAAATACTATGAGATAATACTCGTGGACCCATTCCATCCGGCCATAGCATCGGACTCCAGGATCAATTGGATATGCGAGAAACAGCATACCAGAAGGGTCAACAGGGGCAAGACATCGGCAGGAAGGAAGTCCAGGGGTCTCACGAACAAGGGCAAGGGCGCTGAGAAGCTGAGACCGTCCAAGGCCGCTCATGGGAATAGGGGCTACTAAGTGTGCGTTCTATGAAACGTCTTGTCGAAAGAATCGAGATAGAGACATTTTCACACGCCACCGAATCATTGGAAAAGGTCCTGGGGACAATATCCAAGATGGGTGTTCCCCGGGAGTCGATCCAGATAGAGCATACCAATGGGCACTACGGCAACGAGATCCTAATATTGAGGGTCGATATCAAAGATGAGGATGATATCAAGGCCTTCTTTGGATCTACTTTATTCTTATCCATCAGGTCGGAGATCTTTGACACCCTTCCCGAAAGGGTGGACGATAGGGGTTTCCTTTATTTCAGGATGGACAAACAGGACCTTTTCAATGATGTCTACAGATTGCATGATCGTGGGGACATCAGGATATTTGTCAAGATATTGGCCTTTCCGTCCAACAGAAAGAAAGTGATCGAAAATGCTAAGCAACTATTTGGCGATTGACCTTAGGGGGATAAAGAGCGACCTCTATGAATACGTTGCTAGCGTGGACGACGAAAACGCCGACTTCAGAGCGGTCATGATATATCCCGATACCATCGGAAGGATAAATGAGATCGTGAAAAAGAGCGGGGCCGACATAGTGTTCGCCACAGGCAACGACATGGCCTCGAACAGGCGGATAATCGAGAATCCAATTGTAGACGTAATGTCTAGGCCGTACCCCATCGATGATACGCTGGCCAAGATGGCCAGCAGGAACGGGATGTTCTTTGAGATATGCGCAAGGGACATCATCAACTCCAGGGGATATCAAAGGTCAAGGATGATACAATCACTGAGACGTTCCATCTCACTCGCAAGGAAAAGGAAGGTAGGCATTGTCATAACCTCGGGGGCCAGGGACGGCATGGAGTTGGTGACCCCCAGGGAACTGGTGGCATTTGGGACCTTGGTGGGCATGGAATATCCCGAGGCGAAGGCCGCCATAGGAACGATGCCCCGAAAGATTCTGGAAGGGAGGGGACTTATCTGAAGTACAAGATCCCAAAGTCCCTTAGGGACAAGAAAAGATATGTGAAGTTCTTCATCGATTCCGATTCCGGATTCGCCTTGGAGGACGTCCGCCATTCGATCTGGGACTCGATGCTCTCCCTGTTGGGTGAGAAGGGGTCTGCCAATGTCAATCTGAAGGTCTCTGAATGGAATGAGGAGAACAACATTGGCATAGCTAGATGTTCGCTTGATTCCGTTGACGACCTGATAGTGTCCCTAAAGACCATGACCGATATCCAAGGCGCCAGGGTGAATGTGCTTGTAAAGGGCGTTTCAGGGACGTTGAAGTCATTGGAAAAGTGTTGATATCAAGTAAATTTAAAAAGAAGTATTAAAAATATAGATAGAGCGAGGATGAAGATGAAAGAAATAACGGGCCCGGTGTGGGGCTTTCTCATTCGTTTTGACTGTTTAGCGTGGTGATTTGCATGGTCACGATAGATGACGCTGTGATAGCCAGGCTTAAGTCCCATGGGGAAAAGTTCGAGGTCCTTGTGGACCCCGTGAAGGCCAGAAAGATCAAACAGGGAGACGATGAGACGGAGTTCCTGGCATCCAACTACATATACAAGGATGTGGGCTCTGCCGAGAAGGTGCCGAGCGAGGACCTTGAGAAGATTTTCGGCACCGACAGCATTGAAGAGATAGCCATAAGGATAATACGCAAGGGAGACCTTCAGCTCACAGCAGAGCAGAGGAAGGAGATATTCGAAGAGAAGAAGAGGAAGATCATCTCCCATATATCCAAGAACGCAGTGGATCCCAAGACGGGATATCCGCATCCTTCCTCGAGGGTAGAGGCTGCTATGGAAAAGGCGAACATACATATAGACCTTTTCAAATCTACCGAGAAACAGATAGACGAGATAGTCAAGAAGATAAGGGTGCATCTCCCCCTAAGGTTCGAGAAGAGGACGATGGCGATAAAGATACCGTCGAACTATACGGGAAAGGCCTACGGCGTCCTTTCGAACTATGGACAGTTGTTGAAGGAGGAGTGGGGCAATGACGGCACTCTGTACGTCAAGATGGAGATCCCCGCCGGGATGCAACCGGAGTTCTTCGAGAAATTGAATGCCATCACAAAGGGTGATGTAGAGGTCAAGATAATCGATAAGAGATGATATGATGGAGATAATGGTCGGTGAGAGGGAACTTGTCGTGCCAGGCACCTTGTTGGCAAAAGGCAAATATTCCCTTGGAGGCGGTGTGACCAGGGAGGGTGAGGAGATATTCTCAACCATGCTGGGTCTTTTCTACTTCAACGAGGAGAGAAAGCAGGTAAGGGTAGTACCTCTGGAAGGCAAGTACCTCCCCAAAGAGGGGGACACCGTCATTGGCAGGATAGAGAAGGTGCTGGCCGGGAAGTGGCTAGTTGACATTAATTCAGCTTATCTGGCATCCTTGGACCCAAAGAGCGCACTTCATGACAGGATAGAGGATCTGTCAAAGGTGTATGACGTTGGGGACCTGATATTTGCAAAGGTAGACTATGTAGATGAGATATATAACTCGAACCTGTTTACAAAGTCCATGCCCTATGGCAAGCTTAGGGGCGGCGCGCTTGTGGAGATAAAACCAACGAGGGTCCCCAGGCTTATAGGCAAGAAAGGTTCGATGATATACATGATAAAGCAGTTGACCAGGTCCAAGATACTTGTTGGACAGAATGGGCTTGTATGGGTAAAGGCTACGAGCGGAATGGAGGACCTCATCAAGAGGACGATAGAGATGATTAACAATCAGGCCCACTCATCTGGATTGACAGATAAGACAAAGGAATACTTAGAGTCGCAGATTAAGGAGATTGAGGTTGAAGGTGATCACAATGACGAGATGTGATGGAAGAAAGAATGATGAGCTCAGGACGGTGAAGATGGAGGTAGGCGTCCTGAACAGAGCAGACGGGTCTGCTTACGTTGAGTGGGGAAATAACAAGGTATATGCTGCAGTTTATGGTCCTAAGGAGGTCATCCCTAGATTCCTTGCGAGGAATGACAAGGCCTACCTCAGGTGCAAGTACAGCATGGCGCCTTTTTCTGTGGAGGACAGGAAGAGACCGGGTCCGGACAGAAGGTCGGTCGAGATCGGCAAGGTCATGGCAGGCGCCTTGGCACCGGCCATAATACTCGAGGATTACCCCAATTCAATGATCGAGGTTTTGGTCGATGTGATGCAGGCGGACGCCGGTACAAGATGTGCAGGCATAACCGCGGCCACCCTTGCACTGGTGGATGCAGGCATACCAATGAGGGGACTTGTATCCGCTTGCGCCTCGGGCAAGGTCGACGACCAGATAGTATTGGACCTCTGTAAGGAAGAGGACAACAGTGGCCAGGCGGATGTGCCATTGGCCATACTGTCAAGGACAGAGGACATCACGCTTCTGCAAATGGACGGAATAATGACCGAAGAAGAGGTTGATGAGGCTTTGAGTCTTGCAATAAAGGGATGCAAGTCCATTTATCAGATGCAGATGGACGCCCTTAAGTCAAAGTATGGTGATTGAAATGGATGCTATAGCCAACATCAAAAGGGAATATATCAACAACCTTGCCATTGAGGGCAAAAGGTTGGATGAGAGGGCTCCAGACGAGTATAGGGAACTCAAGATAATCCCAAATTACATAAAGAAGGCAGAAGGTTCGGCCTATGTGGAACTTGGCGCTACCAAGGTCATAGTTGGTGTCAAGTACGATGTGGGCACACCGTTCCCAGACATCCCCAACGAGGGGGTAATGACAACATCAGCCGAGCTTCCCCCATTGGCATCACCAGAGTTTGAATCGGGCCCGCCCGGAGAGGACGCCATAGAGCTGGCCAGAGTGGTCGACAGGGGGATCAGGGAATCCAAGGCCTTGGACACCGGAAAGCTATGCATCGTGCCAGGCGAGCTCGTCAGGATCGTCTTCGTGGACATACAGGTGCTCGATGATGGCGGAAATCTATTGGACGCCTGCGGCATTGGGGCCATCACTGCTTTGAAGTGCGCAAAGATGCCCATATACAACGCGGAGGGGAACCCAACCGATGAGATAGAATCCCTGCCCCTGAGAAAGGTACCCGTCACCTGCACAATAGCCAAGATCGGCGGCAAGCTTCTCGTAGATCCCCAAAAGGACGAGGAGAAGATCATGGCCTCAAGGATAACAGTGTCTACAGACGAGGATGGCAATGTTGTTGCCATGCAGAAAGGAATAGACGGAAGCTTTAAATTGGAAGAGGTTATGGAAGCTGTAAGACTGGCCAAGATCAAGGGTCAGGAGAACAGGGAGAAGATCCTAAAGGCCATTGAAGAAGCTGAGTGATTGAAATGGGCGGCAGTGTAGGAAGATTTGGTAGCAGATACGGTAGGAAGATCAGGAAGAGGGTCCTTGCCGTTGAGAAGAGAATGAAACAGGACCATCCATGCCCAACATGCGGTAGGAAGTCCGTAAGGAGGACAAGTACCTCCGTTTGGGAGTGCCGTAAGTGTGGCGCAAAGTTTGCAGGGGGGGCATATGTGCCTCAGACACCCTCTGGCAAGACTGCGAAACGCGTCATTACGGGGCTTTCAGAGGTAGATAAGAATGAATGATGAACACACTGAAGAGTTCATTGAAGAAGAGCCTGTGGAGCTCGTTAGGCCTGTCATAGACAGGGACGAGAAGATGTACAAATGCATCAACAGGGAATGCAGGAAGGAACTTAGTTTGAACGACCTTGACAATGTTCAGGGCATCAAATGTCCATACTGCGGAGGAAGGGTCCTCATAAAGCTTAGGCCCAAACAATCCAAGCGTGTCGGTTGTATCTGATGCTGCTTACTACCTCAAGACGTACAAGCCAGCGAACGAGGATCTTTTGTCGGGAGCTGGCCTCTGTCCTACCTTTTTGTGATTATCTGGTAAGGGGCAAGAAGAGCATCAGGGACATAATCGACATTGGTCTAAGGAACGCCCATGAGAGGATACTGATCATAGAGACCAGGGATGGCAATCCGTTCAGGTTGTCCTCCATGGACCCGTCCAGGGGCATGGAGTGGTCAAGATACATCGACATCACCGTCAGGACTAGGAAGGACATGGGACTGGATGTTAAGGTGCCACCCCTCAACGAGGATGTCCCGATAGGCGTCATCGACGAACACGACAGCGGGCTTCTAAAGACTATCATGGAGGTCTTCAACGCCAGCAGGGACGTTGATTCGCTCCTGACGATCATGATCACCAAAAAGGATGAGGTCTTTGCACTGGACTTCATCAGGAATGACATTTCCCAAAGGCCCATAGGGCCGCAGATAAGGGTGAGACGGAATGCAGATGAGGATAGAGCTTGACGACCCCAATGCAAAAAAGTTCTATGAGGCACTGACTCCCGAGATAGAATCTGTGCCATACAAGAAGACAAGGTCCAGCATCTCCCTGGAGGGAGACCGCCTCTATATAACTATCGAAGGCGAGGACATCAACGCCATCAGGGGCACTTTCAATTCATATCTCAACTGGATCAAGATAATCGACGAGAATCTCAGGATATAGCTTAAGATGGAACATCCACTAAAACTTTATTGAGAATCTTGAGGTCGCATAACCGTTCAACGATGTCATGTAAGGATGTCCGGCAGGATGTATCTTACAAAAAACTTTTTTAAACTATACATCAATCTTAATATATGGACCCAATAGAACTGCTGACCAACATTGTTAGCGTTATGTTCGACCTAGCAGAATCAATAGCATCGGAGATATCGGCCGCCAGCGAGGGCGTGGTGCCGCCGGAGGCCGTGGGCATATTCAGTCTGGTCATACTATTGGCGTTGTTGAGACTGGGATTTGACTTCACAAAGAAGATAGTCGACGTGCTGTTAGTGATATTCTGCATATACCTTGTTCTTGCCATCTTGCCAAATGTATTGTAGGTTGTCTTATGATATATATCAGGACCTATGGCTGCACCTTCAACAAAAGTGACAGCCAGGCCATGGCCTATCTGTTAAAGGATATAATCACTGATAATGAGGAGGCCGCCGACATTGTCATTTTCAACACATGCGGCGTGAAGGCACAGACACAGCACAGGGTGTTGAAGGACATAAGGGCCTCATTGGAGAAGAAGAAGGTCATAGTTGCCGGATGCCTCCCTTTCATAGACCCAGATTCCATACCTGCCGAGGTGGATGCGATAGTGGGCCCCGACCAGATACGCGACATTGCAGAGGTGGTCGAAGCCGTCATGGAAGGAAGCAAGGTCAGGATATACAGGCATGAGATCGAGAATCCCAGGCCACTGCCACAGCTACAGAGCGGGGCCACGGCGATAGTCCCGATATCTCTCGGCTGCAAAGGTTCCTGCACATACTGCGCAACGAGATTTGCGAGAGGGGAGCTCAGGAGCTACTCTCCCGAAGACATAGCCGATAATGTCTCGAGGCTGCTTGGTATGGGGTATAAGGAGTTCCTGTTGACGTCCCAGGACACGGGATGCTATGGTCAGGACATAGGCACGGACCTTCCTTCGCTGATAAATTCCCTCACAGCACTCGATGGGAAGTTCAGATTGAGGGTGGGCATGATGAACCCAAACCACGCCAACGGCCTTTTGAACGCACTGATAGATTGCTTTGACGACAGCAAGGTCTTCAAGTTCCTTCATCTCCCCGTGCAGTCGGGGTCAGACAGGATACTTGAGCTGATGGGGCGCATGTACACCACCGGGACCTTCCTCAACATCGTTGATGAGTTCAGACAGAGATTTCCTGACATATATCTTGCGACAGACATCATCGTTGGATTCCCCGGGGAGACGGAGGAGGACTTCCAGGAAAGCCTGGACCTCATATTGGCCTGCCGCCCGGACAAGGTCAACATCACGCGCTATTCTTCCAGGCCGGGTACTGCGGCGGCAGAAATGGAGCAGTTCCCCGACAGGATAAAGAAGGACAGGTCAAGGGTCATTTCAAGGCTTGTACACAAGATATCCCGCGAGATCAATCTTGGTTATGTCGGCAATCATGTTGAAGTGCTGATAACCGACAAGGGCAAAAAGAGGCACATGGTGGGCAGAATGGACAACTATAAACCAGTGATATGCGAGGGAAATATAGGCGAGTTCAAAAAAGTGAAGATCGAAGGGTCCACTTCGACATACCTTCTGGCGAACGATCATCTATGAACGATGAGTATTATCATGGAGACCAACAGCATCGTTGAGGAATACAACATCATCGTTATGTTGTTGGTGAACGGTGCCAAGGATTCGCTCAGATAGAGGGTCGTGTCCGTTATGTCCATCAACAGGCTGGCAAGAAACAGTATTATACCTAGGGAGAACAGTATCCTGCCGATATAAAGCCTTTTTATGCTCTGCCTTACCTTTAGGATGGAATAGTCCTTGTAGTACTGTATATTCGAGTACCTCATGCCATCACATAGCTCCAACTACATTAAGAAATATCATATATATATCTTTCTGGGGGCGTCTTGATGTCATTTATAAGCTCCAGGGCCAGCTCATTGTCCAGCATCCCGGCCCTCAGTTCCCTTAGCACCCTCTGGATGGAGATCCTCTGGGAGTCCCTGTTAATGCCATGCGCCATGTTGACAAGAGGGCATCCGAAACTGATCTCAGTTGGTCCCTCCGAGAATGTCATAAGCTCCCTCTTTGAAAGCGAAAGGGCCGCAGGAAGGTTGAGCAATATCAGGCCATCTTCTCTAAGGACCGACTGGGAGCCGACCGAGAGAAGGTCCCCAAATATCAATAGGTCATATCCTTTCCCGATGGCATACTCCTTTATGGCCTCCTCTATCATGGACGAGCATTGACCGCATGGATGGATGTTTCCGGACTCGACGCTCTTACAGATGTTGGGATATCTTTCCGGCAGTTCCAACTCCCCGAGTTCGAGCCCCATGGCACCCGCCCTTGTCCTGAGTTCAATCATGTCGATGAACGGCATCTTGACGGTTACCAGGTCCGCCTCAAGCCCTGCCTTCAGGGCTACCTCTATGCAGGCCGAACTGTCAATGCCTCCAGACCAAGCGATGAGGGCCCTCAGACCGATATGATCTTTGTTCCCAGTAAGGTAGTTGTTCAGGATTCGATGGACGTCCTCAGACACCTCTTTGGACCTTGACAGCGAGTTCCTTACCCTATATTTCCTTGTGAAGCCGTCCATGTCCGTCCGTCCGACATTGATAAGAGTGCCGTCTGTCCAATGGGTGTGTATTATCCTTGCGGCGTCGTTGGGCTCTATCAAACCATTGGAGCACCAGTCCAGCACCTTGCGCACCATGAAACCCTTGTTCTCATCGGAATGCTCAAATATCCTTTCCTTGAATCTTTTCCTTGAGTATTTCCTTGTCTGCCAAAGGTCGATACGATAGAACTCCATCGGATTGACAAGGATGGAGCCGTCCCTTTCCTCCAGCGTCTTCTCAAAAAGACCCATAAATATCCGGTCTGACCCATCTCCCGGGTCGTCAAGGACCGAGGACACCATTGCCTCAAGCCTTTCGGGATAGGGGCTAATGGGGGCCTTCACCTTGCGGAACTCTGTGCCGCCGTAGGTCCCTTTCACGTTATCATGCACGAATTCCGTATGTAGCAGCACAGGACTGCAACCGAGGTCCTCAAGCATTGCGCATGCCCACATCATCTCCTCCCCCATGACATACACTCTGCAGCCCTCAGGTGTCTTTCCCTGTATGATCGCCTTTGAAAGATGCACGAATTCCTCGTTCTCCAAGGAATCCAAGGACCTCAGGGAGTTGATCAGGTCCCTGGTTCTCACGATGTTGTCAAGCCTTGACTCGACCTTGATATCCTTTAGGTTGAGCCTGCCTGTGAGCTTTCCCACCACCCAACCTCCGGTTCCTATCACGATGCTCTTGTCCGCCCTGTCCTCGCACTCGATAAAGAGAGTGCCCCTGCTTTTGGAGACCCTGACTATGACAGGCGATCTGTAATCCATGCCTATCTCCTCCCTGATCTCCATGATCGTGTCAAGTACAGTCTGTTTCAACGTTCAATTAATTCGAAGACCCATATATAGATATATCGTCTGAACTTTTTGAGAGGGGATGGCGGATGCCATGCAATAGATTTTTTTACCCTTTTGTCGAAATATATCCATGTTGAGTTTAAAAGAGGGCACTGAACTGGTCAGAATGGCGCGTGAGCGCATCAGGACGTATCTGAGGGGCGATGATTACGACACCGGAGAGATCGATGACAAATATAAGATCAATTCTGGGATATTCGTTACCCTGAAGACATATCCAGGGAAAGATCTGCGCGGCTGCATAGGTTTTCCTGAACCGGTCTATCCCCTAATAGACTCACTGTTGGATGCCAGCATCGCCTCTGCGACCAGGGATCCCCGTTTCCATCCCGTTTCTTCAAGCGAGATTGACCGTCTGTTGGTGGAGGTCACCGTGTTGTCATCTCCGTCTCTCATCAAGGGCAAGAGCGGCAAAGGATATCTTGATGAGATAGAGGTCGGCAGGGACGGGCTTATCATAGAGAGGGGATTTCAGAAGGGTCTGCTCCTTCCCCAGGTGCCTATAGAATGGAACTGGGGAAAAGAGGAGTTCCTGTCACATACTTGTGTCAAGGCAGGACTACCCCAGGATTGCTGGCTCAATGAAGATGATATAAAGATTTATAAGTTCACGGGACAGGTCTTCTCCGAGATCGCGCCAAATGGGGAGGTCGTAGAACAGGAGAGGTCATAGTATGGAAAAAGTCGTATTGCGAACAGGATTCGACCTTGCAAGGGAGATAAAGGCGGATGTGATAATGTATTGTGCAGAGTCGAAAAAAGACCTCACCAATGCCCACAAGATATCGAACTATCGTAAGATCGCCCCCATAGTCGTCATCAGCGATACAAAGCTTTCCAATGGAAAGGAGAGGATGATATTCCTTCCAACGGAGATCCCTGACCTGTACCAACGAGCATACATATCCATTGCCGGGGGCATGAAGGAGGGCCTTATCAGGAATGAGGACCTGGTGGTCTTCATCAACACCACAGGTTCTGATTCTGACAACGCGATCCTTACGCTGAGGGCCAGACCACTCATCGACAACGGAATCTACACCATCCTTTCCTACACGAGCGAAATAGATCCCATGGTCATCCATAATGTCCTGAGGATAGCCATACAGCTTGGCAAGAAGGGTAGGGAGGGAAAACCTGTCGGCACCACGTTCATCGTGGGCGACTCGGGCGATGTCCTGCAGCACTCCACCCAGATAACATATAATCCGTTTGAAGGCAGCTATGTTGAGATTTCCAACAAGATAGTGACCAGCATGATTAAGGAATATTCCAGATTGGACGGTGCCTTCGTCATCAGCGGCAAGGGAAAGATAGTTGCCGCGGCCAGGTATCTGGAAAGCGGCAAGGAGGGCATAGAACTGCCCAGGGGGCTTGGCGCCAGGCACATGTCGGCGGCTTGGATGTCCAAGATAACGAACGCCATAGCCATCGTCTTGTCAGAGTCGGATAATCTTTTAAGGATCTTCGCAAATGGCAACATGGTTCTGGAACTGGACCCTGTGGAGCTGAAGTAGATGATAGAACTTGCAAATATATCAAACGATATCATGTCCAACATGGAGGACATACTCATCGTGATTTCAATATTGATAATAGGTTTCATATTAGGCAGATTGAGCGGAAAGCTCATAGATTTCATAGTAAACAAGACCGGGATTCTCAAGATTATAATGGGCACAAAGATCCAGGAGACGACAAAGAGGACCAGTTTCACCTTTATAGGATTTATCAAGATAATAGTCAGTTGGACAATCTACCTTGTGGCCATCGGCCAGGCGATTGATATATTGGGCCTTGAGAGCATCAACAGCTTCATGAACAACGTCGTTTCCTATCTGCCGAACGTGGTCGTGGCCCTAACGATAATGATTTTGGGGTTCATCTTTGCCGAAAAGCTAGTGCATGCAATAGATGGATATCTCAAGGAATCAAGGATGCCTTCCAACGAGATTTTCATCAATAGCATAAGATACTTCATATATATCGTCGCCCTGATCATGGCCTTGTCACAGCTGAGGGTCTCAACGGACGTGCTTTTGATCATTGCCGCCGCCATATCCTTCTTGGCATGTGTCTTTGTCATAATCGGCGCGGGAGACATATCCAGGAACTTCTTCTCCGGCATTCAGATAATAAGGAACAAGTCTGTCAGGGTCGGGGATTACATCCAGACCCCTGAGATCGAGGGCATTGTCGAGGAGGTAGGCATAATCTCGACCACCCTGAAGACCAACAATGGGGACTATCTTGTAGTGCCTAACAGCAAGCTGGCCAACAATGTGATCATGAAGAAAAATCTTTGATCGATCGTCATGACGTCGCAGATAGTGATGGACCTCCCATCCGATGCCGAAGGGAAGTTCATTCAAAGGAGGAACAGATTCCTTGGCGTGGCGGACGTGGGCGGAGAGGGGGGCCAGACGCTTGTCCACATCCATGACCCGGGCCGGCTGTCCGAGATACTCTTTCCAGGCAACAGGGTCCTTTTGCGCAGTGCCGGGCAGAATCCCAAACGCAAGACGGGATGGGACCTGTTGGCGGGCCTGGTGAAGGATAGATGGGTTCTCGCAAACTCTTCGTATCATCGTCATGTCTCGGATTGGCTGCTTGAAAATCGAATGATGCCTTTCCAGTCAAATGAGGACCTCATCAGGCCCGAGACCGTTCTGGGGCGGAGCAGGATGGACTATATGTTGGACAACGGGTCGAGAAGGTGCTGGGTGGAGGTCAAGGGATGTTCGCTCTCCGTCGGTGGTACGGCCCTGTTCCCAGACGCTCCTACAAAGAGGGGCGCGAGGCATGTCTCGGAGCTGATAGAAGCGGTGAGGTCTGGGGAAGAGGGCCATATCATATTCTTGGTATTTGCCCCATATGCATCCGTGTTCTCCCCCAATACAGATACAGATCCCCTGTTCTCGGAGAGGCTTGCCGTTGCAGTAGATGAGGCGGCGTGCATCCGCTCCTCTTTTCCTACGATGCAAGGACCATACGCTATGAAGGGCCCATCCCCCTTGCATTGCCCTCTACATAGCTTTATATCTCTTGCGAACAAATCATACTTCATGAAGGATGAAGTCTATTACGGCAAGGGCATGAGGATAGTCAGGGAAAAGTATCCGGAGCTCTACGAGGGCATCAACAAGCTCAACGGGGTAATATATACTGGAAGAGAACTGGATTACAAGACCCAAAAACTGATCGCCATCGGCATAGTGGCGTCAAAATGCGATGAAAACGCGACCGAAAAACAGATGAGGTCCGGTATGGCAGAGCTTGGCATAACCGAGGGGGAGATAGTGGACATACTCAGGGTGGTGCTCCTGACCGCAGGCATGCCGGCGTTCAACAAGGGGATAAGGATCCTTGAGGATATACTCAAAAAGTGAGCATCCTCTTATATCTTTACCCTGTCCACGGAGAAGTAGGTGATATCGTTCTCTTCGTCAACAAGGGCCATCACCATCTTTTTCTTGACAGAGTGTGCTAATCGGGCCTGTTTCATGATGTCATCCACCTTTATCGAACCATGTTCAATAAAGGAATGGACCAAGTACTCCGCATGGTCTTCTATGGAATTTCTGTAGACCCTGAAATGACATCCATATTTGAATCCGGTCTTGACGATGTAACCCCTGTCCCTAAGGTCCTTGTAGACGGTGTATTTTTCCTCGAATCCCTCCTCCGCATCTGTCAATGACAACAGCTCGGCACCTGATATCGGGTCCCCCTTGTGCTCTATCTGAAGCTTTTCCTTTTCAGATAGATAATATGCCTCAAGCGGGGTAAGGTAGAGCTTTTTGTCGACCAGGACCCCATAGGACCTTTTTCCATAGAGCTTCGATATCGTAGGATTGTCGGAAATCACTATCTTGCCGTTCTGGAGCTCTCCCTTCATAAAGAGAAATAATGATTGACTGTTTATATATTTGTTCTTTTTACCCTATTTGAAAGCTTCTCAAGCTCTTCCACGAGAATAGTCTCGAAATTTGTCTCTATCTGTTTCTGATCCAGGTTGAATAGCTCGTTGAACGATCCATCATAAAAGACAACGAAGGGCGACCTTTTGTCAGAGAGAAATGCTGGCAAGGAAGGCGAGCCGTTCTCTATGACCCTTATGTCCATATTCGGATTGCCGACATCTAGATGCAATCTCAAGAGAACAGGGATAGTGGCTATGCATATCGGGCAGTTCCTTGATGCAAGGACTATGACGTTCGTCCTTTCCTCGATGTTCCTGAACACATCCAATGCCTGCGGGGATGGATTAAACCTTTGATATCTCTTCATGAAGTAATAGTTCCTTGCATTTTCCTCGAGATAATCAACGGAATCCTTGCACTGATCGAATAACTTCGCATCCATCATCATAAATATTGTACTTATTTTTTTAAATCTTATCCTGTTCAACCAGTTTTATATTCAAAATATTAACCTTTTACTACTGTGCCCACCTGGACATTGTCAATTATTTTGTAAAGGTTCTCTGGGTCATTTCCATTGATGAAGTGCAATTCGATGCCCGATCTCTCTATGTTCTTTGCCGCCACCATGTCGAACATGTCGTATCCGCCCGCAGTCGAGTCTATGTTGGATATGATCCCTTTGAGCCCCTTGTAGTCCATGGTGGTGATTGGAACGGCATCCTTGTACTTCTTGGGGTCCTTGTCGTATATGAAGTCCACGTTCGTGGCGTTTACCAGGACCCTTGCCCCCATGGCCTCGCACAGCAAGGTGGCGACGGCGTTCGTTGACTGTCCAGGTTGCATCCCGCCCGACACGATCATCTTCCCGGAACCAAGACAGTCCAATATGTCCTCGAAGTGGGCCGGAGGCTTCGGGCAGCATATGTCTGACAATCTTGATACGAAGAGCATGGCGTTCATCCTGGTTGCCAGAACGGCAACATAGTCCTTTTTAGCCTCGGCGAAATATGGATTGAGGGCGGAGATATATTGCCTGGCAGTGAATCCACCACCGATCACCATGCCTATCTCATTCCCCTTTTCGTGGAGTTCTCTCACAATGTCGCATATGTTGTCAATCAAGTCAACGTTTATCTTTCCATCTTTGAAAAGCAACGACCCGCCGTACTTTATTACCATCTTCATAAGAATCATTCCTCCAACAATATGGTGGTTTCCGTGTCTCTTATGCAATCAATAGCCCTGATCTTGTGAAAAATGAAATCTGATAGTGAAGCTATGCTATCATGTTTTACAATGGCGATCATGTCATGGTAGTTTCTGGATTTTTTTATCATAAGGACCTCAGGCATCTCCCCAAGGATCCTTCGGGGAATCTCGCAGTCCTCTGTCCTAATGCCTATAAGGCCCTTTATTGATATAGTACCACCCTATTCAAGTTCAATGAAGAAAACGTCTAAGACGTTTTCAATGTTCTTGACCTTTTTCATGACAGACTTCGCCTCCTTGAGGTCCTTGGCCATAAGTATCACATCGAATTGTCCAAGGGCCTTGAAGGATTTGAAAACACCTGGGATTTTTTCTATTTTTTCCCTTATGTCGTTCTCTTTTCCAGGGATTACTTTCAATCCCAGAATATAGGATACATCTTTGTAACCCATCTCCCCCTCGTCCGTCATTAACAACATTCTTCGCTATTGGTATAAATATATAATCATCAGAAAAGCGACAATAGCCTTCTTTGGTCCTTTATCACGCTGAGCCCCCTATCCTCAAGGTCCAGCTTGAGCTTCTCAGAACCGAAGATATCATTTCCGTTGATGACAGTGTATCCTTCACTCAGCATTCCCAGGGCCCCGGTGAGCAACTTCGCGTTCTTCCATCCGGGCAATAATATCGTTGGTTTGATGTCGAGGTCCATCATCAGTGTCTTGCCATATTCACAGAAACCCAGATGTATGACAGAGGGTCCCGTTGGGTCAAGTTCGGTCCCCTTGTAGAGATGGGCGCCATTGATGAATACGACATAGCCCCTCTTCAAAAGCTCGTCCACTAACTTGTCCATGTCCCAGTGGCAGTTGATGCTGCTGGCCCCAACTATTACCGCCGTACCGGCTATTCTTCCGGATCTTAAGCCCCTGTTGATGGCGTCGACATCGACATCGAGGCCCGTCTTGTAGTAGGTCTTCTGGGGAAGTTTGACACTATTGCCGTCCCTCTTGATGAAGTTCTCTATCCCTTCCTGGATGCTGATGTCCGTTCTCTTGCCGAAATGCACGGAATCTATGGCCCCTGTCGACAACGCATCCTCAAGGGACAAGCTGTTCCCGATACATGGTATGCCCGTCTGGTATGCCATCTCGGCGCCGGGCGCTCCGAGAGATACAACATTCACACCCTTGGCGCCACATCCTTGGACCCTCTCAACGTTCCCATCGGCATGGGCATCGACTATTAGGTCGTATATCTTGTCTGGAGGGCCTATGGCACAGATGTTGACCTCATCCTTCTCCAATCCGCCCAAGCCGAAACATCCCATCCTTGGGATCCTAAAATCCTGGAACAATGTGTCGATCATCTTGACGTATTCGATGGATTTGGGCAATATCCTCGATGCGTATCTTATCAATCTGTCAAGATCATATATCTTTGTCAAATTGTGTTTGTAGACGCCGTACTCGGACATCCCCTCAACAATCTTTTCTGAAAGATTCTTCAGCACCACCTGTTCCTTGTATATGCCACAGGGAGCAAGAAAATCGTCATCGAAATCACTAAGATGGCATGGGCCGATATCGCAGGAATCACATATCAGGCCGTCTTTCAACCCATCTCTATACCTGCGTTGTCTTTCAATAGAATCCTGTATCCTCTCGTACATTTGGACACCCCGTAGTGTGGTCCATTTGGATATTCTCTATTCAAGAATAATAAATCTTAATTAAAAATATTCCCGTATATTTCATGTATATCCGTTTATTATTCCAACGTTTCCCGACGATAATATTAATTTACATTACCATACAATATTTAAGCTCCCATAGTAGAAAGGTTTTGGTCATATGACGATTCAACTTATTCCGGTGGGGGGTTTACCTCTGGTCAAACCCGGGGACAATATCCCAGAGATGATAACGGCCGCCCTAAATGGGACGGATGTAAAGGACAACGATGTCTTTGTCATCGCCTCTACTATAATTTCCAAGGCCGAAGGCCAGATCCACGACCTTAGGTCCATATGCCCTTCCGAAGAGGCAGAAGAACTGTCCCTGAGAACTGGAAAGGACCCAAGACTGTGTGAAGTGATATTGAGGAACTCGAGGAAGGTCATCAAGGTCGGCGACGGTCCATTGATTACACAGACCCCACATGGATTCATATGCGCGTCCTCCGGAGTTGACACTTCCAACATAGCGGGAGACACCAATATAGTGGCCACCCTGCCTCTGGACCCAGACGCATCTGCAAGGAGCATTAGAATGGCGCTGGAGGCGTCACTTGGCAAGAAGATAGTTGTTTTGATATCCGACACACATGGAAGGCCCTTCAGGTCTGGCGCCATCGGTGTATGCATCGGTCTCTCCGGGATGGACCCCTTCTATTGTTACAAGGGCGAAAAGGACTTATATGGCTATGAACTGAGGGCGAGCATCATCAATAGGGCGGACGAGATAACTTCGGCGGCGGACATGGTGATGGGACAGTCGAACACCGGTTATCCGGTGGTTATAGTCAGGGGTTCCACCTACTTCAAATCCGAGGATGCGCGCGCGGTCGATATCGTAAGGGAGGAGGCAAAGGACCTTTTCAGATAAATTCCAACATTCTTTTATACAATGGCCTTCATTTCTAGATAATGAAGATCATACACAAGGACCTATCGAAGGGTGAGATAAAGCTCAAGATAGAGACCCTTGACGACCTTTGGCATCTCTCACAGATAGTGGAATCTGGCGATGATGTCTATTCTGTGACCTATAGGAGGCAGCAGTCCAGGAACGATATGGTCAGGTCCGACAAGACAGAGAAGGTCAGGGTGTATATGGGAATAAAGGTGGAGAAGATGGAGTTCTCCCACTATTCTGACACATTGCGTCTCACCGGCGTGATCATCGAAGGGGACCAGATGGGCAGCTACCATACATTGAACATCGAGGTCGGTTCCACGCCCAAGATAATCAAGGCATGGAAAGGTTTCCAGCTTGACAGGATACAGGAGGCCATCAGGTCCTCCAAGGAACCGAAGATACTGATAGTGGCCATCGATGAGGGGGAAAGCGACTTTGGCATTGTCAAACAATATGGGATAGATTTTATCGCGTCCATCAATCGGAACATACCTGGCAAGAGGGAGATGTCGCAGAGAAAGAGCGAGAAGATGGCTTTCTTCAAGGAGGTGGCCGATAAGATAGAGTCTATCTTCGCAGAGTCCGAGATCAAGGCGGCCATAGTGGCCGGCCCGGGGTTCGTGAAAGACGACTTCTTTTCATGGATCAAAGAGAACATGCCCAAGCTGACATCAAGGCTGAACATGAAGAACATATCGGTCAATGGGAGGACCGGCATATGGGAGGTCGTCAAAAGGGGGTATGTGGAGGAGATATATGAGGAGTCGAGGGTCGCCAACGAGATAGCGCTTATCGAGGACCTATTCCGCAAGATCCTTGAGGACATGGCCGTATACGGCACAAAGGAGGTCAGAGAGGCCATCGAGGCCTCCCAGGCAGAGTATGTCCTTGTCACGGACGATCTGCTAAGGACCTCCGAAGAGGTCCAGGACATAATCAAGATGTCAAAGAAGTTTGGGACCAGGTCGCATATCATCTCCACTTCGCACGAGGGTGGGGACAAGTTGAACGGGATAGGGGGCATTGCAGCCGCCCTGAGGTTCAAGACCGCATATTGAACGGATCAGGCCCTTCAACGCTTGACGACCATACTGCATTGTACAGCCCCCCTACGTCCCATGATGGTATTTCACGAAAAGCTACAGTCTTTGCAAAAGACTGCCATACATGAAGGGAAGCATCACTGTCGCATCACCCTCCACAGTGACATATTTGGCCTCTTCTTTCACTTTTCCCCAGGAAACGGCCTCCTTTACCCTGGCACCGGACAACGACCCGTCCCACTCGGGCGCTGTCGTGATGTACACTGCATAGTCCAGGCCGCCACGGAACTGATTCCACCATATGGTGTGATGTTTCGATATTCCCCCTCCTATCATAAGCGAACCTGTCGATCCGGCATCAAACACAATGTCTGCCAACAGCTTCTCGTCCTTGAAGAGATTTATCTTGAAGTCATGGTCCTGAGCGAAGAAGAACAACTGGCTGCCGACCGAACCGTCGGTAATGCCCGGAACGATGACCGGGACCTCCTTCTTTGCGGCCCAGTAGAGGATGCTGTCCTTGTCATCGATCCTCTTGCCTATCTCCCAGTTGAGCTCATATGTGGACATCTCCCTTGCGCCCTCGTCATAGATATCCTGCAGCATCTCGTTCATCTTGTTTTCCAATATCTCTCCGTAGCATTCGTTCGGGATGAAGATATTCCCTAGCCTGTTGACGCCTTCCCGATGCAACTTGGCGTCATCGGCGTCCCAGTAACCATGATAGTAGTCCCTCCATATCCTTGCCAGATCATGGTCCAGGGTGCCGCATGTGGTTATCACCACGGAGAAGAGCCCTCTCTTTATCATGTCCTTGATGATCCCCCTGGTGCCTGTGGATATGATGCAGGCAGGGAAAGACAGGAAGTTCACACAGTCTTCCTTGGCCATTCTCTCCAGGATGTCCACGGCCAATGAGAACTTCTGTCCGGTGAATCCCCCTGCCGCGAACATCTGCTTGGTTATGTCATCCACAGTGCTCTGTGAAGTAATATCAAGATCGTCAACTTTTTTCTCAAGTTTCATGTAATCACCCTTGAGGAATCTTGATGATATATAAATTTTTACTTTACCAACGCTCTCTAGCGTTTCTTTTTTCAGTGCGGTTCAAGGACAGGGCATATGGACACCATGTCATGCAGCATATGCGGCGGCCTTTTTGAGTGCGGGCATCTGGAGAGGGAAAACGACATTTTATGTATAAGGAGGTGTCCTTACTGCGGGAACGAGGAGTGCTACCTTGTTAGAAATGCCAGATTCTCATTCTCTGTTCCATGATCATCGATAATAGACCCTGTCCCAATCCTGTTTTATACGGGTCTGGGCCTTGTATCCCCTCTTTCTGAAGATGCCTGCCAGCAATGCGCCACATACGAACCCTCCGATATGGGCAAAATATGCCACACCGCCTTCAACTCCAATGGACCCAAGCCCGTTGAAGAGCTGCAGAATGAACCAGAAACCCAAAACGAACACGGCAGGGACCTTTGCCACCATGTATAGTACAAGGGTATAGACATTGGTCTTTGGGAACGTGACGAGATAGGCCCCAAGGACGCCGGCTATCGCACCCGATGCGCCGAGCATCGGCACTGTCGAGCTTGTATCCATTATTATCTGTGAGTAGCTTGCGGCAAGTCCGCATATCACATAGAATATGAGGTACTTCCAATGTCCCATAGAATCCTCTACGTTGTTGCCGAATATGTAAAGATAGAGCATATTGCCACCAAAGTGCAGAAAACCCCCGTGCATGAACATGGATGTGATCAATGTGAACATCCTTTCGCCGTTCCATACATATGCAGGCAGAAGCGCCCAATCGTAGTAGAATCTGACCAGTTCATACTTGCCAAGGCCATATTCTATGAAGACCATTATCAGGAACACTATCGCGTTCATACCTATGATCGCATAGGTCACATATGGCCGTTCGTAAGTGGGATTCTCGTCATAGAGCGGTAACATCTAGACTGATTGTGGCCTGATTCTATAAAGACTTTCCTAATCCATTTATCCTCAGAACTGTAGGGGCGAATCAATTTTTTTTAGGACGGCAATGGCGGAATATCCGGCCAATAGGGATGTCGACATATTGGGTGAAGGCTCATTGTCGAACACGAAGCTCAACACGCCTATCTCTCCCGTGATAGTGATGCTATGGGTGTTCCTCTTCGCATCGGGATCGGCTACTATCCTGACCTTCACCTTGTCATTGCCAGCGAACACTGCCAAGGTAACAGAGACGTTTATGTTCTTGGGATATCTTTCTATGGCCTCCTTAGGTGAACCTTCAAATACCACGGTCCTCTCCTTCACGTCCATACCCAATGCACCCGGAGGTTTTGTGGTCTCCAACACCACGCCGTCCAATCTGCCCACCATCGTGGAGGACAGGGCATCCAGACCTCCGATGGCGCCAGATGGTATGTATATCTTCCTATGAAGCTCTTTGGCGGTCTTTAGAAGTTCATTCCTGAACTTCACATCAGAGAGCCCCCCAACGCTCATGATCATCATGTCCTTTCCGGACCTAATGACATCCATCGCCACCGCCCTGACAGCAAGTGGCGATGCGGCCTCCACCACGATGTCCGAATCGACCGAGAGCAGTTCCTCCATACTCATGCAGTTCTTGACCTTGAACTCATGTGAGAACGACCGGGACTTCCCTCCATCCTTGTCGTAGACCGCCTTGACCACGATTTCCCCATCGTATTTTGAGATGATCCTTGCTATATTGCCACAGCCCAGCAATGAGATTTCCACCATGTTATCACAGACATATCTGACCCCTAATAAATAAAGACTTTATCATTGTATGCAAGAGCGATGACGCTCCTTTTTCCAATGATCGGGCCTGACAGACAAAGTGGGATCGGCCCCCCTCATCTTGCCAATACCAAAAACCTTTTATATGGACTTCTTATAGTGAAGTAAGTCAATTTTACTATGTTATGTATTTGTTTTTTAAGGTGGTAAGTTGGGAAAGAAGCCTAGAAAGTGGAAGAAAAAGGGAAAGATGAGGTGGAAACATCTCAAGAAGAGAATGAGAAGGAAAAAGAAGAAAGCGAAGATGAGGAAATAATATCCTTATTTTTCTTCCAGAAAAAATCATCAATCTCGATTTATATTATCTTTTTTCTGTTTATTTCTATTATATTTTATTTCTAATTGATAATCATGTATATTACATTATACAATCATAAGTTCAATGAATATTGAATACTATAGAAATTATTATATCCCTTGGAATGAGATATGTTACCATGATAAAAAGAATATTGGTGATCATGCTGCTGATGACCGTGACCATCTCGGGATGCATCTCAAGCAATGAAAACATTGATGATGAACGGATATCCCTTTCCCTGAATGGCATGGACAGCTTCTCCGAATATTCAGAGATCGATATGGAGATAGACCCGGCTAGCGAACCTTATGACTTCAGCGATGCGGATCTGGACCTGTACGTGTTTTCAGATGAACAGAAGGCAATGCTGATGCAATACGGTTTCGTCATATCTCCTTCAGGCTCTGATCTGTTGTTCCATGAGTACTACGATCAGTTGAATGATATGGGAGTTCCCATATTTGTCACCAGCGATTCCATCTTGCACAGTTTCCATATATTGTATGATTATTCCCTAAGAATCGCGGAGATGCACAGATTCAATGAGGATCTCATGGACATAACCGCCGCCATCTTGGAGAGATCAGAGGAGATATACTCCTCAAGCGACGGAAATCTCAAGGAATCTGCGAAGTTCAATGTGGCATTCTTCTCCGTGGCCATGAGTCTGTTGGACCCGGACTTCACAGCACCTGAGTACGTTAAGGATATGGTGGATTCCGAACTGGGGCTCATCAACGCCACGGATGGAATTTACTACTCTCCCCTCTTTGGTTACAGGGAGGATTATTCCCAGTATGAACCCAGGGGGCATTACACGAGAAATGAAACGCTTGAGCGCTACTTCCGGGCCATGATGTGGTACGGCAGGATGACATATAGGCTCAAGGACGTTGAACAGACCCGCTCTGCAGTTCTCCTTGTGATGACGGTCCAGGGGCTTCAGACAGAGGACGGAAGCGATGCGATGGACCTTTGGGACGACATATACCTGACGACATCGTTTTTCGTCGGCGATGCGGACGATCTCCTGATATACGACTACGCGCAGGTGATGGTCGAGGTATATGGTGATACCGTGGCACTGGAGGATGTGAACGACGACGATCTATTTCAACAGTTCATGGAAAAGGCGAAGGGTCTGCCCGACCCAAGGATAAACTCAAGCGTCATAACGGACCAGGACGACATGGAGGACGAGACAAAGGGCTTGAGATTCATGGGACAGAGATTCATCGTCGACTCATACATGTTCTTTGAACTTGTCTACAACAATGTGCTGACCTACTATGGGGATGACGAACCTTTCACGTTGGTATATAGCGACGCAGGACCCATAAGGGGATTCCCCCGCGGCCTGGACATCTTCAGCGTATTGGGATTTGACAACGCCTCCGAGATCCTTGAAGAGGAGGGCGACACAGACTACGTGAACTATGATTCCCAGATAGAGATGCTAAAGGATGAGATCGGCGAGTATACTATAGAGGATTGGACCAAGAATCTCTATATCTCATGGCTCTACACCCTGGAGTCGTTATCAGACGAGGCAGAGGATGGGTGGCCGTCCTTCATGCAATCGGACATGTGGGAGCTGAAGGAGCTCAACACGGCCCTGGGTTCCTGGGCGGAGCTTAGGCATGACACGATACTCTATGCAAAGCAGTCCTACACCTTTGAGGCGACATCGATGCCTCCACAGTACAGCTCCCTCGGTTATGTGGAACCGCAACCATATATGTACTCCCGCCTGCTGGCCCTGACAAGGATGGCCAGGGACGGGCTGGCAGAAAGGGACCTTCTCACCAGCGAACTTGAGCAAAAGTACGATGGGCTTGATTCCCTTCTTGTGTCGTTGATAGAGATATCGGAGAAGGAGATCTCCTCGGAGTCGCTTACAGAGAACGAATTCGAGCTGATAAACGACATAGGCACCTATCTTGAGAGCATAACCACGTTCTCCGCCGAGGTCAGCAACGAACTTGAGTCCGAGGCAGATTCGTCGATAGCGTTGGTCGCCGATGTGCATACCGATGTGAACTCTTATATGGTACTTGAGGAAGCTGTCGGGTACCCATATACCATCTATGTAATAGTAGAGATAGACGGTGAGGTTCTTGTGGTGCAGGGCCCTGTGTTCTCCTACTATGAGTTCAAGCAGCCCCTTGATAACAGGCTGACAGATGAGGAATGGCAGGAAATGCTTAATGAGGGAAGCAACCCCGGCATCCCAGGGTGGACAAGCGAGATAATAAAGGAATAGAGGTCCTTCAACAGACCTTGACTATAAACTCGGAGCTTTCGATAAGCTCCACTTTCTCTCCTTTTTGCTGGTATGCCCTCTCGACCTTTGAGATATATTCCTTGTGCAGGCTAAGGCCTTCTATATCCAGTTTCCCCTCTTCCATGATCCTCTTTGCGTTCTCCGGGACCTTGAGCAGTTCCACCACCTTGTTGGTGTCCTTCCCGAACCTGGGGCCTATAAGCGCGAAGTTGGGGGTTATGTCGGATATGACCTCATCGAACTCGGGGGTATCCTTGCTTATCGTTATTTCTTTGATGTTCATGGCACCTTTTACATCCTCGAGGATCTCCGAGATGTCGTTCTGGGTATATATCGTTATCTTCTCTATCTCCTTGTTAAGGGGCATCCCGTTGTCGGATTTGTATCTTCTTATCTCAGAAACGAGGTCCTTTGCGAATCTTCCTATCTTCAAAGCCCTCTCGTCCACTTCGTAATCCGAAGGCCATTTCGAGGTATGGATGCTGCCTGTTTCACCCATGATATGGTTGTGGACCTCTTCTGTGACATGCACCATGATGGGCGCCATCAACTTGAGTGCATCGTCGAACACCTTCCTGATGTATCCGCTCGGGAGGCTCTTATCATAGAGCCTGTACTTGATAATCTCGAGATAATTGTCTGCGAAGATATGCCAGATGAATCCCTCTGCCTCTCTTATCACATTTGAGAACTGATAGTTCTCTATGGCCTCTTCGACGTTCTTTATGGTGATGGCCAGCTCGCTGGCGATCCACCTGTCCATCAACCTTATCGGTCCGTCCGAGTCTGAAGACGCCAAGAACTTGCCTATGTTGTATATCTTGTTTATCAATCTGGAGGCATGGGTTATCTCCTTCCACGAAAATGCGCTGTCCTCGCCCAGTGCCCTGGTGGTGGCGAAGTACCTGAAGGGGTCGGCACCGTGCTCATCGAGGATCTCCAACGGATTGATGGCGTTTCCCCATGAGGCGTGCATCGAGCGGCCGTCCGGCGCCAGTATGTGTCCGTCTATGAAGATGCTGTCCCAAGGTTCGCTGTCTGTCAAAAGGGTGCATCTAAGAATTGAATAGAATGCCCATGTACGTATGATATCGTGGGCCTGGGTCCTGATCGACATGGGATACATCTTTTTAAATGTGTTTTCATCGCGGTACCAGAATGTGTTGTAAAGGGCGGATATCGACGAGTCCATCCATGTATCGAAGACCTCGCTGCTTCCCTCAAGAACCCCTCCGCAATCAGGACAGAACTGCATTGGCGGGTCGGTTTCCAAGGGATCGATATAACAGTTCTCTATCTTGGCGGGCACTATCTTCTTACAGGATTTGCATTCCCATATAGGTATGGGCGTTGCGAAGTATCTCTGCCTCGATATTACCCAGTCCCATGATAGCGAGTCCACCCACTGGTCGAGTCTTACCTTCATCCATGATGGGTACCATTTTATCTTGTTGGCGGCCTCGTGGATCAGATCCTTGTATGGCATTACCTTGACGAACCATTGTTCCTTTACCAGGAACTCCACAGGTGTATGGCACCTCCAACATGAACCGACGTTCTGCGGTATTGATTCCCTTTTTATGATAAGGTCCCGGTCCTGCATATCCTGAACTATCTTGGCCCTGGCCTCGATGGTGCTCATTCCCTCGTAGAGGCCGCAGATGTCCGTCATCGTTCCCTCTTCGTCGATGCCCTTCTCGAATTCCAGATTGTATTTGTATATGAACTCTAGGTCGTCCTTATCGCCGATGGAGCATATCATGACCACTCCGGTACCGAACTCTATCTCCACCTTCTCATCCGCCACGACCTTTACCTTCCTCTTGAAGATGGGGGTCTTCAGAGTCTTTCCCAGGATGGCCTCGTATCTCTTGTCCTCGGGATGAACAGCCACTATCTGGCATGTGGGCAACAGTTCGGGCCTTGTTGTGGCCACCGTCACATAGGGTCCCTTGTGGTCGAACTTGATGACCTCGTTCTCCTCGACGTCCTGATCGACGAGATAGAACTTGATGTAATTGAGCATAGTCTCCCTATCCTGGTACTCTATCTCCGCATCGCCCAGGGCGGTGACGCACCTGGTACACCAGTTGACGGGATGCATCGCCTTGTACACCATGCCCTTCTCAAGCATTTTTAGGAATGTTATCTGCGTTATTCTTCTATAGTACTCGGCATCCGTCTGGTAATATATAGACGGGTCAAAGGAGCATCCGAGTATCTTGAACTGATTTATCATGTCTGATATGTTGTTGTTAGCGAACTCGCTGCAGATGGCCGTGAACTCCGAACGCTGCATGTCCTTTGGACTTATCTTGTACTTCTTTTCCACATTTACCTCTATCGGCATGCCGTTTACATCGAAGCATAATGGCAAAAAGACGTTATATCCCATCAGGCGCTTGTAACGCCCTATCATATCAATGTGAGAGTAGTGTGTGGCATGCCCTATATGCAGGGCGCCCGAAGCGTATCTTGGAGGATTGTCGATGGAGTATATTGGTTTATTGGACTTGAAATCGAATCTGTAGGTCTTTTCCACTTCCCATCTGTCCTGCCATCTTTTCTCAACATCCTTGATATCATAGTTCTTTGGGATCATTTGAATCACTTATCATAAACTTTTGGTGATTGAACTCTTATCAATTAAAAGCTTTCTGCCACAGGAAGCTATCATCGTCTTCACACCTGTTGCATCCTCTATCTCCTTGAGGTCTGCCTCGGCGCCCTGCATATGTAGCTTCATCCCTATGTGCGTCATGACCATGATTTCGGGGTTGATGTCCCTGACCAATCGTATGGCGTTATTGGTGTTAAGGTGATATGGGATCCTGTTCTTGGCAGGCCTGGTGATGCTGAGTATCAGAACCCTTGCACCCTCGTGCCATTTTTGGAGGTCTGGAAAGAACTGTGTGTCGGATATGTACGATACCACACCCGCCGAGGTTTCGAACCTGAATCCAATGGTGCTTGGATCGGAATGCATCGTGGGAGTGCCTGTGACCTCCAGGTCCTCTATCAATGTCTTCTCTCCCGGTTTCAGTAGCTCTATGCGTTCAAGGGCGTCGAAGTATCTCTCCAGGATGATCCTCGAGTCAGAGTTAATCACGCTGTCGGAAGCCACAATGGTCCCCCTCTTCGAGGTGCAACCATTGGTCATTGCCTCTATCATTATATTTGCATCGTTGCAATGGTCTATGTGGGAATGGGAGACTAGGAGGGCATCCAGTTCCCTGGGGTCCAATCCGTTTTCCCATGATTTCAAAAGAGCACCGGGTCCCGGGTCTACGTGTACCTTGACCCCATCCTCAAGGAAGAAACCGCCCGTGTATCTCTTTTGGGTGATCGTCATGAAGCGGCCGCCGCCGCTTCCCAGAAAAATGAGTTTTACCATATTATCACAATAAGTTAATTCGTATAATAGTACATTTATAAGATTTTGTGTGATATTATTTCCTATATTATAGTATTTTTTTGATAAAATGACAATCTGCATTGGCCCACAACACACATGGGATTGGTCTTTTTCCTTCAGATAGGACATCGAGATTCCTGGAAAGGGAGTTTTTCCAATATCATCGATAAGAGCATATTGGGTCTGGAATTGCCATTCGCAGATGCATGCCCATATCGACCATGATCCTGTTTTTCGCATTGTGGATCAACTTTGCTTTGAAACGCCCACAACGTTCCAATGTAGAAAAATTTAAAAACATATACTATCTCTTTTAGCGAGGAGACCTAGAGTCAGATTGGTCAATTCTGTGGGCCCGTGGCTTAGTTTGGTTAGAGCGTCCGGCTGATAACCGGGAGGTCTCGAGTTCAAATCTCGGCGGGCCCACCTCATTGCAAACATATCATTCCGGTCTTTTTCTCGCCGCTCACATACACCTTGAAACCTGGTTTCATCGTGATGAGCTTCACGAGATCCGATGTGAACCTGTTGGGTTGCTTCTCGAAAAACTCGTAGTTTATCTCCCCTCCCCTTTCCATGAACACCGGGATGTAGAGGGTCTTTGATGTTGTCATGTCCCCAAAGAAATGCGTTCCGAATGAGAGTTCGGGATCCGTATTGTTCGTTGAGAGCTCGACTATGACAACGGCGTTGGATATCTCGCTGTACTCCACGGGCACTCCAAGTTCCGGTGAAGACGTCCCCCATCTTCCTGGGCCTATCAGTATATACCTTTGCTTGCCCAGTATCTCGTTTATCCTGCCGATCTCCCTCGCTATCTTGAAAGAGGAGTCGTAGTTGAACACATGCGGCGGGACGTAGACAATATGCGGTATGTTGTACCTGAACCCGTTTCCCAGCACGTTCTTGCTCTTGATGATGACATTCTCCTTGGGAACCTTGGGGATGCTTATCTTCCTATGTTCCGGCCTGCCCACCAGCGCTCTGAGCTGTAGCAGGTAGAATCTTCCAGACCCCTTTCCATCGAAGTTTATTGCGAACTCGATGTCGATTGGTGTCCCGGAGTACTTCTCCAGATTTTTCAGCATGCTGTCCATTATCGGTACAAATGGAAAGTATCTTTCCGAGTTCAGGATCTTGTTGAACGTGGGCAGTATCCTCTCGTCCTTGGAGATTGCCTTGCCCGTCGGAACAAGATATTGGTTTTCCTTGAGCGTGGAGCACGAGATGTACATGTCGTTCATATCCCCCTTCAGGTCATCTATGTCCACGGATATGTGCTCGTCAGATGCTATGTCCAGCACATCGACCTTGTCTTGGGAGTATCTTATTATCTCGCTTACAACAGAACCTTCGGGTCTCAATTGCGGGTTTGAGAGGGAGAACATCCTCGCATAGCTCCTGCCGACGGCCCTCGTCCCCAGGCCTATGACAAGCCTTCCCATACCGTCGTTCATCTCTATCCTGTTGTTCCAAGGGTAATAGTTCCTGGAGAATGCCACGCCCGCTATGGTTGGATAGTGGTATCCCGTCTGATATCTCTGCCCTATGACGTTCTGTATCAACAGTGCCATCTTCTCGTTTTTCCATGGTATCTTGTGTTTGTTCCTGTATTCCTTGGCATTGTTGTTGAAAGTTGATGCATAGACCCTTTTTATGGTGTTCTCGATGGATTTGACCCTGTATTCTAGAACTCCGTTGTTGGATGTGAAGAGAGATTCGTAGATTCCTGCAAAAGAGTATTTGAGATTGTCCTCAAGCACGGAGGACGATCTCACTATGAGCGGTTCCGTCTCCCTTTCGAGGATGTCGTAGATGACCTCTCTAAGGTCGTCGGGGATCTCGGCCTCCATGAACTTCTGGTTCATCTCCTTTACGCTTAGCAGTCTGTGACACTTTCTGTTGATGACGCCCTGCAGGGAGTTGGTCTCCATGAACGAGTCGAAATAATCGGTCCTGATGATATATGACCTAGGGAAGAAGACACTGTCAGAGTACGGAGTTTCATGCAAGGCGTTGTCATATCCATCCATGGCGAATATTATGCCCTTGGCCTTGCCTCCTTCGTCCCCCTTCCCATATATAATGACATCCTTGGGCAGTTTGGACTCATCTATCACGAACGAAGATATGGGTGGCCTATCCATAGATACCATCTTGCCTTGACTTTTAAATCTTTAATGGTTAAACCAACTTGACTTAAAAAATCATTCTATACAAATGCAGGAAATTGCAACCACACTACCGGAACACATCCGGGCCCGGACACGGAAATCTGCGACAGTCGGCGTTTTCACGGTCCTGGACATCTGAGCGTATTTTATGGTATCGACACTCCGCCATGTCAATACGGCGCTTTTACCACAGTGCCGATCGGAGAGTTTCTAGGCGCAGACCATCCCTGCGAGTTTATAACGTCCGTGTGGTGGAGGTCATGATTTCTTCGCAAGGAGTATAAATGATAAAGGATAGCCTTTGTTATCATAAATATTAGTTAAGCCAACATCATAGTCATATTCGTTCAGTTTCATCATGCTCATTTTCGAGAAAAGAATTGCATTAATGATGTCAGATAATGTATGGGAAAAACTGGTAAACGTTTTTGACTCATATTTCTCCGACATATATCCTATGCCTTTATTCTCTATCCACGGCTCGTTCCTGAAGTATGGATATGTGATCTTGTCCAATTGATTTGATTTAAAGTCGGGTTCGCCTGGCATGGGAAGCATGTTCATGAATGGATGAAAGTCGTGGATCAACATAATGCCATTGGGTTTCAGGCAATCTGATGCTTTTTTAAATAGCGGTTTCAAGTCCTGAAACCATGTTATCGCGCCAATCGTGAACAAGACGAAATCAAAAGAGTTGTGGTATCGGCCGTCTATGTCTAAAATGTTGGCATTGACAAATTCGTAGTTGGTGATTCCCGCTTTTATGGCAGTTTCCCTTGCTTGCTGAAGGATGTTCTCTGCGATATCGAATCCTATGCCCCGCTGTGCCCCCAACTGCATAAGTGACAGCAGTTCACGGCCATTATTGCAGCAAAATTGGGCGACCGTCTTATCCTCAAAGTCGATTGCCTTTAGTTCTGCAACCATATCAGCGCAGAAGAACGGTAGTTGTTCATTGCGAAGGCGTTTGTAGTTTTCCTCCCCCCAGTCGGGGCGCCTATGGTCGAAGGCCTCTTCCCACGCTTGCTTATTCTGCTTTATGTAATCCATAATACGGCTTACCCCCTATCACACATACCTTACCTTCTTCGTTATATCATTGTATCCGTGTGGGATAAATAAAAACATCCATTCCGCCCTATTTATACCGGTCCGTCTCTTATGCAAATGTTTCAACATCAACATTATTTAGGAAGCCCGCCACGAAAGGCCTGACTTTTCTCAGTTGAGACATGCTTTAAATTTAAGGACGAGCTGAAAAGCTCAATATGACCTTGCATAATTCGTTTTAAAATCGGTAACATAAAATCAGGTAGACGATTACTCGCTTTTGTTTGCCCAAACAGGAGCAAAGACTTGGTTCTGTTCAGTGATTTGGTGGGGCCGTCGAGATTTGAACTCGAGACTTGAGGCCCCGAACCCCAAAGGATGGGCCAAGCTACCCCACGGCCCCCACTGAAAATACTAGTATAGAAACACAGTTGATATTATATATCTTTCTATCTGGTGGCGTTAAAAATATGCAATCAACAACAGTTCCCGTTGGAGATCGGCATCTTGTTCAGGAAAATCTTTTTGCATTTATAATAAAAAGCGCAGTTTTCGCATATCATGTTAAGCAGGTTCCATGTAATCTTGCTCTTGATGATGTCTATCAACTTGGCCGCCCCGTATTCTTTGCCATACTCCAGGTCTGTCGCTATCATCACCTTTTTGTCGAGGATCCTGGTGTAGTTCATTTGGCTGCATTTCATCCTGTTCGGACATGTCTTGCAGATGTCGTCCTGGCCCTCGGTCAACCTTATGACAATCGAGTCTTCATCTATCTTTTCCTTTACGACTCTCAGTTTCTCCACGAACTCTGTGCTATATCCTAACCCATCGAAGTTTATTATACACAATAGGTGGTGTGGGCGGATATTCACAATTTCCTTCAAAGATCGGCCTCCATTGGAATCGTGAGAACCCCTCACCATTATTCTGGCACGTTTTATATAACATTTTCTCTATTTGGCCGCCTCCGGTAATGGTGAAAGTTTATAAATGGGACTTGGAGAGTGATTATAAGGTGAGATTATGTCGGATTATGATTATGAGAAATTATTGGATCAGGCAAGGGATTCATTGCCAAAGAATCTGTTCGAGGGCTCAAGGTTCGAGATGCCCAAGATCAAGACGATAACCGTGGGAAACAAGACGATCATCAAGAACTTCAGGGAGCTGATAGGCATATTCAGGAGAGATGAGAATCATTTCATGAAGTTCCTGCTTGGCGAGATGGCAACATCTGGGAACATAGAGGGTTCACAGGCCGTCTTCCAAGGAAAGTTCTCCCAGAACTTCATACAGGACAAGGTCCAGAAATATGCCGATAACTATGTCCTGTGCCCCGAATGCGACAAACCTGACACAAAGATAATAAAGGAAGGACGGATATACTTCCTTAGGTGTGAGGCATGCGGCGCCAAGCATCCTATCAAGAACATCTAGTGATCTGATGAAGGTCTATGTAAAGGTTCACAAGGCCTGTAACGATGTGCTTGTGGCAGTATGCGACGAGGATGTGCTGGGCAAGGAGTTCAAGGAGGGCAGACTGAAGCTGTTCGTGAACGAATCCTTCTATAAGGGAAAGCTCATCGAGATGGATGAGCTGGAAAAGTTCCTGAAGTTGGCTTCCATCTTGAACATCGTTGGACATGAGAGCATCAGAAGAGCTGTTGAATGCGAGTTCATAGACGAGGACAACATACTCAACATCGGCTCTACCAGGCACGCACAAATGGTTACAGTGTGAGTGAATGTTCTGCTATAAGTGTGGAAGGGAATGTGAGCTCATCGATGGGCTCTGTCCCGATTGCTATTCTGAACTATCTCGCTTGTTCCCCATGGAAGCCAAATACGACGTGACAATCTGCAGCAACTGCGACACGTTCCTTCTTGGCGAATGGAAGGAGTTCAGCGTCATCGAGGACATCATCGAGGGACTGATAGTCCAGGCCGCCGGAAAGAGGAAGGTCGTATTCACCGACGCGTTGACAGAACCCGAGGACCTGAAGATACAGGTACGCTACGATTTTGACGCTCACGAGGAATATATTGATGTTGAGGCCGAGTCATATGGCCTTCCCGATGCCTATTCAAAGGTGCCCAGGCGTGAAAGGCACAGGTTCGTGGTTCATCCAAGATACACGACCTGCCCCAGATGTTCCAAGATGTACGGGGGATACTATGAGGCGACCTTCCAGATAAGGCGGGAGGAAAGATTCCTGACCTCCGAGGAGTCCGATTTCTTCGTTGGGAAAGTGAATGGGATGTCTGCCCAGGAGCTTGAGAAGAACAGCATGGCCTTCGTAACGAAGGTCATAAAAAAGAAGGAGGGGCCGAACTTCCAGATGGGCTCGCTGAAGTTCACAAAGAAGCTTGCAAGGGCATTGCAGAAGGAGTACGGAGGCGGCGTATCCGAATCATACAGGCTTACCGGATACGACAGGCAGGAAGGCAAGGCAAGGTACAGGGCCACCGTGGTCCTAAGACTCTCCCAGTTCGAGGAAGGGCGATTCGTCCTGTACGATGACAGATTATGGAAGATAAAGCATTCCATCGACAAGGTGACGCTCGGCAACTTCGACACCACGCTGGCGCTGGACTTCAAGAAGATAGAGAAGGAGTCCTCACAGGGAAATCTGCGCCTGATAGAGGGGCCGGAACTCTCCAAGGCCATGGTCGTATCCCTTGACGAGGGAGGTTGCCAGATCATGGTGATGGATGGATACTCTTCGTTCGACATGGAGAAAGGGGACCTGCCAGAGGGCATTGCCCAGGGCGACGAGGTAATGGTGCTAAGGACCGCGGATAGGAACTACATAGTCAGTCCGTAGCCTATCCTTATCCGAATCTTGCCTTCGGGCATCTCGACCTTGCTGGATATCGGCACCAATTGGGAGTCCAAGAGGAATCTCAGGAACGTGACCTCTTCGGCAGGCAGCCTAAGCGCCCCTACCATGACCTTATTTGGAATTCTCAGCTCTGCCGTCAGCTCAGAACCCCTTGCGGATATGTCGCAGTTCGTGCCGAGGTCTATCTTCTTGAAGTCGGAGAAACTTAGTTTGATCCCGGCAAGCAGGCTCTCGGGCGGCTGCCGGTATTCGATCTTCCTCCTCAGCTCTTTCAGCTCTCCTATGTCAACACCCGACAGTTGAGATAGGTCCTTGAAGTTCTCGTTCCAGAAGTCCCCTATCCCTGCGCGGAATATGGAATCAGCCCGATTCGCATCGGTCAGTCTTGACGCCCTGGCGACGAAGTGGGCCCTCTCCACAAGATTCTCAATAGTCTGGTCCTTAGGTGTGATGCCCTTTTTCGTATAGTTGGCAATGAGCTGCGCCACCTCCTTTCTGGTCACCTTCTTCTCCATGCACGAGATGGCCAGATTAGACAGGACATGCTGGTATCCCGCCCTTCTCAGGGGATAGTAGAGCTTTTCCTCATCATCGTAAGGCCTGCCAGTCACGAGCTTCTCCGCCGCCTCGACATTGATATTGGCGATCTTCAGGAGCTTTGACTTGGAATACTTGTTTGCAACATGGAGGAGCGTATCGAGGTCCCTGCCCCCCTGCAGGTTGCCCTCCCTCATCTCCCTTTCGATGATTTTCTCCGTTTGGGAGGGTATCAGGTGCCTGACGGGGGCGGTTATCCTGCCGCTTTCCAGTATGGCTTTCCTGATGTACCTTCCCGAGACGGTCTCGTTGTCTATCTTGTAAGTGGGAGTGATATGGTAATCCATCTTCCTCTTGTGCCTCATGCCATACAGGTCATTGGCCGCTATCCACCTTATCAGATTCCTGTCCGGCCACTCCCTTGGAATGCCCATGAGCATCTCTTTTTCTGCAAACATACTTGCAAGCCTGAATATCTCCTCTTTTGGAAGGTGGGACGCCTCGGCGTCCATGATGTCCGTCATCCCGTCATTGGCCAATATATGGATCCGTATTGGTACGGTGTATGATAGCGGAAGCCTGTAGTGCAATCCGCTCACGGGAACAGGTTCCACACCGAGGGCCTCGCATATCTCCGCCCTCGCCTCATAGCTGAGGAAGGGATGCGCGTGATGCGCGGTGAAGTCCTCATTTATGTAGGCGTAGACCTTTCCCAGTTTCTTGGCCTCGTTGATCAGATGGATATGCCCTCTGTGCACCGGATCGAAGTCTACCCCCATTCCCACCTTTTTCATGGTGCATTCAAAGGCTAATCTATTTATATATGTTTTGTATATTGGAGTCCGCTGTTCTGCAGCCTTGTATCGTTATGGGTCCTACGGTGATTTAGCTTTGGCCTGAGATGATCCGGCAGTCAACCCCGATACAGGACAGCCCGCCATGAGAGTTATCTGATGGAGAGAGGATTCCCGGACAATGAATCTTGGATGTTAGTGTGACGGGCAACATTACCCCCTTACAGTGATACCATGATGGAGAATGCCATCACCGAAGCCGAAGGAACGGTCACAGTTGACATAGAGGTGGTCCCGAACTCAAAGCAGTTCTCCATCGTATGGGATGAATGGCGTCAAAGATTCAAATTCAAGATCACCTCGAAGGCGCAGAAGGGAAAGGCCAATGAGGAGGTATTATCCTTCTTCAGGAAACTTGGCGACTCGTGGATTATCGGCGGCGCACTGAACAGGGAAAAATCTATTGGCGTATCAGCCAAAAAAGAGGACGTATTGTCCTTAATAAGGAACAATATGAGATGATTTGGGACATTTTTCTCAAAGAGGAACTACCAATAAGTTTTTAAATAAATTCTCTTCTTCTTATCATCATAAATAATACCAAAAGATTAATATATCACACAGAATATATCTATCTGACCAGAAATAGGTATTATGACATATCATAACTGTGTCGTAAGATTTCAGATTACAGATTCATCATTCATTTCATTCGCCTAAGCGTAAAATTGTAATGTGAAAACCCAATATTTGTAAATCTATTTCTTGCGACCTATCATTGGGGGTGTGTTTCATAAAATCAAAGAAAAACTTAGAATTAAAAGTTAACCAGGATAAAGAGAAAAAGACTGATGTCACCCTTAAGAACGAGATCGGTACCACAAAATACATCATACAAGCCAATATAAACGCCTCGGGAATAGTTGAGAGGCCTGATGTGGTGGGCGCGATCTTCGGACAGACAGAGGGGCTCCTAGGCGATGACCTTGACCTTAGGGAACTGCAAAAGACCGGCAGGGTAGGTAGGATAAGGGTCAGTATAAACTCAAAGGGCGGAAAGTCCTTTGGCAGCATTTCTATACCATCTTCACTTGACAAGATAGAGACGGCTGTGCTTGCGGCATCCTTGGAGACCATCGACAGGGTGGGGCCATGTGAGGCCAAGATCAACGTGAACAAGATCGAGGACGTAAGGTCTTCCAAACGTGCCTATGTTGTCGACAGGGCGAAGGAGATACTCAAGGATATGATGGACCGAGAGGTCCCCGAGACCCAGGAGCTTACCGAAGAGGTCAAACAGGCCGTGAGGGTTAAACAGATAACGAAGTACGGTTCTGAGAGCCTTCCTGCGGGGCCCAACATAGACGATTCGGACGCCATCATAGTCTGCGAGGGAAGGGCGGATGTTCTCAATCTCTTAAAGTACGGTATCAAGAACGCCATTGCGGTGGAGGGCACATCCGTGCCTGACACGATCATAAAGCTGTCAAAGGAGAAGACAGTGACTGCCTTCATCGACGGCGACAGGGGCGGCGAGCTCATACTCAGGGAACTGATGGAGCTCGGCGAGATAGACAATCTTGCCAGGGCGCCACCTGGAAAGGAAGTCGAGGATCTTACAAGGAAAGAGGTATTCAAGGCGTTGAGGAACAAGGTCTCGGCCGAACAGGCGCTCAATGAGATCTTCGAACGTTCGGAATCCCGCTCCTCCCCATCCAGTTCATCATCATACCAACCCCAGGAACAGGGCGAGCAACAGGAACAGCAGCAGCTGGTTCCAAGGCCGGCCGGCCCAAAGAGCAGGAAACCGATGAAGAACAACGATGTCAAGGAGATAAAGGAGGCCCAGCCTGACGCAAAGGACGATGCCGATCTTCAGCAGTTCAAGGAGATCATAGAGAAACTTCCGGGAACCCTTGACGCCTATGTGCTTGACAAGGATGGCAATGTCAAGATGAAGGTTTCTGTGAGGGACCTTGTCGATGCGATGAAGTACACTGATGATGTGGATGCCGTCGTGTTCGATGGCGTCATAACGCAGAGGCTTGTCGACATAGCCGGTGAGAGGAACGTTAAGTACCTTGTCGGTGTCAAGACGGGCAACATCACGAAGAAGCCCCTTCATCTGAAGGTGCTTTCCTTCAAGGACATTATCAAAGACTGGCAGAAGTCGGAATAGATCAACAGTCTATTCCCATTCTTGCCCTCAAACCCCCCTCATGGGGGTGTTTCACATTTTTGAACTCTGTTGCGTAGTCACATCTTTCCAATATGGGTCCTGGGCAGGCCCTTCCGGTCATTACAAGCTCGACCGAGTTGCCCTTTCCTGATATCATGTCGCCCATGTCGTCCTCTCCCGCGAGCCCCAGACTGAGCACGTTCAGTATCTCGTCGGCGATAACAAGGTCATATCCCCCATTAAGGGCCTTTTTGCACGTCCCGACTCCATCCATTGCCAGTTTTATCTCCTCTTCCGTGGGTTGCCTGTCGAAGATGAATCCAAGGGTCCCCGTGCAACCGTATTCTATGTTCGGGAGAGATCGAAGCACTGCCACTTCGGAGGATGTGTCATCTTTCAGAAATTGAAAGAAAAATACCTTCTTCCCCGCTCCGGACGCCCTCACGGCGAGCCCCACGCTCCTTGTGGTCTTTCCGACACCGTCCCCGAAATAGGCATGAACATAGCCTTTCATGGAATGACTTGCCATGATATCGATTTATAATTTTCCGAGGAAAGGCGATTCCAAAAACTTTATATAAAGGTTCACAAATTCTTATTAGCTCCTTGCCGGGGTGGCTTAGGTTGGTTATAGCGCTCGACTCATAAGTTCTTAGCATTTGGATTCATAACGTCTAAGGCGCGATAACTGGGAAATCGAGAGGCCGCGGGTTCAAGTCCCGCCCCCGGCACTGCAACTCATTCCACGACCGATCAAAATGGCAGACATTTCATATGGAATGACCGATTCATGTCTGCAAGACACCAATAACGTTTCTTGAACAGAGAGGGCGCCTTTATTTTTCGGGACGTTATATTTTCTTGACAGTATGATCGTGATTAAAGAGGGGAACTGTCGATCTCGTACGACCAGGGTTCAACAGGGCATATGAGCTCCACATCCACCCCATCGAGGCGTCTGTCAAGATATTCTGCAACACGCTCGATGCCCGGAAGCTCGGTTTCCCTGTGGCCCGCATCGATCAGCGTCATGCCAAGGTCCAATCCCTTCATGGCAGGATGGTGCTTCAGGTCGCCGGATATCATCGTATCGATGCCCAGGTCGTAGCACCTCTCGATCATCTCCTCGCCGAAGCCCGAACCTGGGAGAATCGCCGTCTTCCCTATCTCATCCTTCTTTCCAACGACCTTCAACACCTTGTTCCCCAAGCTGGACCTGAGGACATCCAAGAGCTCTTCGACCGATCCATAGGTGAAGCTGCCGGTCCTTATCTGGGGGGATGAATCATCGTCCTCCATCAGGCCTATCCTCTGGGCCAGCGACCATGATACTCCATATGGGGCATAGTCAAGGGTGGTGTGGGCGGCGTAGAACGTCTGTTCCCTGGAAAGCAGGAGCTTTGCCTTTTGGAGCATGTCACGCTCCAGTCTTTTGAGAGGCGAGAATATCAACGGGTGGTGGCTCAGTATGATGTCCCCTTTGGCGGCTTCCAACGTATCGATCGTGGGATCGAGCATCACGGAGACGCTTGATACGTGCTCCTTCCCTTCCAAAAGCACCCCACAGTTGTCCCAGGATTCCGCGAGGTCAAGGGGGGCATATTCCTCTATGACCCCTACCACCTCGTTCCTTTTCAATCACTCACCTTTCGGAAGTCCATGACCTTTATCCTAAAGTACAGTGTCTTTCCCGCCATGCTGTGATTGTAATCCACAGTGAACGAGCCCTCGCCTACCTCTGTGATAGTCCCGCTACTGAACGACCCGCCCACCTCGAACTCCTCTGGGTCATATTCTATCGTGAAGGTGTCATCTTGGACTGACACGTAGGCCAGTTCTAGCACGTCAGTGTAAACAAAGCCTCCGTCTATCGGATAATGTTCTATCGTTATGGTCTCGTCATCCTCATCGATTACCATGGCAGTTACGTTGTGGTAATAGAACTCGTCCTCTTCCACTAGTTCTAGTTCTATCGTGACACCATCCTCGACATCGGTGATCATTCCAGTGCCGTACGAGTATGTTATCGTGTCTCCCACATAAGGTTCGCTTTCATATTGCTCGATATAGTCCTCAAGTGTCATTGTGACAGACTTTGGAACGACCTCTATCAGGTCATAGACGCCCACCAGGTAGTTGATCTCCTCGACGAGGCTTTCATCATACTCCCCGTATCCTTCCTCCGGCGGCACCTCTATCGTCTTTTCCTCGCCAGCGACCATCCCCTTCAACGCATCGTTGAAACCTTCGATCACGGTGCTGGTGCCATCTATGGTCGTTCCGGGGGTAACGGTAAGGTATAGTGGCTCATGTTCGTAGGTGTCATCAAGCGGCAGGTCACTGGTAAGCTCTATATCGTCTGTGATCGAGGAAGCGAACACCTCGCCACCCTCATAGTACCCTATGTACCTGACTATGACAAAATCCCCGTCCGATATGCTCCAGTCGTCCTGGTCTATGACGTCTTTGTCTATGTTGTCTATCAGTACCTTGTAATTGTAATGGTCCACCTCGATGGCAAGCTCGTCATCTGTGACCTCCTTAATGTGCACGGGAAGGTACACCGAACCTACGAGGGCGTAGAACACCTCGTCCGTAGTGCCATCGTAAAAGATCACAAACTTGTCATCGGTCTTGTCCGTGATCTGGCCGCTCCCATACTCATACATTATGGAGTCCCCTTCCTCATACATGAACTCGTACTCGACCGTGTCATCCCCAACCGAGATGATCTTGACATTGTAATCGTCGATCTCAAGTTCCATATCAACCTCAGGGGTGCCGTAATCCTCCTCGAATTCGTCAAGGTCCATCGAGCCGTACCTGTCCATCTCTGTCTCCCTTGACACGTTGAAGAGTCTCTCCGCCTCCGTTATTGGGCTGTAATCAGGGCCGTACACGTCCTCAGCAGGGATCGATATGTAGAAAGTCTCCCCCTTCTTTTCCTCCAGGAACATCTCATCGTTCCAGTAAAGTGGGATAAGCACCCCGCTCACGGTCTGGTAACCACCAATCAGGAGGCTTTGTGAGTTTTTCAGCTGGTCACCACCCAGGTCCGTGTCCACCGTGACATCGTTTGGCGTGGAGACCAACGTGTGGTCGATGACATAACCGTTATCATAATAGCATATGAAGTTGAAATTCACCTCATCGCCCAGGTTCACGATGGATTTCCCTTCTTGAGTGTATTCATATATTGAATAAGCGCCGAACGAACCGAGTATCAGGACAATTATTGCAGAGATGCCCAAGATGACCGACTTGTTTCTGTATAGGAACTTCTTCTCCATCTGTTTGCGTTTATGTTTTTCAAGTTTCCTTTTCTTGAGCTTTGTTAACTTCTGTTGTTTTGCCTCTTCTTTCTTTTCTTTCTTGGAGACCATCAATTCACCTATTATAAAAACGATTTTCTTGATAAGATTATGAACAACGTATAAATATTTAACTTGTACACCTCGATACAGGAATGATAATGGCCCATAGGAAAGTTTATATTTTTATACAAAATCTTATGTTAAGGTGTTCCTATGAATATTAAGGCCGTATTGCCTCTACTACTGCTAATAATATTTCTCTTCGCTCCTATGGGCCTTCAAGCAGCCGCGGAGGACTTCGCACTGGAATTGGAGGTTGTGGATGTCGATCCTGTAAGCATATCTGTCGGGGACACCGTGACACTGGTCGTGGAGGTCACGAATGTATCGACCGACACCACTGAAAAGTTATGGGACGCTGTGATGTTCATAGACCAGGAACTGATAGATCAGACCTTACTTTCACACATGACGATAAATGAGCCTGATGGGGCACCCGTTCTTTATGAAGGCAACGATCATATAGACTCATATCTGAGGCCTGGAGAGACGGCTACCGCCACACTGACGTTCACCCTTGACAATGAACTGGCTGGGGGAAACTACCAGATCCCTCTGGTCCTCACAGGAAAGAGGGGGCCCTGCAGCCAAGGATGCAGCCCATGGCGGGAGGATCCCATATACTTCTCGATAAACGTGATACATGGAATACCTGCCTTAAGCATATCTTTCTCTGATAACAACATCGCCACCGAGGGGGACACACTGATGCTGGGCTTCACGCTGAAGAATCTGGGTTCTGACGACGCGATGGAGATGGAGGCAAGCATTGCTAGCGAGTATCCAAGTTTTGTTGGACAGGTAAATCTCTCTGAGACGGTATCTACGTTGGGTCCAAATGAGACACTGACGGGGACCATAGCCGTCTTCACCTCAGCCATCGGCGTCGGTGAGTTCGAGATACAGCTCTTCATAAACTACAGTGACAGAAATGGAAAGGTCTATGAACAGAGCAAGACCGTTTCGTTCAAGGTGCTCGAGTCCAGCGAGCTCACATATGAGGAGATGGGGGACGCCTCCTATGCATCCGCGGTCGAATACTATTCTAGCAAGGACTATAAGAGTGCCATACTGGATTTTGCACTGGCCAAGGAACTGTATGACATGGCCGGCGTGGATGACAAATCGGAAGAATGTTCCCAGTATCTGGACACGATATACTCTGAACTGGTCGTCTCATTGACACCAGACCCGGTTGTCGAGACCATAGGGAAGAATCATTATCTGGTAGTGGGGCTGGGCGTCGGTTTCATTGTTACCTTGATAGGATTGCTGGCAGGTTTCGCAAGGGTCAAGAAGAAAAAATAAGTTCAATTTTTCCTTTTTTTCAATACTCTCTGTGCCACCATTACAACAGACACGGCTATCACCGCCGCAGCGATGACAATGCCAACGATTTCCATATTGGACGGCAATGTCAGAAACGTACTTGCCGCATCCCTGACCCCTTCAGTGGTAGGTGCCAAGCAGTCGTTTTGAACCTCAAGAACCGCCTTGTCCGCCATATCGGAACTCTTTGAGAACAATCTGATGAAACCGCCCGAGAGGGCCGCACCCAACATTCCGGTTATTCCCAGAAGCTTGGCGTTGATGCCGCTGATCAACCCTCCTGACACATCGTCCAGGGATGACCTTTCCTTTTCCGGTATGATCAATATGGCCCTCTTTGACGGACCATAATACTTTATTTCCCTGAACTTCTTTGAGAGGTTGGTGTCAATGACCTTTATCACGCCGGCATCTATGAGCCTCTCGATGTGAAAGAGGACCGTAGGCAGATTGATGTTGAGCTCCTTGGAGATCTCGGATGATGATTTCTTTCCCTCGAATATGGCGTCAAGTACCATCCTTCCCTTGTCGTTCGCCAATTCCATAGCTATTATCTTGGCCTTTTCATCGTTCATAGACACTACATGAAAAAGCTCTTCATCTTCGGCCATGATACAGGTATTGAACCAATGTATTTAAAATATTGGTTTATATTCAAAATAGATTGAACTAACAGACCCTGGGCACGGGATCGCCCTCCGGCATGTTGACAAGCCTCTTGGCGCCTATTCTGGTCCTCAGAAAGACCCTCTTTCCCTCGGTCGCCTCGCCTATTATGGCGGCATCCCTCCCGTATCCCGACCTTTTTACAGCCTTGAGCACTTCCTCTGCCCGGTCCTCGGCGACCCCCATGATGACCTTTCCCTCGTTTGCGACATCGTGGATGTTTATGCCAAGTATCTCCGAGGCCGCCACCGTGGAACGATTTGTTGGGATGTTCTCCTCTTCGATGAGGATGCCGCAACCTGACTTGGCGGCCATCTCGTTCAAGGCTCCTGAAATTCCGCCTCTGGTGGGGTCCTTCATTGCACTCACACCCCCTGCCAGTAGCGCCTTCTCCACAACATCCCATATGGGGCATACATCGGAGCATAGGTCTCCAAATATCCCCAACTCTTCCCTTAGGGCCATCAACGATACGCCGTGGTCCCCGACCGTTCCGGAAAGGATGATGTTGTCGCCAGGCATTAGTCCGCAGTCCCTGACAAATACATCTCCCTCCCTTCCGCATTCGCGCAACATGTCCCTGTTATGGTCAAGGCCATCCCACCTCTCGCCGACGCCAGTGGTGGAGATGTAGATCCCTATATCATCCTCCACGACCTTTGTGTCGCCGGCCACCAGCTTGGCGCCAACCTCGTCACAGGATTTTCTTATAGAGGTCATTATCTCTTTGATACCGTCCATCTCGAAACCCGACTGGATTATCATGGAGCTTGTGAGAAGTATTGGTCTGGCACCCATCACGCTTACATCATTGAATGTGCCGCAGGCAGCCAATCTCCCTATGTCGCCGCCATTGAAGAAGACGGGCTTAACTGTGTGCCCATCTGTCGTGATGATGTAATTATCACCAAATGAGGCGCCATCGTCAAGGTCATGAAGTCCGATACTGCCCACCCTGGAGTCCCCGAAGGTGCCTAGGATTACCTCTTTCAGGAATTCTTGCATCCTACGCCCCCCTGCGCCATCCTTGGTGGTGATCCTCATGAGTCATCGTTCTATTGCAATATTTTTAAAGCTTGGTATGTAGCTTATAAGGATGCATGAAGTGACAGTGGCCCAATCAGCCGTAAAGATAGCCTTAGAGGAATCCGAGAAGGAGGATGCGAAGAGAATATTATTGATAGAGATCGCCATAGGGGAACTCTCGTTAATATCAGAGGAACAATTGGAGTTTTGGATCAAGGAGTTCCTAAAGGGGACTATTGGGGAGGACACGGAAGTTGCCATCCTCAAGGAACCCGGCATCATAAAGTGCAACGAATGTGGCGAGGAATCGAGGGTTGAGATGGAGAATGACCCTTATTATCACTTCACTGTTCCAAGGTTTGATTGCCTAAATTGTGGTTCGTCCAATACTTTTATATTTAAAGGCCGAGAGATGTCGGTTAAGAGAATAAGGGTTGAGAGATAATGCACAAGGTTGCAGATGTAAAGGTGGAACAGGACATATTGAGGGTCAACAAGAGAATAGCTTCTGAAAACAGGGAGCTGTTCGACCGTAACAACGTGAAAGTCTTCAATGTTATGGGCGCCATAGGTTCTGGAAAGACATGCCTCATCGAGAGGGCGATCGATCTTCTGAAGGACGATTACACGGTCGCGACGCTTGCAGGAGATGTCGTTGCAAAGTTTGACAGCGATAGATTTTCCGCCCATGGCGTGACCTCCATACCCATCTCGACTGGGAAGGAGTGTCATCTCGACGCGCATTTTGTCGAGCACGGCATGGAGAAGCTGGACCTGGAGAACATCGATATCGTGTTCATTGAGAATGTTGGCAATCTCATATGCCCCTCTGACTTCGATCTTGGAGAGCACTACAAGATAGTTGTAGTTTCCGTATCAGAGGGCGACGACATCGTGATGAAGCATCCTGTCATATTCAAGATATCCGACCTGACTGTGGTAAACAAGGTGGACATCTCGGAGTATGTGGGTGCCTCTGCAGAAAAAATGGCGGAGGATTCACTAAGGTGTGGCTGCAAAAGGTCAATCATGACCAGTTGCAAGAACGGCAAAGGCATCGATGAATGGATAGGATTCATCAGGAAAGCTGTAGAGAAATGAACTACCTGTCCTGATTAGTGTCCACTTCTTCGATTATCTTCTTGCCTGCAGCTACCTTGTCGATTGAATGTATGGAACCACCAAGGCATTCTATGGCATCCTCCACTTCGCTGAAGTTGATGTTCTCTCCCACTATCGATATTTTGACCGTTTCCGTCTTCTGGTCGATTTCGAGAAGAGACACATTAACACCCACTACGTTGGGGAGGGATGACAACTGCTCGGCGAATTCTGGCAAAATCGGTTTATGAGGCTTTAGAACATCAAGCACTAACAATTTGAGGTTAGCCAACTAATTGTCCTCCGAAATATTAAGTGATTTTATATCAAAGAGGGATTCTTTAAAAATATATCGTATTTTAATAAACATTATTATGTATAAATTGATTTTCTTATATATAAACTTTACGAAAATTACTTAAAGACATCTAGAGATAACTGTTAGATTATGGTTTCTAGATTAGGTGAGGTTATCAACGTTTCTGGGAGGACCGTTGTCGTGCGGGGAAAAAAGATTTCTGCCAACACGATGGGTAAGGTTGTGATAGATAGAAACATGAAAGAGGTTGGCAGGGTTGTAGATGTGTTTGGGCCTGTTGACGATCCATTTGTCAAGGTCATACTTTTCTCAGATGACGATTTTTGTGAAACCGTGCTGTATTTGAGGTGATATGTTGCCCGAACAAGAGGAACAGATTAAGAAGGCTTGTCCCGAATGTGGTAGCCTCAAACTTGTTCGCGATTTTGACAGGGGGAACTTATATGCACATCCTGTGGCCTGGTCCTCAAGGACAAGTTCTATGACATGGGCCCCGAGTGGAGGGCCTTCGACAACGATCAGAGGGACAAGAGGGGCAGGACCGGGGCGCCCATGACGTTCACTATCCATGACAAGGGCCTATCTACTATAATAGACTGGAGGAACAAGGATGTCCATGGAAGGGACATCTCGCCGACCAACAGGGCACAGATCTACCGATTGAGAAAGTGGCAGAGAAGGATCCGTGTATCTGACGCTGCCGAAAGGAATCTTGCATTCGCCATGGCGGAACTTGATAGGATATCCTCTCATCTCTCATTGCCCAGGAGCATAAGGGAACAGGCCGCTGTCACATACAGGAAGGCGGTGGAGGAGAATCTTATCAGAGGCAGGTCCATAGAGTCCGTCACCGCGGCATGCCTATACGGCGCCTGCCGTATGAGGGGCGTGCCGAGGACCTTGGACGAGATAGCGGAACACGCGAGGGTGGACAAGAAGGAGATCGGTAGAAGTTATAGATTCATCACCAAGGAGCTGAATCTGAAGATCAATCCCACCAATCCCGTTGATTACATGCCGAGATTCGCCTCAGAGCTCGGCCTGTCCACATCTGTGCAGTCCAGGGCCATCGAGATATTGGAGGAAGCGATAAAGCTTGGTCTCACTTCCGGAAGGGGACCGATGGGCGTAGCTGCAGCAGCTTTATATATCGCTTCTATCGAGAAGGGAGAGAGAAGGACCCAGAGAGAGGTCTCTGAGGTTGCCAAGGTGACAGAGGTCACCGTAAGGAACAGATATAAGGAGCTTCAAGAGAAGTTGGGGCTCAATGTCGATGTATGACCCTCAATGACCACATGGTGATAAGTTGGAGAAAAGACTCACCGAGATCGCTGCCATAGTTGCCTTCGTGATATTGATTTATTTTGGCATAAAAACCATATCGCCAATAATAGATGCCTTCGTCATGGCGATAGTCATCACCTACCTGATACGCCCCATGCACGACTCCATCAACAGGAAGGTCTCCAACAAGGGCGTTTCGGTGTTCATCTCCATGTTCTTTATGATAATACCCCTCACGTTCATAGGCCTGTATACCCTGAACGAACTGGTGTCGACATTCCAGAAGTCTGACATCTCCCTCATCATAGGCGAATCGATAACAAACGCGGACGAACTTATGGAATACATCACCGAGAGGGTGATGTTCTTCATAGACTTCGATACGCTGAGCCAGTCCACGATAGACACGATACAGGCCAAGGCGACCGAACTGGGGGGTGTCCTCTACGACTACGCCCTCAACCTGACATTGGGCATACCGGTATTGCTGTTCAAGCTTCTGCTGAGCCTTGTCATGTCCTTCTACTTTCTCAGGGACAGCCAAAGGATCATCGACAAGATGTGCATACTGGCACCGGTGAACTTCAGGGATAAGTTCACGCAGCTGATAAGGAGCATAGATATCATCTTCCAGGCAGTGATCATAGGATATCTCTTCAAGGCCATTTTCACTGGCATCATATCTGTAATAGTGTATTATCTGTTAGGGTTGCCCCACGCCCTTCTCCTTGGGATATTCACTGGCATGATAGACTTCATACCTATCATAGGTCCCTGGATGATACAGGTGACGCTGTTCCTTTGGTACATATACCAGGGCCAATATCAGTATGCATTGGTGGTGCTTGCAACGACGTATGTATTCATATCCCTCATACCGGAGATGTACATAAGGCCTAGGATTTCCGGCGACGCCGCCAACATCCATCCCCTCATCATACTTGCAGGGGCGATAGGGGGACTTTTCGCCTTTGGGGCCATAGGCGTCATCGTCGGGCCCATGATATTAGGCATATTATTTGTAGTACTTAGGATATATTTTTATAATGAACCATATCAGGAGATTAAATTTGGCTACAAAGACACCCTAGTGAACTTTGTCAAAGGAGTGTTTTCTCGTGATAACCAAAAGTAGAATGACCAAGACGGCTGTAACGTTTTCAATCGGCTTGCTGATCCTTTTCCTACTTGTCAGGAAGGTGGGATTCAGCGAGGCATGGAACGCCCTCCAAAGCGCGGAGAGCTCGTTTGTGATATTCGCTACAGTTGCCTCTCTGGCGTCGATCTATGTCGGTGGGATGAGGTGGCGCAACATAATCAACTGCGTGGAACCCAATGTGCCCTCAGGGCCGCTGTTCCTATCCCTTCTGTCGGGCGCTTTCGTCAACAACGTGACACCCATGGGAAAGGGTGGGGGTGAACCCCTTAGGGCCTACCTTCTGGCAAAACTGACCGGCATAGACAACAGTAGCTCCTTCGCTACCGTCCTGTCCGATAGGATATTCGACACCATGCCCTACATTCTCTTGGGTTATCTTGGAATATTCAACATCCTGTTCTTTTGGGACCCTCCTGGAATGGTGCTTGTAACATTGACCATAGCCATAGTCTTCCTGACAGGGATCGTGGGGGCCGTTATGTACATCGTTTACAATGTTGACCAGGGCAAAAGGATAGTGAAGTTTTTCATGAATCTTGTTGAAAGATTTTCGCCTGGAAAGGCCTCCAAGTACGAACACCTGGTTGATGACAAGCTCAGGCTATTCAATGACACCATAAGGGATTTCATAAAGGACAGGAAGATGTTAGTGGTATCGTCCCTCCTGTCAATGGCGATATGGGCGTTTTGGATACTGAGGACCTATCTGGTCTTCTTGGCTTTTGGCGTCTCGGTCTCCTTTACGGTTCTGGCCGTGGTCGCAGTTGTCTCCACCTTCATGGGAATGATCCCCTTCTCGCCGGGTGGTTTCGGGACCACGGAGGGCGCGATGATCATCTTGTTCTCCGGGTTTGGAATCGATCCTTCCATAGCCGTTGGGGTCACGATAATTGACAGATTCATATCCTTCTGGATCCCCTCGTTGATGGGCGCTCTAAGCCTTGGAATCTCCCACTGGGAAATAAATAGGAGGAAGGTAAACCCCCTCGCCTGAGCGAAGAAGGTACAGTTGCTCCAATTTTGAACGTCTTGGAGCGTTTTTATATAATTCTTATTTAAGAATATTCCTTTTTATTTCAAAATCGTAAATCAATCTTTATCATTTTTATCAAATTGTAAAATAATATTCAATAATGTAGTATTTTTTTATAATAGAATGTAGGGAAAAGTTTATATTTTTTCCATTGTAAGTGGTTTATACTACCAATTTGGGGGGAGAGCTATTGTTAGAATCTCTTTTGGAAATCAAGGAAGCGGAGGACAGCGCCGATCGTATTGTGGAAAAAGCAAAATCTGACATGAAAAGGATACTAGAGGATGCCGATTTAAGAAGGGATGACATCGTCTCTTCAACAAGGTCAAAGACCATAGAGGAAATCAAGAAAATAAAAGAATTCTCTATCAAGGAAGCGAATGAGGAGGCTCAGAAGATAGTCCATGATGGCGAGAACGATCTAGAGTCCCTTAGAAAGGCATCAAAGGTTAATTTTTCCAGGGGGGTCGAGACAGCAATTTCGAGCGTGATAAGATGATCTTTCCCGCTCGCATGAAAAAACTCGAGCTTCTGGTGCTCAAGGATGAGAAGGACCTTTTGGTACAGGACCTCTATGATCTGGAATGCATAGAGATAATAGAGTCCGAGATGACCGGCAGGTATGAGGTTCCCTCCGCAACAAAGGAATGCCTGTCGAAGTCCATACAGATAGACAGGATGCTGAACTTTTTAGGTAACTATGCCCCCAAAGACAAACTCACGTTTATGGAAGCCCTACGGGGCCAGGAGATAGCCAAGACAGAGGTATGTCTCCAATGTGCCGGAGACCTTGTGAGCGACGCTGACAAGGTCATAGCCGACCTTGATCCCAAATTGAAGGGCCTGGAGCACGAGATCGCTGATATAGAGGAGAAGGCCGATGACCTGGAGGAAAAGATTGATTTTCTAGAGGAGCTCTCCGACCTTGACATCGACCTCAATGTGTTGCAGTCCACAGAGAGGACCCTTAAGCTCATCGGCAAGCTCACGGGGCCGGACAACGAGTCCATCAGAAAGGCCGTTGTTGACGCAACCGATGGATTCTGCCGGGTGGACTTTTGGAAGGATATGATATTCATAACCACATTCAAGGAAAAGGAAAGAAGCCTTGATCTGATATTTTCCACACACTCCATAAAGAGGAGAGATGTCCCTGAGCTGCAAGGCAAACCGAGGGAGGTCATTGACATCCTTAGAAAGGAGAAGGAGGACCTTCTATCCGAGAGGGAGTCAAACATCTCCGAGATACTTAAGATAGCCGATGAGAGGGAACACGAGTTGCGCACTCTGAAGGAACTGCTTGAGATAGAGTCTGAGAAGGCCGCCGCGTTCAAGAACATGGCCGCGACGAAGAACGTTATAGCCGTCGAGGGCCATTATCCAGTGAAGAGGGAAAAACAGGTGGTCGATGTGGTAATGGCACATGACGCCGTGGTCCTCAAGCTGAAGGAACCGGACAGGGAACCTGGCACGCTTCTTAGCAACAAGGGGTTCTTCAGACCGTTTGAGGTCCTGACAGAACTTTATGGCCTGCCACGGTACAATGAGATCGACGCGACCAAGTTCTTCGCGATATTCTTCACGGCGTTCTTTGGCATAATGATGACGGATTTCGTCTATGGCGTGATCATAACGCTGATAGGGCTGTTCCTTGTAAAGAACGTCAAGAGTGGCACCATGAGGGACTTTGGCCTCATACTTTTTTATGGAGGAATAGCGACGGCGGTTGCTGGGATCGCCTTTGGCAGCTATTTCGGAGACTTTGTGAATGGAAAGAATTACCTGAATGCGAATCTCCCGTTCATTGCCGACCCGCTCTATGGCGCCATGGAGATACTCATATTTTCATTGGCCGTCGGCCTGTTGCATCTTGGCATAGCGAACATCCTTGGTTTCTACCAGAGGATGCACAACGGCAACATGCGGGAGGGCATAGTTGAGAACGTATCGTGGCTGCTACTGATTATTGGGGTCGTCTGTGCTGCCGTTAGCATGGTGGTCGGTGTATCAACGTCAACGATGATCGCCCTTGCTGGCGGACCAATAGCGCTTTCGTTGGCAATAATAGTCGTGAATGGACTCAGAAATGGCCCTACCGGCATAATAACGGCTTTCATGAGTTTTCCTGGATTCATGGGGAACTGGCTCTCCTATGCCAGGTTGCTCGCGATGGCGCTCTCCACAGCCGGTATAGGTATGGTGATGAATCTATTCTCCCAGATGGCATGGAACATGAAGATAGCCGGTCTGCAGATAGGTATAATATTTGCTGTCGTAGTGTTCATCGGTGGGCATGTGTTCAACCTTGCCATAAACGGCTTAGGTGGATTCGTACATTCCCTTAGGTTGCACTATGTGGAGTTTTTCAGTTATTTTTACAATGCTGAAGGCAAGAAATTCGAGCCTTTGAGGTTCGAGAGAACTTATACAAGATATGTTAAGGATAAGAGGTGAATAAATGGACGGAGTATCATTGGCAATGATTGGGGCCGGATTGGCGATAGGTGTCGCCGCAGTTGGCTCGGGTCTTGGCATAGGGATAGCAGGGGCAGCTGCTGCAGGTTCTGTGGCTGAGGATAAGAACAATTTTAAAAACTCCCTTTTGCTGGAGCTTTTGCCACAGACGCAGTGTATCTATGGTCTTATAGTCGCATTTCTGATAATGTACTTTACAGGCATTATCGGTGGGGAGGCCGCCGACATCTCCCAGACGGCGGGTTACGTGGCAATAGGCGCAGGCCTGGCCATAGGTCTCGCAGGGCTTTCGGCCATTGGCCAGGGCATAACATGTGCCGGAGGTATAGGCGCAGTGGCCAAGGACAATTCGCTCCTGACACAGAACATAGTCTTTGGAGCGATGTCAGAGATAGCTGCGGTGTTCGGCCTTGCAGTCGCGATAATGATGATATTGTTTGGAATAGCATGATGGGTGGCGCTAGGTAATGGTCGCAGAAGGCAGTAATATCACAGGTCTTGAGAAGGCATCCGAAGACGGTAAGAAGAAGATCATCGACAAGATCCTCTCAGATGCCGAGGCCGAGGCGAAGGACATACTGTCCTATGCCGAGAAACAGGTGGAGGAAGTAACCTCTGCCGCGATGAAAGAGGCCAATGAGATGAGGGAGGAGATGCTCAAGAAGGGCAGGCAAGAGGCCGCGACCGACAGAAGCAGAATACTTTCACAGGCGCGTCTGGATACCAGGAGGAAGATACTGGAGGCCAAGGAGATGGAGCTTTCTGCAATCTTGGAAGAGACCAAATCAAGGCTACAGGACCCCAGCAAGATACCGAACTTCCCGGAGGTCATGAAAATGATCACCGTCGAGGCTTGCGTATCCCTTGGGGGCGGAAATCTGACCATAAGGTCAAATTGCTCTGGGATCGAGGCGCTCAAGAAGGACAAGTCAGCGATCGAGAAGGATATTACAAAGACAACGGGCGTGAAGACCAAGCTGGAACTTGTCGACGCGGGCATAAGCGGGGCGATGGCGATATCCGAGAAGGGCGTCGTCGTGGACAACTCCTTTGTCACGAGGCTTGAGAGAAGGAAACGTGAGGTCAGAAAGCAACTTGCAGATATGATGTTTTAGGTGTTCTTGATGAGCGAGTTCTATCTTTTGATGATACCAATCGGATTGGTCCTCCTGATAATAATGACCAAGACAGCGGGGATTGTACGCCAGATATCCCCATTCGCATACCCCAACGCCAGGATCATGGCCAAACAGGGCAAGATCATCTCGAACGGGACCTTTGGAGAACTGGCTGAATCAAGGAGCTTGGAGGAGATCGTGAACATGCTCAAGGAGACTGAGTATGTGGATTACCTCAACAAGTTCGTGGGCGAGGGATACAAGGTCACCGACATAGAGCGCGCCCTGAACAATCACTTGGCCGCGGTCTATGATGAGGTATATCACATAACGCCGGACTCTGTAAATCCGATATTCGAAGTGCTTCTCAAGAGATGGGACATCGAGAACATCATAAGGACGCTCAGGTGTCTCGATGCGAAAAAGGACCCGAATGACTATCTCATCGGAATAGGCACCTTTACAGATTCGCAGAGGGAACAGATGTCCAAGTCCAAGTCGGTCGACGAGGTGGTGATGTCCCTTACCCCAGAGTTCGAGCATGTTCTCAACAATGTCCAGGACGAGGAACTTGTCGTAATAGAAAACGAGCTTCTCAGCTACTACTACGAGTCCCTTTGGAAGTTCCTTGAACACAGCAGGGATGACAATATACAGCTCCTGAAGGAATACTACGGCATGATCATCGATATTACCAACATACTTGCCGCGCTCAGGCTCAACTCCATGGAGGAGATCGGGGACATACCTGGTAACTTCCTGCCTGTGACATACAGCGTCCCCTTGGAAGACCTCAAGGGCATAGCGTCCTCGGAGGAGATAGGGGTGGTCCTGAGCATTCTTGCAAGGACGAGATACGCCAAGGTCTTCGAGGATAACATGACCGAGTTCGAGAAACAGAAGAATCTCGCGATCATCGAGCAGGCACTGCAGGACATGGTGGTGCAGAAGGGAAAGGACATCTCGATACTGAATCCCTTGGGCGTTGGCCCCATAATCGGGTTCCTTGCCCAGAAGCAATCAGAGGTCAGAAAGCTGAAGGCCATAATAATAGGGATATACGAAGGTATAGAACCTGAGAAGATAAAGAGGTACATAGGGGTGTAGGAATGAGAATAGCGGTCATCGGCGGTTCTGACATGATCACGGGGTTTGGCCTGATAGGGGTCAAGGACCTTTATGAGGTATGCGATGAGACATCCGCTGTTAGGGAAGCCTTTGTCAGGGCCACGTCGGACAAGGAGATTGGCCTGTTGGTGATATCTTCCCCTATGGCAGGGCTCATCCGTGAACAGATAAACAAGTTCAACCAGACCAAGAAGATAGTTCCTGTTATAATCGAGGTTCCAGACAAACATGGGGCTCCCGAAGAAGATCCATTTGAGGAATTGATAAAGAAAGCTGTAGGTGTTAGCATTTGAGGTGGATTTATTGATCGAAGGTAATATAGTCAAGATATCTGGTCCTGTCGTTGTGGCCGAGAACATGCGGGGGGCAAAGATGTATGAAGTGGTCCGTGTCGGTGAAAACAATCTGATAGGCGAGATAATAGAGCTCGTGGAAGACAAGGCCACAATGCAGGTCTATGAGGAAACTGCAGGTCTTAAGGTGGGAGAAAAGGTCATTGCCACAGGTTCTCCGCTGTCTGTCAAGCTGGGGCCTGGACTCATTAAGAACATTTATGACGGGATCCAGCGTCCGCTGGCCGATATAATGAAGGCACAGGGCAACTTCATCGAAAGGGGGATACAAGTGGATGAACTGCCTAAAAAGTCCTGGAAGTTCAAACCCACCATGAAGGCTGGGACCTTCCTGGGCGGAGGCGAGATACTCGGCGAGGTGCCCGAGTCTGACATGGTGGTCCACAAGATCCTTGTGCCACCCGGTGTCTCGGGCGAGCTTCTCGAGATAGCGGCGGAGGGAGAATATGACATCGAGGACTTCATCGCCACCGTGAAGACCCTGTCCGGCGAGAAGAAGCTAAAGATGTACCATTCATGGCCTGTGAGGGAACCGAGGCCCTACAGGAAGAAATATCCGCCC